>JANMBR010000193.1:0-19692 GCA_031360505.1 Acidobacteriota bacterium
CTGTCCGACGTCGTGCAGTTTCTGGGTTGCTTTCATGGATCTCCCCTTCCCGTTTCGCTTGACAGCGGAATCATAGGCCGGTCGCGGCCCCAGCCAGGGCCTCCTTCACGATCTGCTGAGCTTCCGCGAGGATGGCGTCCAGGTGCGCGCTATCGCGGAAGCTTTCGGCGTAGATCTTGTAAATGTTTTCGGTTCCCGAGGGGCGCGCCGCGAACCACCCGTTCGCCGCCATGACCTTGAGCCCGCCGATCGGGGCGTCGTTGCCCGGCGCCCGGGTCAGCTTCGCCGTGATCGGCTCGCCGGCCAGAGTCGTCGCCCTGACCGATTCGGGCGAGAGCTTCCTGAGCTTTTCCTTCTGCTCCGGGCTGGCCGCGGCGTCGACGCGCGTGGAATAGGGCGTGCCAAATTCGGCTGCCAATTGCTGGAAGAGCTCGCCCGGGTCCTTCCCGGTCCGCGCGGTCATCTCGGCAGCGAGCAGGTCCGGAACCAGCCCGTCCTTGTCCGTCGTCCACACCGCGCCGTCCCTGCGCAGGAAGGTCGCGCCCGAGCTCTCCTCGCCGCAGAAGCCGATGGATCCGTCGATGAGCCCTTCGACGAACCACTTGAAGCCGACCGGCATTTCGATGAGCCTTCGGCCCAACCGCGCCGCGACGCGGTCGATCATGCTGCTCGAGACGAGGGTTTTGCCCACCGCCGCCGAGACCGGCCAGGCCGGTCGATTGGCGAAGAGGTACGCGATCGCAGCCGAGAGGAAGTGATTCGGCTCGAGAAGCCCCTGGCTGTGGCTCACGATGCCATGCCGGTCCGCGTCCGTGTCGCAGGCGAACGCGACGTCGAAGCGGTCCTTGAGCTCGACCATCCGCGCCATGGCGTAGGGTGACGACGGGTCCATGCGGATCTGGCCGTCCCAGTCCACGGTCATGAAGCGGAACGTGGCGTCGACGGCGGGATTGACGACCTCGAGGTTCAACCCGTAGCGCTCGGCGATGGCGTCCCAGTACGCGACGCTCGCCCCGCCCAGAGGATCCACGCCGAGGTGGACGCAGCTCGATTTCACGATCTCGAGGTCCACCACCGCACCGAGATCGCCGACGTAGGCGCCGAGGTAATCATGGGGCCGCGTCGTGGACGCCTTGCGGGCGCGCGCGAAGGGCATCCGCCGGACCTCCTTGAGCCCGTCGGCCATGAAGGCATTGGCCCGGTCCTCGATCCACTTCGTGACGTCGGTGTCCGCGGGGCCGCCGTTGACCGGGTTGTACTTGAATCCCCCGTAGCGCGGCGGGTTATGGGACGGCGTCACCACGATCCCATCGGCCAGCCCGTCACGGCGGCCGCGGTTGTACGTCAGGATCGCGTGGGAAATAACGGGGGTCGGCGTATAGCCGCCCGCGGCGTCCACCCGGACGTCGACACCGTTTCCCGCCAGGACCTCGAGCGCGCTCGCGAAGGCCGGCTCCGACAGCGCGTGCGTGTCGATGCCGAGAAAGAGCGGCCCGTCGGTCCCCTGCCCTTTGCGGTAGAGAGAGATCGCCTGCGTGATCGCGAGGATGTGGGCCTCGTTGAACGAGTTGTCGAACGAGCAACCGCGGTGCCCCGACGTCCCGAAGGCGACGCGCTGGGTAGGCACCGACGGATCCGGCTGACCCGTGTAGTACGCCGTGACGAGCTTCGCCACGTCGACGAGGATCGACGGATCCGCGGGCTTTCCCGCGAGGGGACTGACGCTCATGCCTTGCTCCTTCGGCGGCCCGCGGATTGGAAGTCTATAACCGGGTCACGCAGCGCAGGACGCGAGCGTCCCGTCAATGGCCGATGGACTAGAACCGCAGCGTCACACCGCCGGTGATGTCCGGGTATCCGTAAATGCTGGTCGTGTACCCGTAGCAGACGTCGAACGGATCGCACCGTGGGCGATCGCCGCAACACCCCCGGCGTCTCTCGAAAAGGCTTTGAAGCAGATCCTCGACGCGAAAGCCGGGGACCCGCTCACGGGCGGAACCCCCGACGATCCCGAAGCGAAGGACGTCAAACAGCCCACCCTGAAAACCGGGCCCATCCCGGTCATCTATACGGCCACCTCGCCGACCGAGCTCATCGTCACGGACGGCCAGCCCAACTACGTGCCGGTCGACGGGACACAGCTGCTCTACGTCAAGAACACCACCGGTCGGGTGTTCAAGAGCATCGCCGACCAGAAGAGCTACGTGCTCGTCTCCGGCCGCTGGTTCAGCGCTCCGGGGCCCGAAGGGCCCTGGGCTTATGTGCCGTTCGACGGCCTGCCGAAGGACTTCGGTTCGATTCCCGACGATAGCCCGATGGAAAACGTGAAGGCGTCCGTCCCCGGCACACAACAGGCGCAGGAGGCCGTCGTCTCGAACAGCATCCCGCAGACCTCGGCGGTCGAGATCGCGAAGGTGAAGCCGCAGCCCGTCACCGTAGACGGGCAGGCGCAGTTGAAGGCGATCGAGGGGACTTCGCTCCAGTACGTGGTCAACGCTTCGTCGCCAATCATCATGGTGACACCGAGCGCGTACTACCTGTGCCAGAACGGCGTCTGGTTCGTCGGGGTGACGGCCGCGGGCCCGTGGGCGGTCGCGACATCCGTGCCCCTCGATCCCACCGTCCTCCCCGGTCTACAACGTGACGTACGTCCGGGTGTATGACGCAACGCCGACCGTGGTCTATGTCGGCTATACGCCCGGCTACCAGGGCGCGATCATCTACAACGGAGTCGTCGTCTACGGCACCGGCTATTACTACACGCCGTGGATCGGGACGTACTGGTATGGACCGCCGGTGACGTATGGCTTCGGCCTTGCGATCGGCTATTCGCCCTGGACGGGCTGGGCCTACGGCTTCGGCTATGGCTGCGGCTGGGGTTGGGGACACGTCACGATCGGCGTGGGCTGGGGCTGGGGCTGGGGCTGGGGCTGGGGCGGCTGGGGCTGGGGCGGCGCGTGGGGCGGGTGGTACGGCGGATGGCACGGCGGCTACTACGGCGCAGCGTGGGGCCCGCACGGAGGCGCGGTCTGGGGACCCGGCTACGCGCGCTGGTCCACGGGCAACGTCTACCATTCCTGGGGCGCCGCGAGCGGCGTCTCGCGTTCCGGCGGCGGCTACAACGCGTGGACGGGCAACGCATGGCACGGCCAGTCGGGCGCGGCCTACAACTCGAAGACGGGAAATCTCGCCGCCGGCCAGCGCGGCTCGGTGGGCAACGTCTACACCGGAAATTACGCGACCGGCGCCCGCGGTGCCGTGACGAATACAAAACCGGCGCCACCGCCGTCGGCCGGGGCGGCACGGTCGGCAACGCCTACACCGGGAACTCGGTCTCCGCCGGACAGGCGAAGGTCTACAACCCGAACACCGGCAATACGACGAAGGTCGGGGGCGTTTCGAGCTCCAACGGCGGCAGCGCCGCGCGGGTCGGCGACACGGCCGTCGGCAAGACGTCGAGCGGCGACTACTACGCGACCAAGGATGGCAACGTCTACAAGAACACCGGCGACGGCTGGCAGGAAAAGGGCTCGAGCTCCAACAGCTGGTCGAACGTCAACGACCAGGCAAAGACGCAGCAGCTATCGAAGGAGAGCTCGGCCCGCTCGACCGGCCAGCAACGCTACGACAGCTTCCAGTCCAACGGCGGCGCTTCGCGCAGCCAGAACAACTGGGGCAACAGCTCGCGCAGCGGCGCCAGCACACGCCAGACTTCGCGTCCGTCCGGCGGAGGCGCCCGCCGGCCGTAACGCCCGGTCGCTACCAGAGGGTTCGCACGGCGTATTGACGGATCGCTTCGTCGGGCGTCAGCAGCACGAGGCTCTCCTCGATCGCCTGCGCAACGAGGATCCTGTCAAACGGGTCCCGGTGCAGATCGGGAAGCCTGGCAACGCGCAGAGCCGCAGGCTCATCGAGGCCGAGGGGCTCGATCCCATGCGCCTCCCGGTTCCCCGGCACAAATGTCTCGGGCGGCTCGGGAAGCGGCAGCCTTCCCATCCTGTGCTTGATGGCGATCTCCCATGCCGAGGCGGCGCTCAGGAAGACATCGTTGGCCGGGTCCTCGAAGGCTTCCCTGGCCCGGGCGGAGAGCTCGGGAGCGCCGCCGGCGATCCAGAGAAAACTGCACGTGTCGAGGAGAAGACGCAAGGCTCACCGCCCCTCGAAGCCGCTGAGCACCTCCGCGGGCAGAGGCTCGAAAAATGCAGGCGGGACTCGGACTCCTCTTGCAAGGCCAACGGGCCGGCGAGCGCGTCGCGGTCGGGCGATCGGCCGCAGCTCGGCCGCGGGCACGTTGCGCTTGCAGATCAGGACTGTCTGCCCCTTCTGGACGAGGTCGAGCAAAGCGGACAGGCCGGCCTTCGCCTCGTGGACATTGACCTTCTTCATGACTATATAGTTGACCAAGTTAATGGTCTTGTCAACTCCGACTCCGCGGAACCTCTCGAGCACGCGCGGGGAGGGGTCGTCCAGAGACGATCGCCGCCCCCGCCCGCGACGAGAGCGGCGACCGAGAGTTGACTAATCCGAGCTCGGCTTGAGCGACTCCAGCACCCGGTCGAGCGAGAAACTTCCGCCCTTCTGGCGCGGCGGGAACTCTCTGAATGTCCCGAGAAACTTCCCGACGTACTCTTGCGCCGGCATCACCACAAAGACGTGCTCGATCCGCCAGTGGTCGTAGTCCATGCCTTCATGGTCCCCGATCTCGAACGGATCGGAACGGAGGTTGAACAGTTTCGGGACACGCAATACGACAAAGGGATCCTGCCAGACGTCGAAGCCGTGCGCACGTTGTTCCGCAAAGGCGACCTTCCACTGGTCGTACCACCGCCCAGAGGTCCGGGGTCTGGTCGAGGTTGACCTGCATGAGGCCGTCGTTTGCGAGCTGGTCGGAGAGGACGTCCTGGCAGCGCTTGGCCCAGGTGGGATCGGGAATCGAGCCGTCGGGCTTCCAGGCTCAGTTCTTGTACTTCGCGAAGTCGGCGTGCTGGTCCCAGCCCACCTTCGTCTTCGTCGTCGCCGTCGTCGCGCAGGCCGCGATCCCGGCCGCCACGACCGCCGCAGCAATGAACACCGCCTTTGCACCCACCTTCATCGGCCCCTCCCCTTCACGGCCATACGGCCGCGGCCATCCTCTCACGGCTCTTTTTTCCGGGCGTCGGCGCGTGACAGAATTCCTGCCCCACCCTCGAAAGGGAGACAGCAATGCAGCTCGGAATGATCGGCCTCGGCCGCATGGGCGCCAACATGGTCCGACGCCTGATGAAGAACGGCCACACTTGCGTCGTGTACGACCGCAGCGCGGAGGCGATCGCGGCGCTGGCCAAGGAGGGCGCCGTCGGCGCGACCTCGCTCGATGACTTCGTCGCAAAATTGAAACCGCCGCGCGCGGCGTGGCTCATGCTCCCCGCCGCCGCGGTGGACGGCACGCTCGCGGACCTCGCGCCAAAGATGCAGAAGGACGACACGATCATCGACGGCGGCAACTCCTACTACATCGACGACATCCGCCGGCAGACCGACCTGCGCTCGAAGGGCATCCACTACGTGGACGTCGGCACCTCGGGCGGCGTCTGGGGCCTCGAGCGCGGCTACTGCATGATGATCGGCGGCGACCTGGAAGCGGTCCAGCGGCTCGACCCGATCTTCAAGACGATCGCCCCCGGCCGCGGCAACGAGATCCCCCGCACTCCCGGACGAGAGAAAGTCGCCGGGACCGCCGAGGAGGGCTACCTGCACTGCGGCCCCTCGGGGGCCGGCCACTTCGTGAAGATGGTCCACAACGGCATCGAGTACGGGATCATGGCGGCGTACGCCGAAGGGTTGAACATCCTGAAGCACGCCAACGTCGGCAAGACCGGACGCACGGTGGACGCCGAGACGACGCCGCTGCGCAACCCTGAGCACTACCAGTACGACCTGAACCTGCCCGACGTCACCGAGGTCTGGCGGCGCGGGAGCGTCATCGCCTCGTGGCTGCTGGACCTCACGGCCATCGCGCTCCTGAAGTCGCCGGAGCTCGCGAACTTCTCGGGCCGCGTCTCCGACTCGGGCGAAGGGCGCTGGACGATCATGGCCGCCATCGACGAGAGCGTTCCCGCCGAGGTCCTGACTGCTGCGCTCTATGAACGCTTCGCGTCGCGGGGCGAGGCCAACTTCGCGGACAAGCTGATGTCGGCCATGCGCTTCGAGTTCGGCGGGCACGTCGAGAAGAAAGACTAGCGGAGCAACCGCCGCTCTACCGATCGGAGAGTCAGGATGACGAACTCGAAACGGCCCCCCGCTCCCGTCAGCGCGTCGAGCGCCGCTCAAACAGCCAATCCGAACACCCTCTGCATCGACATCGGCGGCACGGGCATCAAGACCCTCGTGGTCGGATCCGACGGCAAGCGCCTGGGCGAACGCCTGCGCGTGGACACGCCCCGTCCCGCGACACCGCGGGCCGTCATCAAGGCGATCCTCGCGCTCGCGAAACAGCGGGTCAAGTACGACCGCGTCTCCGTCGGCTTTCCGGGCGTCGTGCGTCGGGGCGTCGTCGAGACGGCGCACAACCTCCACCCCGACTGGGTCGGCGTGAACATCGACCGGATGCTCACCAAGGAGCTCGGCAAGTCCGTGCGGGCCGCCAACGACGCCGACGTCCAGGGCCTCGGCGCGGTCAAGGGAGAGGGCGTGGAGCTCGTCATCACGCTCGGCACGGGATTCGGCTCGGCGCTCTTCGTGGACGGGCTCCTCGTGCCCAACGTCCAGCTCGGCCACCACGCGGGCTGGAACGCGAAGACCTACGAGGAGGAGCTCGGGAACAAGGCCATGAAGAAGGCCGGCAAGAAGAAGTGGAACAAGCGGGTCCTGAAGGCCATCGCGTCGCTTTCGGCGCTCTTCAACTTCGACCGCCTCTATATCGGGGGCGGCAACGCCCAGAGGATCGAGGTCGATCTGCCCCCCCACGTCATGGTCGTTTCCAACGAGGAGGGCCTGCTCGGAGGCCTCGCGCTCTGGAAGGGCAAGGAGAACCACTATGGCGTCCACTGAGGCGGGGGGCAAGCCCGTCGCCGCCGACGCGCTCGTCTTCTTCGGCGCCACCGGCGACCTCGCGTACAAGAAGATCTTCCCGTCGCTCCAGGGCATGATCAAGCGCGGTGACCTCGCGGTGCCGGTCATCGGCGTCGCGAAATCGGACTGGGGGATTGAGCAGCTGCGCGAGCGGGCCCGCGCGAGCCTCAAGGAGTATGGCGGCGGCGTGGACGAGGCGGCCTTCGGCAAGCTCGCCGCTCAGCTCCAGTACATCGACGGCGACTACGGCGACCCGGCCACGTTCGCGGCCCTGCGCAAGGCGCTCGGCGCGGCGAAGCATCCGACCCATTACCTCGCCATCCCGCCGAGCCTCTTCGGCACCGTCATCGAGCAGCTCGGCAAGTCCGGCTGCGCGGAAGGCGCGCGCGTCGTCATCGAGAAGCCGTTCGGCCACAACTACGCCACCGCGACCGCGCTCAACAAGACCCTCCACACGGTCTTTCCGGAGTCGTCGGTGTTCCGAATCGACCACTACCTCGGCAAGGAAGCCGTCGAGAACCTGCTCTACTTCCGCTTCGCGAACACGTTCCTCGAGCCGATCTGGAATCGCAACTACGTGGACTGCGTGCAGATCACGATGGCCGAGGAGTTCGGCGTGCAGGGGCGCGGCAAGTTCTACGACGAGACCGGCGCGATCCGCGACGTCATCCAGAATCACCTCCTGCAGGTCGTGGGCTACCTCGCGATGGAGCCGCCCATCTCGATCGACGCGGACCGGATCCGCGACGAGCAGGTGAAGGTGTTCCGCGCCATCAAGCCCTTGGAGCCCGCCGACGTCGTGCGCGGCCAGTTCGACGGCTACCTCAAGGAACCGGGCGTGGCGACGGCCTCGACCGTGGAGACCTTCGCCGCCGTGCGCCTCGAGGTGGACTCCTGGCGCTGGGCCGGCGTGCCGTTCTTCATTCGCGCCGGGAAATCGCTGCCGCTGACTGCGACCGAGGTCATCGTGGACCTGAAGCGCCCGCCCCTGTCGCACCTCTCGCCCGAAGAGAGCAACTACTTCCGATTCCGCCTCGGGCCGAAGATCTCCATCTCGCTCGGGGCGCGCGTCAAGAAGCCCGGCACCGAGCCGGGCTCGCTCCCGACCGAGCTCATGGCCGTGCGCGACGCCGGCAAGGATGAGGTGGATGCCTACGAGCGACTCCTCACCGACGCCATGAAGGGCGATCCCACCCTCTTCGTGCGCGAGGACGCGGTCGAGGCGGCCTGGGCCATCGTCGACCCGATCCTCGACAACGCGACGCCCGTCCACCCGTACAAGGCCGGGACCTGGGGGCCCGTCGAGGCGATTGGCCTGACTGGAGATTCCGAGGGCTGGCACGACCCGAAGAAAGAGGCGTGACGTTGAAGCCCGCGGAGACTGCGGAGGGCCGGCGGCTGGCCGACAACGACAGTCGCCGCACACACTGGAACCGCTGGGGCCCGTACCTTTCGGAGCGGGCCTGGGGCACCGTCCGCGAGGACTACAGCGCGGACGGCGCCGCGTGGGACTCCTTTCCCCACGACCACGCGCGCTCGCGGGCGTACCGCTGGAACGAAGACGGCCTGGGCGGGATCTCGGACCGGCATCAGCTCGTTTGCTTCGCGATTGCGCTCTGGAACGGGAAGGACCCGATCCTGAAGGAACGCCCCTTCGGCCTGACGAACGCCGAGGGCAACCACGGCGAGGACGTCAAGGAGTACTGGTTCTACCTCGACTCGACGCCCACGCACTCCTACATGAAGTACCTGTACAAGTACCCGCAGGCGGAGTACCCGTACCGGCAGCTCATCGAGGAGAACCGCCGGCGCACGATTGAGGAGGCCGAGTACGAGCTGCTCGACACGGGCATCTTCGCCGACAGCCGTTATTTCGACGTGTTCGTCGAGTACGCGAAGGCCGGCCCCGAAGACGTCCTCATCGAGATCACGGTCGCGAACCGCGGCCCGGACGCGGCGACGCTGGACCTGCTCCCCACCGTCTGGTTCCGCAACACGTGGTCGTGGAGGCCGAACCGCAAGCGGCCGATCGCCGCCGCCGATGCCCGCGAAGACGGGAAGTCCATAATCTCGCTCGAGGAGGGCTACCTCGGACGCCGCTTCCTGCACGTCGCGAACGACGCCGAGCTGCTCTTCACCGAAAACGAGACCAACGCCGAGCGCGTCTTCGGCACTCCCAACGCCTCGCCCTACGTCAAGGACGCCTTCCACGAGTACGTGATCCGGGGCAACGCGGCCGCCGTCAACCCGGCCCGCCGGGGCACGAAGGCCGCGGCGCGCCACCGGCTGGAGATCCCCGCGGGCTCGAGCGCGCGCGTTCGGCTGCGGCTGACCGACGTCGAGCCGGCCGCGGGCGACCCGCTCGGGGAGGAGTTCGATCGCGTCCTGGCGCTGCGACGCAAGGAGGCGGGCGAGTTCTACTCCGCAGTGATCCCCGCGACCCTGCCGGCCGAAGAGAAGAACGTGATGCGGCAGGCCTTCGCGGGGATGCTCTGGTCCAAGCAGTTCTACAAGTACGACGTGCGGCGCTGGCTCGACGGGGATCCCCTGCAGCCACCCCCGCCCCCCGGACGCAGGAACGGCCGCAACAGTGACTGGCGCCACGTCTTCAACGCCGACATCCTGTCGATGCCGGACAAGTGGGAGTTCCCCTGGTTCGCCGCGTGGGACCTCGCGTTCCACTGCGTCGTGCTCTCGCTCGTGGATGCGCAGTTCGCCAAGGACCAGCTCGTCCTGATGCTGCGCGAGTGGTACATGCACCCGAACGGACAGATCCCGGCCTACGAGTGGAACTTCGGCGACGTCAACCCTCCCGTGCATGCCTGGGCGGCGCTGCGCGTCTTCCAGATCGAGCGGGCGAAGACGGGCAAGGGCGACCGGATGTTCCTCGAGCGCGTCTTCCACAAGCTGCTCCTGAACTTCGACTGGTGGGTCAACCGCAAGGACGCGCTCGGAAACAACATCTTCCAGGGCGGCTTCCTGGGACTCGACAACATCGGAATCTTCGATCGCAACATGAAGCTCCCGGAGGGTTGGGTGCTGAGCCAGGCCGACGGCACGAGCTGGATGGCGATGTACTGCCTGAACCTGCTCGGCATGGCCCTCGAGCTCGCCAGCGAAGACCCCGTCTACGAGGACGTCGCCTCCAAGTTCTGGGAGCACTTCGTGTACATCGCCCACGCCATCCAGCGGCCGGACTCCCCCACGCTGGGCCTCTGGGACGAACAGGACGGATTCTTCTACGACGAGATCCACCACGCCGACGGGCGCCAGATCCCCATCCGCGTCCGGTCGCTCGTGGGCCTGCTGCCACTGACCGCGGTCACCACGGGCGATTCGAAGATCATCAACCGCTTTCCGGCCTTCAAGCGCCGCATGGAGTGGTTCTTCGCTCACCGGCAGGACCTGACTTCGGCGTGCGCCTCGATGACGCAGCACGGCGCGGACGAACGGCTCCTCATGTCGGTCGTGCGGCCCGAACAGCTGACCCGGGTCCTGAAGTACATGCTCGACGAGTCGGAGTTCCTCTCGCCCTTCGGCATCCGCTCGGTGTCCCGGTACCACCAGGACCACCCGTATTCCGCAAACGCGCGCGGCCAGGAATTTCACCTCGAGTACGAGCCCGGGGAGTCGCGCACGCAGCTCTTCGGGGGAAATTCGAACTGGCGGGGCCCCGTCTGGTTTCCGCTCAACTACCTGATCCTCGAGTCGCTCAAGCGGTACCACCTCTACTTCGGCGACTCCTTCCAGGTCGAGTGCCCCACGGGCTCGGGACAGATGATGAACCTGCACGAGGTCTCGCGCGAGCTCGCGCGCCGCCTCTCGCGCATCTTCGTGCCCGACGCCGCGGGGCGCCGCCCGGTCTTCGGCGGCTACGAACCGTTCCAGACCGACCCGCACTGGAAGGGCCTCATCCTCTTCCACGAATACTTCCACGGAGACACCGGCGCCGGCCTCGGCGCGAGCCACCAGACCGGCTGGACGGGACTCGTGGCGAAGCTCTTGGACGAACTCGGCTGATTCGCGGGCGGCCCAAGGGCCGCCCCTACGGCACCGGGGATTCCGAGCGTGTCGTAGGGGCGGGGCTTGCCCCGCCCGGGCGACTACATCGGGTGAGCGCCTCGCGCCGCCACGAGGGCCGTCGACGCCTTGCGCACGATGCCGCTGAAGAGCTGGAGCGGCAGGTGCAGGCGCAGGCCCCACGCCACCTCGTCGTGCTCGGCCAGCGGGAACGCGAAGTGCATGAGATCCCGCCCGAACTCCCATCCGCGCGACACGAGGGCCATGGCCATCGAGACCGTCACCTCGTAGTTGTCCTCGGGCCACCCGCTGTCGAGATAGAACGCGACGTCGCGCTTTTCCTCGGACAGCACGCGCTCGAGCAGGTCGTCGCGGTACCCGAACGTGCTCGAGAGGCATCCGGCGCGGCCGAAGACGTCCGGCCACTCCCACGCGAGGTAAAACGACACCACGCCCCCGAGCGACGAGCCGATGAGCCAGGTGTTGAGCGGCCCCGGCAGCGTGCGGAAGTCCTGGTCGATGCGGGGCTTGACCTCGCCGACGAGCGAGCTTCCATACGTCTCGTACCCCGGCTTCGTGTACTCGGCGAAGCGATCCTTCGAGTAAACGCCCACGACGATGAAGTCGTCGACCGCGCTCATCGTGTCGAGCACGCCGACGGTCTCATCCACGTGCCAGTCGTTGCCGAGGAAGGCCTCATCCGGAAAGAACAGGTTCTGCCCGTCCTGCATGTAGAGCACGGCGTAGCGCTTGAGCGTGTTCTCGCTGTACCCGGGTGGCAGGTAGACGCGGATCCGGTGGCGACGGCCGAGGCGCGTCGAGTCGAACTCGATCGGCGGCGAAAATCGGCCGCCGCCCGAGGAGCGAAAGTGCGGGTAGACCTGCCGCGTGTCGGGCTCGGTCATGAGGACGAGCCGGTTCGCGCCGGGGGTCCAGAAGAGGTCGTCCCCGACATGCAGCACGGGTTTGAAATAGAGGAACGGCTTCTCGGACTCGACCGTGAACTTGAACGTGTGGCCGCCATCGGGCGCTTCGTCGGGCTCGATGTCCTTTTCCCAGTCCTCTTCCGTGCGCAGGGCGATGCGGCCCTCCTTCAACGGATAGACGACCCGCAGCGTGCGCCGGAAGGGCGTCGTCACCGCCCGCCTCCGGGAAAACTGTCGCCGATTCCCGGGCCATGCCACTTGCCGTTGTTCAGGTCGTAATACATGCCGATCTGCGTGTACGGAAATCGCAGCACGTCGAAACCAAGGTACAGGATCTTGCCCCACCACTGGTCCTTCGGCACGCCGATCACCTTCAGGATCTCGCCAAAGTTCAAGCCGACCTCAAGGCCGATCTGGCGCTGGCGCACCAGGGGGTCCGAGTAGGGGTAGCCCTTGGCGGAATATGACATCGAGAACAGCAGGAAGCGCGCGGGGCCGGGATCGAACTTCGCGCGCGCGCCGAGCCCGGCGATCTTCAAATCGCCCGTGTAGATCTCCTGCGTGTAGTCCTTGCCCGTGCCGCCGAAGGGACAGCAGACGGCCGCCGGCGCCGGAACCAGACCTGCCCGGAACCCGATGAGATCGTCGAGGCCGTAGTGCGTGATGGCGAGCGACGTGGCGGCGCCGAGCCCGTCTAGGACGAAGTCCTCGTACGAGAACCCGTACCTGCCCCGCCCGTCCCCGATCTCGGTCACCAGGCCCGCGAACGCCGAAACGCCGGCCCCGAGCAGGGCCGCGCTGTCCTTGCGCATGCCGAGCTCCTCGTTCACCTCGGACAGGAGCTTGCCCACGATGTAGTAGGACACGAAGTGGGACGCCTTGTCGCCGCCTCCGGCGTACGTGTTCTGCCCGAACCATCCCTCGTTGGTGAAGTGCCATTTCTGGCTCTTCCCGTCCGAAAAGGAGTTGTACGCCGAGCCCGCGACCGTGACGACGGAGACGACACCGATCCAGAACGTGTGCGGATGCTTGCCCTCCGGGACCGACGCCGGGTCATCCTCGCCCGCCCCGGCCGCCGCGCCGTCGAGCGTGATGACGGGCAGGCGCTCGGCCTCGAGCGCGCGGTCGAACGACTCCGTGAAACCGCTGCCCCGCGCCGCCGGCGTGAAGGCCGCGAACGCCTCGGCGCGCGCGATCCCGCCCGGCCCGAGAAGCGCCGCGAGCGCTCCGGCCAGAATCCGCATGGCGGCCCTCACTCCGGCGGCCCGCTCTTCTTCAGCGTGGCCGCGGCCTCGTCGGCGCGCAGGTAGACGGTATGAGACGGGAAAGCCACCGAGGTCCCGGACGCCTCCACGATCTGGAGCACCTGCAGCAGCAGATCTTCCTGCACGGCCAGGAACTCGGTGTAGGTATCCACGCGGACGTATGCGAACACGTCGATGTCGAGCGACGAGTCGCCGAGGCGCGCAAACCGCACGCGCGACCCCTGCGTCTCGACGCGCGGGTCCGCCGCCAGCAGCGCGCGCAGCTGCGCGAGGACCGCGCTCATTTGCGCCGCCGTCGTCTCATAGGCAAGGCCTACGGTCGGATGAAACCAGAACTTGTCGCGCCGCGTCAGGTTCTCGATCTGGCCCGTCATGACAGCGCCGTTGGGAATGCTCACCACCGTGCGTTCATTGGTGCGCAGCCGCGTGGCCCAGAGCGTGATGTCCTCGACTTCGCCGAGCTGACCGCCGATCCGGCAGGTGTCGCCGACCGAGAGAGGCCGGTCCGCCAGGATCGCGAATCCCCCGAACACGTTTTCGAGACTCTTCTGCGCCGCAAAGGCGAGCACCAGGCCGCCGATGCCGAGGCCCGCCAGCGTGGCCGTCACGTTGACGCCGAAGACCGGAAGTGCGAGCAGCACGACCAGAACGAATGCGACGCCCCGCAGCGCCCGGCGCACGAGCGACAGGGACGGGCCGCCGGTCGTCCGTCCCGCCGGCATCACCCGCCGCAGCAGATGACGATCGACGACGTTTACGATCCGCAGCAGCATCCACAACAGGATGAGAAGCAGAAGGACGTAGAGAAACCGGTTGTAGTAGACCCGGTACATGACGGGGATCCCGAGCCAGAACACGGCGATCCGATGGAGCAGCAGCGCGATGAGGAGGGTAGCGGGACTGCGGGCCGAGGCCGCCCACTCCCCCGTCGGCCCCGTCTCCGGTTCCCGGCGCGCCCGGCGGACGAGCGCGAAACTACCCCGGACCAGCAGCCACGACAGACCGTACAGGACCGGAAGCAGGAGCAGGAACGCGGCAATCTGCCAGAGCCGGAGCGGCCCGATGCGCGTCCGGACGAGAAAATCCGGGAGCTGCCGGGCGACGACGGGCGCGCCGAGCTGCCCGTACACCTGCCGTGCTTCACGGATCGTCTCCCACGAGATCAGCCAGACCGGCGGCTCCCCGGCGGCCTCGTGCCGGATGAGCAGCACGTCGAAGGAACCATCCGGACCCAGGATCTCGCCCACCCGCTCCACGTTGGGCGGCAGGCCATCCTCGATCGCGCCCCGTGGCGAGCCGCTGATCCGCTCGAGGCTGGTCGACACGAAGCGCTGGTCGAGGACCTCCTGGAATTGCGCGGCGATCTGTTCGCGCTGCGAGCGCAGCGACGGCGGGATCTGCAAGTACTCCGCCGCGTTCGCGTAGCTGCCCTTATCGGTCGTCCTCAGGAATCCGAAAAAGCACCCCTGCGGCGTCTCGCGCCCGTATGGGTCCGCCGCGGCGTCGTCCTGCACCGTCGGTGTCGGAGCAGGCGCCGGCGCGATCAGCTGCTCCGCGGGCGCCGCAAAGGCGATCGCCAGTGCGAGCAGGCCGGGCGCGAAGGGCCTTCGCAGCGCGTCCATCGCGGACCTCATGCTTCCGCCGGGAAAGCAGAGGGAGTCGTCGGGCGGCAGGCCCGGCGGCGCCGGGGCGTTGTCGGATTCGGCCATTGGCGGACGGAGTCTAGCCGACGCGCCGCCGAATTCTAAGGACGCGCAGCAAGGACACTGTCGAGGTCGGTGAGAAACGCCGCCATGATCTCGCCGAGGGCGCGATTCCAGGCCGCGACGACGGCCGCGGCCGTCCGCTGCGACAGCGCAATCCGCTTCGTGTAGGTCCTCAACAGGATCTCCCGCGCAGACGCCGCGCCGGACGCCCTGGCCAGGACGCGGAAGTGCAGGGACAGAACGGCCGCCGGCTCGGCCGGGTTGCTGAAGTCTCCATAGAGCTCGCTGAGGGCGGGCTCGATCTCGGCATCGACCGGCAACCCCTCCCCCGGCGCGACCACGTCGCGGATGCCGTCGGCGTCCCGCAGGTACCCGCGGATGGCGGAGGTCACGATCCGGGCGGGCGGGGAGGCGAGGCTGGCGTACGGATCGCGCTCGATCGAGTGCTCGCCGACGCGATACACCAGCTCCGCGCCGGCGAAGGCTGGCGCCGCCTCGACTCCGCGCAGGGACACCACGCGCGTCGCCGTCGCTGCATGGGCCGGGCGCGGCGCCGGCGGATCGATCGTGAAGGTCTCCGGCGTGCGCGGCAGCTTGGAAGCGCAGGCGCAGGCCAGAAGCGCGGCCGCGAGGGCGAACCCCCGCGCCGAGCGTCGCACGGACACGAACTGGGGATCGAAGTCTGGGCGGGGCATCACTTCTTCTCCTTCTCGAGAACCGGGGCGGGCGGCGGCGCCCCGCCAAACAGGAACCCCGACGGGTAGCGCTTGAGCTGGTCGAGGGCCTCGTTCAGGCTCCGCGCCGCGTCCCGCGTTCCCGCCAGCGTGTCGTTGAGAGACCGCACGTCGATTCCCGATAGCTTGTCGATGAGCGCGGCCAGCCGCGCGTCGAGGTCGGTCAAGAGGTGAGCGGCGTCCGCGCCGACCGCGTCGAGCTTCATGCCCCTGAGGTCCGCCCGGGCGTCCTCCGCGAGGCCCTTGATCTCGAGGATAGCGGCGGAAGCGTCCGCGATCGCCCGATTCGTGTTCTGCGAGATCCCCTTCACGTCGAGCTGGTTCAGGTTTTTTAACGCGGCGTCGGCCGTATCGAGCGTGCGGTTGAGGCCGTCGGAGAGCCTGCCGATGTCGAGCTTCTCGAGATTCGCCAGAGTCTTGTCGACCGACGCGAGGAGCCGTCCGAGCTGGCTCGGCGCCGACGGCACGTACCCCGGCGCAAGGTTCGCTCATGGAGAGCGAAGAGAGCAGCGAGGTTCGTCAACGTTGGGGCGGCGGAAAGAATCTTCTCATTCGGGTCGATGTCAGCCCGACCCCCGCACGCGAGTTCCAGACCACCGGCCCTGCCCGATGAGCGAGGGCTCGCCCGTCCACGTCAATAGCCCTCCCCGTCGGCGGCCGCGACGGCCTTGCCGCGGTGGATGCGGAGAACGAGAACGAAGTACGCGACCACGAGCGGCAGGCCGACGACAAACCAGCCGAGCGCCGTTTTCAAGCCCGCCGGGTCCCCGCCCGCGTTGCGTGCGGTCAGCGACAGCGAGGGGTCGCCGGTCGCGCGGAGCATCACCGGGAACACGCACACCGCCGCCGTGATCGAAAGGCCGGCGAGGAACGTGCAGGAACCGAGGAACGCCGCGAAGTCGCCCCTGCCGCGCAAACTCCGGAACAGCACGACGAGCCCGGCCAGCGCGGCGGCGGCCGGGAGCCACGCGAGCGGGCGCGAGGAGAGCGACGGCAGAAAACCGGCGTTGACGCGCATGGTGGCGATCGTGACGATCGGCCACAGGGCCGCTGCGACACCGTACAGCCGCAGCGCGGCGGTCCGGCTGCGCGCCTGGACGGCGCCGCCCGTTTTCCAGACGAGGAAGGTCCCGCCGTGGGCCGTCAGAGCCACCAGGGCAAAGACGCCCACGAGCACCGTGTACCAATCGAGGATCCCGACCGGCTCTCGAGCGGAGAAGTCGGTGAAGAGGTCGAGCTCGAACCACCCCTCCGCGTTCAGAGGCACTCCGCGCAACAGGTTTCCGAGAGCGGCGCCGAGGAAAACGGGCAGCAGCACGCTTGCCAGAGAAAAGAAGAAATCCCAGGACTGGCGCCAGACCGTGTCGTGGACGTGGCTGCGGAACTCCAGCGAGATTCCGCGCAGAATCAGGCTCCAGAGAACGAGGAAGATCGCGAAGTAAAAGCCCGAGAGGCCCGAGGCGAGCACCCGGGGGAAGCCGACGAAGAGCGCACCGCCAGCCGCCAGCAGCCAGACCTCGTTGCCGTCCCAGAAGGGTCCGATCGCGGCCAGCACTTCGCGCCGCTGCGTGTCGGTCCGCGCCACGAAGAGGTGCAGCGCGCCGGCCCCGAAGTCGTAGCCGTCGAGCACGACATAGGCCGTCAGCATGAAGGCCGCGATGGCGTACCAGATCTCATTCATGGGAAGCCACCTCCTCCGCGACGTGACTCGGATGCGCGGGCCCATGGTCGATCTCCCGCGCGATCAGGAAGAGATACAGGACGCCGAGCACGAGATATAGGCCGCAGAAACCGATCAGGGTGAACAGTGCCGTCCCCGCGTGCACCGTGGCGCTCGTCCCGTCCGCGGTCCGGAGCAGCCCGTAGACGAGCCACGGCTGACGTCCGAGCTCCGCCGTCATCCAGCCCGCGATCACGGCGATGTAGGGGAAGGGGAATGAGAGCATCAGGATCCAGAGCATCGGGCGATTCCCTTCGAGCCGCCCGGTCCAGGCGAGCAGGCCCGCCACCAGCATGATTCCCGCGAGAATCGTTCCGAGGCCCGCCATGATGTGAAACGCGTAGTAGAGCAGGGCGATCTGGTCCGGCCAGTCCTTCTCCGGAAACTGGTCGAGGCCGCGGACGTCGCTGTAGAAATGACCGTAGGCCAGAAAGGAAAGGGCCCCGGGAATGGCGATGGCGTTGTCGAGACGACGGCCGCGCACGTCGGGCTGGCCGATGATGTTGAGCTCCGCGTCCGGGCCGCTCTGGAAACGACCCTCCATCGCGGCGAGCGCGGCCGGCTGGTGCAGCGCCACGAGCTTGGCCTGGCGGTCGCCGGTCGGAAAGGCGACGAGGACGCTCGACGCGAGCCCGCAGATGACTCCGAGGCGCAGGAACAGCGCGGCCTGCTCGCGGTGCCGGCCCTGGAGGAGGTAGAACGCGCCGAGCGCCGCGACGACGAACGAAGCCGTGACGACGGTCGAGACCATGTTGTGCGCGTACTGGGCAATCGCCCACCCGTTGAAGAGGAAAGCCCAGAAGTCTGCCAGCCGCAGCATCCCGTCCGGGCCGATCGCGTACCCCACCGGGTGCTGCATGAAGGCGTTGGTCGCGGTGATGAAATATCCCGAGAGCCAGCTGCCGAGAAACAGGGCGATCGCCGCCAGGAAGTGGCCCCGCCGCGACAGCCGCTTTTCTCCCCACACCAGCAGCGACAGGAAAGACGATTCGAGGAAGAACGCGAACAAGCCCTCCATCCCGAGCGTGTGGCCGATGACGTTGCCCGAATAGCGCGAAAACCGCGCCCAGTTGGTCCCGAACTGGAACTCCATCGGGATGCCGGTCACCACGCCGACCGCGAAGTTGATGCCGAAAATCCGGATCCAGAATCGCGCCGCGTCGTTCCACCTCTCGCCGCCCTTGCGCAGGCCGAGGGTCTTCATCACGACGATGAGAAAGGCCAGGCCCATCGTCAGGACCGGGAAGAGGTAGTGGTAGATGATGGTGAACGCGAACTGGAGACGGTGCAGGACGACCGGGTCGCTCATTTCGCCTCCTCGATGGAACGCGCGGGCAGTGCACGGAGCCTGACACGAAACGCCTCTGCGGCATTGACGCGCCCACGCGAGCCACAATATAGTCTGGCGCCCCGCGGAATATTCAACAACTGCCCGAACCGTATTCGAGGAGCACGAACATGATCATCCAGACTTTCCGGAAGTTTCTCGGCGGCCTGGCGGCCTTCTGCCTGGCCTCGCTGTCCCTGGCCGCCGCCGACATGCCCATTTCCGTGGTCCAGTTCCCGGAGAGCTCGGGCATCGACCTCAAGATGACGGCGACCGCGCGGGTCGCTCCCGCCGAGGCCGAGGCCTCGGTGAAGTTCAAGGGCGGACAGGCCTCCGTCGAAGTCGAGTACAAGAAGCTTCCGCCCGCGATCCTCTTCGGCGGCGACGTGACGTCGTACGTCGTGTGGGCCATTTCCCGCGACGGACACGCGGAGAACCTTGGGGAGCTGATCGTTCTCGACTCCTCCGGCAGCGGCAACTACCGCACCGGCCAAAAGGAATTCGCCCTGATGGTCACGGCCGAGCCGTACAACCTCGTGCTCAAACCTTCCGACCTCATCTGCTTCACGACTGTCGCCCCGGCACCGAAGAAGGTGAAGAGCACCCCGATCACTTTTTCCGAATTCGTGCCAGCTCCGAAGTTCGGCAACCAGCAGATCGGTTCGATGAAGTACACGGGCAGCGAGCCGGTCGAGCTCGTTCAGGCGCAGCACGTCCTCGACCAGGCCAGGGCGATGGGCGCCGAGAAGTACGCTCCGGATTCGGTCCGCGACGCAGGCATCACGCTCGCTCAGGCCGCCAATTCGTACAAGGGCGGCAGCAAGAAGGTCGGCACGGACTACGCGCGCCGCAGCCTCTCTCTGTCCTCGACCGCGATCCGCGACACCCAGAAGAACCTCGCGCAGGAGGCGGCCGCGGCGGCCGCGGCTAAGCGCGCGGCCGAG
>JANMBR010000207.1:0-26512 GCA_031360505.1 Acidobacteriota bacterium
GGCCTTCTCGCGGGCCGTCCCGATGATGGTCAGACCCTCGATCGCCGACACCTGCGCAGTCGCATACGCGAGGAGGTCGTGTTCGTGCGCGGCGATCCGGTCGAGCCCGATTCCCGAGACGTAATCGAGCGCCGCGCCGAAGGCGATTCCGCCGGCGATGTTCGGCGTGCCGGCCTCGAACTTGTAGGGCAGGGCGTTGTATGTCGTCTTCTCGAAGGTGACAGAGCGGATCATGTCGCCGCCGCCCTGCCAGGGAGGCATCGCTTCGAGCAGCGCCGTCTTGCCGTAGAGGACGCCAACGCCCGTCGGCCCGTAGATCTTGTGGCTCGAGAAGGCGTAGAAATCGCAGTCGAGGTCCTGGACGTCCACGGGCATGCGGGGGACCGCCTGCGCGCCGTCCACGAACACCGGGATGCTGCGCGCGTGCGCGAGCGCCGCGATGCGCCTGACCGGCAACACAGTGCCGAGGGCGTTGGAAAGGTGCGCCACGGAGACGAGCTTCGTGCGGAGCGTGAGCATCCGCTCGAACACCTCGAGGTCGATGTCGCCTGTGTCGTCGAGGGGGACCACCGACAGCCGCGCCCCCTTCTCCTCGCAGAGCATCTGCCAGGGCACGATGTTCGAGTGATGCTCGAGGCCGGTGATGAGGATCTCGTCGCCCGCGCCGACGTTCTGGCGTCCGTACGTCTGCGCCACGAGGTTGACGGCCTCGGTCGTGCCGCGCAAAAAGATGATCTCGTGGGCCTCGCGGGCGTTCACGAACGCTCGGGCCTTGACGCGGGCGGCGTCGTAGGCGTCGGTCGCGTGGACCGAAAGCCAGTGGACCCCGCGGTGGATGTTGGCGTAGCACCTCTCGTAGACGTCGCGCTCGGCCTTGATGACGGCGAGCGGCTTCTGCGCCGAGGCGGCGTTGTCGAGGTAGACGAGCGGCTTGCCGTAGACCTTCGTCGCGAGGATCGGAAAATCCTGCCGGAGGGCTGCGACGTCATAGGCGGCGCCTGTTTCACGCACTGCCGTGCTCATCGCGCGCCCTCTATGGCGCTGCCGGAGAGCCGCTCGCCGAGCTCGCGCTCGACTTCCGCGCGCAGCGACGGGATCTTGATCCGCTCGGCGATGTCAGCGGCGAACGCCTGCGTCAGGATCGCGCGCGCGGCGTCCTCTCCGATTCCGCGCGAGCGCAGGTAGAAGAGGGCCGCGGCGTCGAGCTGTCCGGTCGTCGAGCCGTGCTTGCACTTGACGTCGTCGGCCAGGATCTCGAGCGCCGGCGTGGAGTTGACGAGTGCCCGGCGCGAGAGGAGCAGGTTCTTGTTCGTCTGGACGGCGTCGGTCTTCTGCGCGTCCTGCCGCACGATCACCTTGCCGTGGAACACGCCGCGCGCCGCGTCGTCGAGGATGCCCTTGTAGAGCTCGCGGCTGACACAGCGCGGCTTTGCATGATCGACGATCGTGTGGTTGTCGAGATGCTGCTCGCCCCGGCCGATGAAGAGGCCGTTGAGCGTGCACTCGGCGCCCTCGGCGTCGAGCAGGACAGAGATGTCGGTGCGCGCCAGCGCGCCGCCGAAGGCGAGGTTGTGGGACGTGAAGTGGCTTGCGCGGCTCTGGCGCGCCGCGAGCGTGTGGACGTGGCAGGCGGCCGTGCTCTCGCGCTGGAGCACGAAATGCTCGAGCAGCGCGCCTTCGCCGAGCTCGATCTCGGTGACGGCGTTGGTGAAATAGCGGCCCTGGCCGACGTACGTCTGGACGACCGAAGCCTGCGAGCGCTCACCCGCGAGGATGAGGACGCGCGGGTACTGCGCCTCCGGGCCCGCGGCTCCATCCGAGCGGAAGACGAGCTGGATCGGCTCGGCTAGGATGGCGCCCTTCTCGATGTCGAGCACGAGGGCGTCGTCGAGCAGCGCCGTGTTCAGTGCGGCGAAAGCGCTCGCGTCGAAACGCGCGATCTGCCCGAGGAAAGGTTTTGCGTCCCGCAGGGCCTCGGAGAGGCGCCGTACGCGGGCCCCTGCCGGAGGCAGGGACTTCAACTCGGGCTCCCGCCGGACGCGCGTCCAGTTCGTCCCCGTGATCGCCTGCACGCCCGTGTAGCGCCAGTCTTCGTTCTTCGGCGTCGGGAAGCCGAGCTGCCCGAAGCGCGCGAACGCAGCGCGGCGCAGCTCGGTCAGCCACGCGGCGGTACCAAGGACCGCGAGCGGCTCCGGCGCAAAGCTCGTGTCCACGGCGACGGCTTCCATCAGCGGGCCGCGGCGACCGCGGGCGGCTCCTTCTCGAGCCAGGCGTAGCCCTTCTCCTCGAGCTCGAGGGCGAGCTCCTTGCCGCCCGAGCGGACGATGTGGCCCTCGACGAGCACGTGGAGGAAGTCGGGGACGATGTAGTTGAGCAGGCGCTGGTAGTGCGTCACGACGATCATCGAGCGGTCGGCCGAGCGCAGCTGGTTGACGCCGCCCGCGACGATGCGCAGCGCGTCGATGTCCAGGCCCGAGTCCGTCTCGTCGAGGATCGCGAGCGAGGGTTCGAGCAGCGCCATCTGGAAGATCTCGTTGCGCTTCTTCTCGCCGCCCGAGAAGCCTTCGTTGACCGGGCGCTTGACGAGGTCCTCGTCGATCTCGACGAGCTTCGCCTTCTGCTTGACGAGGGCGAGGAACTCCATGGCGTCGTACTCGGGCAGGCCGCGGTGCTTGCGCACGGCGTTGACGGCGGCCTTGAGGAAGTACACGTTCGAAACTCCCGGGATCTCGACCGGGTACTGGAACGCGAGGAAGACGCCCTCGCGGGCGCGCAGTTCGGGGGCCATCGCGAGCAGGTCATTGCCCTTGTAGAGGACCTTGCCCTCGGTGACGTTGTAGCCGGGCCGGCCGGCGAGCACGTGGGCGAGCGTGGACTTGCCCGAGCCGTTCGGTCCCATGACCGCGTGGACCTCGCCCGGATGGACGGTCAGGTCGACGCCGCGCAGGATTTCGTTGCCCGCGACGTTCGCATGGAGATTCTGGATTTCGAGAAGGGGCGTCATCGTCGTTTTATCCCACCGATACTTCGAGCGAAACCCCCAGCAGCTTCTGCGCCTCGACGGCGAACTCCCTCGGCAGCTCCTTGAAGACGACTTTGCAGAAGCCGTTGACGATCATGTTGACCGCCTCTTCCGGGGAGATGCCGCGCTGCTGGAAGTAGAAAATCTGATCCTCGCCGATCTTCGACGTGGATGCCTCGTGCTCCATCTGCGCAGTGGAATTGTTGACCTCGATGTAGGGGAACGTGTGCGCGCCGCTGCGGTCGCCGATCAGGAGCGAGTCGCACTGCGAGTAGTTGCGCGCGCCGTCGGCCTTGCCGAGGATCTTCACCATCCCGCGGTAGGTGTTCTGGCCGTGGCCCGCGGAGATCCCCTTGGAGACGATCGTGGACTTCGTGTTCTTGCCGATGTGGATCATCTTCGTGCCGGTGTCGGCCTGCTGGTAGTTGTTGGTCACGGCCACCGAGTAGAACTCGCCCACCGAGTCGTCGCCCTGCAGGATGCAGCTCGGGTACTTCCAGGTGATCGAGGAGCCCGTCTCCACCTGCGTCCAGGAAATCTTGGAGCGCTTGCCGCGGCAGGCGCCGCGCTTGGTGACGACGTTGTAGATGCCGCCCTTGCCGTTCTTGTCGCCGGGGTACCAGTTCTGGACGGTCGAGTACTTGATCTCGGCATCATCCAGCGCGACGAGCTCGACGACCGCGGCGTGGAGCTGATTCTCGTCGCGGATGGGCGCCGTGCAGCCCTCCAGGTACGAGACGTAAGCGCCTTCCTCGGCGACGATGAGGGTGCGCTCGAACTGGCCCGTGTTCGCCGAGTTGATCCGGAAGTACGTCGAGAGCTCCATGGGGCTGCGCACGCCCTTCGGGATGAAGCAGAACGACCCGTCGGAAAAGACGGCGGAGTTCAGCGTCGCGAAGAAGTTGTCCGAGTAGGGGACGACCGTGCCGAGGTACTTCTTCACGAGGTCCGGGTGGTTCTGGACCGCCTCGGAGAACGAGCAGAAGATGATCCCGACCTTCGCCAGCTGCTCGCGAAACGTGGTCGCGACCGACACCGAGTCGAACACGGCGTCCACGGCGACGCCGGCGAGCTTCGCGCGCTCGCGCAGGGGAATGCCGAGTTTCTCGTAGGTCTCGAGCAGCTTCGGGTCCACTTCCTCGAGCGACTTGGGCGCGTCTTTGCGAACCTTCGGCGCGGAGAAGTAGACGATCGACTGGTAGTCGATGGCCGGGTAGTGGACGTTCTGCCAGGAAGGCTCCTTCATGGTGAGCCAGTGGCGGTAGGCCTTCAACCGCCACTCGAGCATCCATTCGGGCTCGTTCTTCTTGGCGGAGATCAGCCGGACGACGTCTTCGGAGAGGCCCGGCGGAATCGTCTCCGATTCGATGTCGGTGACGAATCCAGCCTTGTACTCGCGGTCGGTGAGCTCGAGGATGGAGGCGGTTTCGGAGGTGACAGACGGGTTTGGGGTCGGCATGAGACGGTCAGCATATTGAATCTATACTGAACTGTCAAGTTTCGTTTAGTACGTAACTGACTGATTCTATTGTGTTTATCGATTCACCTTTCAGTCTGGTTTATTCATTGGAGAGGGTTTCGGCGTCGGACGATGTCGCTCGGCCGGCTTTGGCTCCGGAGCGATGCGTTCGGCCGGCTGCGGGCGCTCGCGCATCGGCGGCGGAGCCTGCACGCGCTCGGGGCTCGCGCGCTCCGGGGTGACCTCGCGCTGGGGCTGCTGGCGCGGCGTCGGATGGGCCGGCGTTTGCCGCGCGGGCGGCCGGCTGGCCTCGGCGGGCCGCTCGGTTGGGCGCTCGGTGGGAGGCGGCGTCAAGCGTTCCGGCTGACGCTCCGGCGTCCGCGCGGGTTGCGGCTGCCTCGCGGCCGGCGCCGTTGGTCGCGGCGAAGGCTCTGGCTCGGTTGACCTCGGCGAAGGTGGTGGCGCGACCGATCTTGGCGAAGGCGCCGGCGCGACCGATCTCGGCGAAGGCGAAGCGACCGGATCGACGGCGGCCGGGCGTCCTCGCGGCGGACTGACGGGCTCCGGGCGCGCCCCGCTCGTGGCGTCGTTGCGCGGCGCGAGCGTCACGCCTCCCGTTTCGGGCGCGACCGGGCGCACGCGCGCGGCGGGCTGCGTCCGGTCCTGCGTCGACATACGGGCGGCTTCTCCCGTCGTGACCGGAGCGCCGCGATTCTCGCGGATCACGGGGACCTTGGCGTCGAACCGCGGTTGCGCCGGAGGCGGCTGCACGCGGACGACCACACCCCGTGCGGAGGTTGCCGCGGGAGGCCGGGCCGCGGAGGTCGTGCCGTTCGTCATCCGGATCGACTCGCGCGTGGGGACCACGGGAACGGGGCCGCGCAGGACCGGCGTTGCCTCGACCGTCCGAATCACCGTCCGGTCGTGGACGAAATCACGCGAGACGTTGCGGCCGGAGACGAAGATCGTCTGGTTGACCACCGTCACATAAGTCCGGTTCACGTAGGTCACGTTGGTGACGTTGAGAGTCGGGCCGCGGCGCCACCAGGGATAGAACGGATCGCGCGGCGCAAGCGGGAACCAGCCGACGTAGCCGCCGTCTCCGCCGACGAACGCGACGAGGGCGGGGGAATAGGCGACGCTCTGCACCGGCGGCCCGACGGGCACCCAGCACCAGCGCGATCCGTAGAACACCCAGCGGCCGTAGTGGTACGGCGCCCAACCCCACGGCTCGGCGGCAACCCAGGTCCATCCCCAGGGGTCCTGCCAGATCCAGCGCCCCGCCCTGTACGGCGCCCACCCGACCTCGACGGAGACGGGGGACCAGGTCCAGCCGTACTCCGGTATCTGCTCCCACCGGCCGTACTGGTCGAGGTCCTCGACGCCCGCGATGTCGGCGGTGACGTACGTGTACGAACGCGCCTGCGCCATCTGTTGGTCGCGCTCGGCGACCCACTGGTCCCAGCCGTCCGGGCGCGGCACCGCGACGATGTCGTAGCGCGGCCGATCGATTCCGTCGATGTCCATCTCGTCGCCCGCCGACAGCGGCACCTGGCCGCCTCCGGCGGCGGCGATCGCGCGGCCCCGGCGGATCTGAATGCGCGAGTTGCCGTCGTTGTCCACGTCCACGCGGTAGTCGCCAGGGCGCTCGAAGGTGACGGCGGCATTCGGCGTGTCGACCTCGAAGACCTCGTCGTCGCCGAGCCGGCGGACCTCGAACGAGGCCGTTCCCAGGGTGAGGGAGAACTGCTTCATCGAGCTCGTCAGGTTGAGCGTCTGGAGGTCCGTCCGCGAAGCCAGCCGCACGACGCTGCCGCCGTGCACCTGCAGCTCGACCCGGCCGTCGTCCCCGGTCCAGACGCGGTCGCCGAGCGTCATCGGGACATTCAGGTCGGCCGGCTGCCAGTCCTCGGGTTCGTCTCCGCGCGCGAACGAGACGCCGCCCGCAAGCAGAGAAATGCGTGCGACGGTCTGCTGGATCTCCGGATCGGGCGCCGTGTTGTATGGCGGAGGCGGTTCCTGCGCCCGCGCGGCCGGGGGCGGCTGCGGAGACGGAGGCAGTGCCTGAGCCCGAACGGCGGGAGGCGGCTGCGAGGGAGGCGGGGGCGCGGTCGCGTCGCACCCGAATGCAGCGAGCAGGAGAACGGGAAGGGCGCGACACGACTCGGATTTCATGACATTGCTCCTACCTCCACTATAGCCTTTGGACAATGGCAGGTGCGCGCGCCTGCTCCTCCGCGCCTGGTGGCGGCGGGATTCACGCGGTCTCTATTGCCCCGTTCTGTCCCGCCGCCCAGGAGCCAGTCCGGATCGACTTCGGCTTGGCGCCTCACGATTCCGGGCGATTCAGTCTTCGGGCTGGTCGTCTCCGTGGCGCTTCGGCAGTACCGTGATGACTCCCATCATCGGTGTTCCGAAGTTGCAAGTCTCTGCCCCGGACGGATCGCACAGCGTCGTGACCCCCTGGATTCCGCCGTCAGTGCCCGGGGCGGCCGGCTGGTTCTGCTCATCCAGGTGCGCGTGGAAGCGGCAATAGTAGACGAAGACTCCCCGATGATCGAAGCGGATGTGGAAGGGCTCTCCGCGCGGCCGGCTGCCTTCCCCGGTCCCGGGGATGACGACATTCACGCCCTTGGGCCCGGTCGTGTTCAGCGCGTCGTCGCTCACGACCGTGTGGTCGTCGGAGTCATTGTTGACCCACTCCACGGTGTCGCCGGTGTGGATCACGAGGGCAAACGGCAGAAAGCGATCCTCTTCCGGGACTGCGATCATCTGATGAAGACGGGGCTTGTCGTCAGCCGCCTCCAAGCGGGTTGCAGTGGTGGCAAGGGCACCGAGGCCCAAGAGAAGTGAGAAGAATGCACGAATGGTGGAACGCATGAGACTCCTTGTGTTCTGCGGCGGTGTGCCGCGGTCAAGAATCGTCGATCAGAACCTCCTTTCGTCTGGCTTCAATCCTCCCGAAGCGTACCGAGGGAATTCGAAACGGCGCGCCGAAAGATGCGCCCCCCAATCGCGCGGAGCGCAACGGTTGCGCGCTCAATCCATTAGGAGTGATTAGGATTTAGTTAAGGTCGGACGGTTCCGCGAGCCGCCGACCCTCCGGGGTGTGACTCAGATTCCGAAGCGTTCGGGGCGCCAGGCCAGGCCGAGCTCGCCGGGGGGCGCCATGTAGCCGGCCAGCGCGGAGGCGGCGACGACCGCGGGGCTCGCGAGGAAGCCTTCGCCGCCGAAGCCCATGCGGTTCTGCCAGTTCCGGTTGAACGACGTGATAGCCCGCTGGCCGGGCGAGAGGGCGTCGGGGCCCTGGCCGAAACACGGCCCGCACCAGGACTGTCGGATCTCGCCGCCGACACCGCGGAAGATTTCAGCGATCGACTCGCCGCCCAAGCGCGGATCGGGCTTCTCGATCTGGCGGCCGACGCCGCCCGAGCCCGGGAAGATCGTGAACGTGCGCGCGACCTTGCGAAACCCGAGCTCGCGCGCCGCGTGCAGCACGAGCGCGGCCGACAGCAGGTCGTCGTAGCTGCCGTTCGTGCACGAGCCGATCATGGCCTTGTCAAACGTGAGCCGTTCGCGCGCGACCTCCTCGGCCAGGAACGCGTTGCCCGGAGCAAAGGGCTTGGCGATCATCGGAGCGATCTCCGAAAGGGCGAGCGCCTCGTCGATCTCGTAGACGGCGTCGGCTCCCGGAGCGAGGCGCGGGTACGGCAGGTCGGTGAGACCCTTGGCGCGGTACCACGCCTGCGTGATGTCGTCCGCGGCGAAGATGCCGTTCAGGGCCTCGGCCTCCGCCATCATGTTGGCGATGGTGTTTCGGAAAGCGATCGGCAGCTGCTTGTCTGCGTCGACGAACTCGACGGACATGCCCTGCGACTGTTTCGCCCCCCACCGGCGCAAGAGCTCCAGCACGATGTCCTTGCCCGAGACCCAGGGCTGGAGCTTTCCGGACAGGACGACGCGGCGCTGCTTTGCGAGCGTGAAGTAGATGTACCCGGTCGACCAGCCGAAGCCGAGCGTCGTCGAGCCCACGCCGAAGCCCACCGCTCCGTAAGCGCCGTAAGCGCGGCTGTGCGAGTCTGCGCCGGGGATGAACTGGCCCGGCATCACGAGGCCCTGCTCCGGGAAATAGAAATGGAAGATGCCATCGCCCGGGTCCGCGTAGTACGGCTTCTCGAGCCCGTGGATGCGGGCGAACTCGCGCCCAATCGCGGTCTGGCGGTCGTCGTCCTCCCGGCCGGTGAAGACGAAGTGGTCGTTGGCGACCGCGGCCTGGCGGGGATCGATCGAGCGGCCTCCGGTGATCTGGTTGAAGGTGTGGATCGCAAACGGCGCGGTGCCGTCGGAGGCGGGCAGCAGGTCCGCGTACACGCGCACGGTCGCGCCCGGGTGCAGGGCGGCGTCCTTGTCCACGCGATGCGCCCAGACGATCTGCTCGGTCGTCGTCATGCGCCGGGCGATCTCCGGCTCGGGCCACCGGACTTCGGGAAGGGCCTTGACCGAGGCACGGAACTCGCGCCGGCCGACGGCGAAGATGCCGCCGCCCGAGCGGATCTCCTCCTCCTTGGGCGACAGGGGAACGGGCGTGTAGCTCTTGCCCTGCGTTTGGTTGGACAGGCGGCGCGTCGCGGGGTCGAAGGAGAACGTGTCGCCGTCCTTCGCGTCCTCGACCGCCTCGGGACACTGCACGACGTGGAGCCCGAGGTTGAAGGCGTTGCGCCGGAAGATGTCGCCCATGCCGTGGCTGCAGACGACGACGAGCTCGAGGCCTTTTTCCTCGGCCACGCCCTTCAATCCCGCCGGGCTCATCTCGCGGGAGGAGCCGATGGCGAACCGCTCGCCGGCGATCAGGAAGTTCTCGCCGCGGTGGACGCGTGCCCGGAAGTCCGGCATGAGGTGGCGGAAGGAGCCCGCCTTCCACCGTTCGTCGAGGGTCTCGAGGCTTTCCGAGACGCAGTCGGCGGCGGGCGTGATCTGGTCGGTGTCGATCGCGTCGAGCTTGCGGCCGGGGGTTTTCGGGTCCCAGAAGATGAGCGCCTTGCCGCGGACTACCGGCGCGGGTTGATCGGCGGCGGCGTCGGAGGGGCGCGGGCCCGGCAGCGCGTCGTGTGCGACGCCCGGCTTCAGGTGCGCGGGCTCGATCCTGTGCGTTCCCATCGGACCATCTTAATGGTGGTTTAGAACTCGCCCATACTTGCGTGGGTGCGGCTGCCCTCAAAATTCACGGTGTCGCAGAGGCGCGCGGGAACAAGCCCCGCCCCTACGGCCCAAATAATTGTCAAGACTTCGGTGACCGAACGCTCTAGGGATTGCCGGAGAGGCTCGTATCGCGGACGCGTTCCTGAAAGCTGACTTCCTGTGCCTTCGCGAAAAGCTGCGCCGCGCGGCTGAAGGCCATCTGCGCCGCGTCGTAGTCGCGTTGCTTCAGATACCGCGCGCCTTCCTTCTCGTTCTGCTCGCCTTCTCCGAAGATGTCCGAGGCGTTTTCGCGGGCGTGGAATCTGTCCGCCTCGATGCGCGCGAGCGCGGCCCTGTAGCGCAGGTCCTCGGCGGGCTGCTTGAGCTCCGGCCGGATCTTCCTCGCGGGTCGTGCTGCGGAACCCGGGCGGTTCGACGCGGGCTCGACGCGGCCGGCCGTATCGGGACTGGCCGGCGCCGTGAGCGGCGACGGTCCGCCGAGCAACGGATCGGAGGACGAAGGCGCCGCGGCTTCGATCCCCGCGATTGCCGCGGGGGCTGGTTCGGGCGGACCAGAGCGGGAGTCGAGCCGGTCCGCGAGGAAAAAGACTCCGGCGGTCAATCCGGCGGCGGTGGCCAGGGCCAGGGCCGGACGCTTCCAGGACATCGGAAGAGGAATCGGGGACTCGACGGGCGCGTCGCCCGGCACGGCCGGCCCGGTCTCGAGAGGCTCGGGCGCGATCGCGATGGCGACGGCCTCCATCAGCACCGCGGCATGCTCCTGGATCGCAAGCGGCGCCGGCGCGAGGTCGGCCGGGTCGGGCGCCACGGCGGCCGGCGCAACGGATGCCGGCGCGCGCCCGATCGCCGCTTCTTCGGCCTGATCGAGGTCCCCGCGGCGCCGGCGCTGTGGCTCGGTCCCGGGCGAGGCGCCCGAAGTGGATTCGCCGCGCCGCGTCTTCGTTTCGAGGACGACCGGGCTCGTCGACTCCCAATCCGAGGACGGTGCCACGCTCTGGCTCTCTGGATTGAGGAGCTTGTAGAGAAAGAGCGCGAGGTTCGCCGTGAAGAGCGAGAAGGGGTTGCCCGTCACCATCTGCTGCAGCGCGCGATGCATCTCGATGGCGGACGCGAAGCGCTCCGCCGGCTGGGCGAGGCAGCGGCGCAGGAACACCCCGAGCTCATCGGAGCGTGGATCGCCGGCGCGCAATTCCGCCGAGGGCGCATCGAGCGAAGGCCGCCGCCCGGTCATGAGCTCCATGAGGATCGCGCCGAGCGAATAGACGTCGGCCTGCTGGGTCACGGCGCCGCCGCGGCGCACTTCCGGGGCCACGTAGGGCGCGATCTCGGCCGTCATGCGCGGGCTTGCGAGCGAGGGCAGGACGGCGCCGGAGAGGCCGAATCCGCCCACGCGCACGGCTGCGTCGTGCGAGATGGAGACGAAGCCCGGCCAGAGGATGCCGTGCTCGACGGTTCGCCCCGCGGCGGTCGAAGGCGCCTGGTGCGCGTGCTCGAGGGCCGCCGCCAACCTTTCGACGATCAGCAGCGCGTACTCGGCCGGGATGCGGATGCCGAACGCCCGCACGCGCGCGAGCATCGTGTCGAGCGTCCAGCCGGCCGTTTCGTCCCAGGTCATGAAGGGAATGCCGTCCACGACGTGAAGCTCCGGGCGCAACACGATGGCGTCATGCACCAGCCTCACGTCGCGAAGGCGGTTTTCCTCGACGGTGAGCAGAACGCTCGCGACGTCCAGCTCCTCGGATTGCAGGACCCGCAGGCGCACGAAGCGGCGCTCGTCGGCCGCGTAGAGGGCGCGAAACACCGTTCCGAGCGGATCCTCGGAAAGCTGGGCGACCAACAGGTAGTCGCCGAGGTGCCGGGAGAGGAAGGGCGCGGGAGTGCTCACGCGCGCCTCCGGCCTCGGCCCGGAAGGGTCAGAGACGGCCCGCGTCGGCCCCCCCACGTCGGCAAATCAGCCATATCCTCTTTCTTTTGTTGAAATTGTAGCAGTTTTCATGCCCGCGGCAGGGCCCGGCCTAACCCTTGGCGGCACAGGCGTGTGGCTCGCCCGCAGGTCCTGTCCGTTCGGGCACGTGACAAAAAAAAGCGGAGCCGTACATCTGCGACTCCGCTCAATTGTCCGCTTTGGGAGGGAAGGGGGCTACTTGATCTCGAGCAGTTCGACTTCGAAGATCAGGGTTGCGTTGGGCGGAATCAAGCCGGGATAGCCACGCGAGCCGTAGCCGAGATCAGGCGGGATCAGGAGAACGCGCTGGCCGCCAACTTTCATGGTCGCGATGCCCTCGTTCCATCCCTGGATCACGCGTCCCCCGAGCTGGAAGGAAAGTCCCTTACCGTCGTACTTGCCGTTGTCGCTGTCGAACTGCGTACCCTTGCCGCCGTTCTCCCAGAGCCAGCCGGTGTAGTGCATGAAGCAGGTCTGGCCCTTCTGCGGCGACGCGCCGGTGCCGATCTTGGTGTCCTCGTACTGAAGGCCGCTCGGGGTCTTCGTCATCTTGCTCTGGCTTTTCTTCGCCGCCTCGGGCGCGGGTGTGGGCTTCGGGTCGTCGGCAAACGCCGGGGCCGCGAAGAGCGCAGCGGCGAACGCCGTCGAAAGAAGCCGGGTCGTGGTCTTTGTCATGGGTCTTCGAGTCCTTTCTTGCCCCTCAGAAGGGCCGCGGGAGTCTACCGCAAAAAACAGGGTTGCTCCCCCGGGCGGGCCCGTGGATCATGCGCGGGTGCTGCGCAATCTCTCCATGCGGGCGGGCCTCGGGGCGACGGGCGCGATCTACTTCGCCCTGGGGATCGTGTCCGCGCGCGTGGCGTTCCTGGGGACCCGGAGCAAGGAGGCGGGGATCCCGGGCGCGCTGCTTTTCCTGCTCGCGCAGCCCTACGGGGACTTTCTGCTCGGGGCGGTCGTCGCGGGGCTGGCGGCGATTGCCGTCGTGCATTTCGTCGAGGCCGCGGGCGGCAAGCGCGGGAGGCTCTTTCGGCTCGGTCTCGCCGTGAACGGGTTCGGGTACGCCATCCTCGCCTGGGCCGCCGCGCGCCTGCTCTTCCACGTCGGCAAGGGCGGAGGCTCGCTCCAGAAGGCGGGCGTTTCGTGGCTTCTCCGCAACTCCTGGGGCTCCGCGGTTCTCGCGGTCGTCGGCCTCGTGGTCGCCGGGGGAGGCGTGTGGGAGGCCTGGCAGGGCGTGCGAGGCGTCCTGCCGTTTCGCCGCGACCTGTTGCCGCGCCGACTGGTTCGGATCCTGTCGGGCATCGCGCGTTTCGGCCTCGTTGCCCGCGGTGTCGTCCTGTGCGCGCTCGGCTATTTCCTTTGCCGCGCGGCCGACGAGGGCAATGCCGAGCGCGTGCAGTCGATGGGCGGCGCGCTCCGGATCTTCTCGCGCGCCGCGTTCGGCCCGATCCTGATGGGAACGATCGCGTTCGGGCTCGCCGCGTACGGCGTGTACCTCTGGACGCTGATGCTGCTGAAGCGGAGGGTGTGAGGATGCACTGCGGCCGCGTCATCACGCCGGGCGGGGGCAAGCCCAAAGGTCATCGGAAGGTGATCGCCATGGGTGCCGCAGGGGCGGGCACTTGCGGCCGCCCGCATCGGTCACGGTAATACAGGGGCATGCGGGGCCGTCTCTGTTAGTTCAGTCCCAGCCACTGCCGGAGCTTTTTCGCCACGGTTTCGGCGGAGGGCGGGTCGTCGTTGGACAGCACGACGATCGAGTAGCCGGTGTCGAGGTCGGTCTCGATGACGGCGTTGACGCCGGGCGAGCCGCCGGCAAATCCTCCGGCGCCCGAGTGTTTGCGCGGCGGAGCGCCCGCGACGGGGGCCCTCTCCTTGTCGGAAAAGTACCAGTCGGTCCACGCGGGGGACAGGAGCTGGTCGGCGCGCAGCGCGGCGTCGAAGGCGAGCAGGTCCGGAGCCGTCGAGTAGCCGCCGCCGGCCGAGCTCGAGCGCGCGGGCAGCGTGTAAACGTTGGTCCGCTTCGGTCCCTGCCGCGTCTTCCCATCTGCGTCCTCGCGCGTGTAGCCCACGGCGCGGTTGCCGACGATCGAGTCCTGCGGGTACGCGTCGGTGTCCTTCATGCCGGCCCGAAGACAGATGTTCTTGAGCACGTAGTCGTAGTACGTCTCGCCCGAGACCTTCTCGATGATGAGCCCGAGCACAATGTAGCCGGCGTTCGAGTAGCGGCGCGAGGTGCCGGGCTCGAAGAGGAGCGGCTCGTTGACGAAGAGGGCGAGGAAGTCGGACAGCATGCGCAGCTTCGTCTTCGGCGTCGCGTCGTAGCGTTCCCCGAAGAAGTCGCCGAGGCCCGATGTCATCGTCACGAGCTGCTGCACGGTGATCGTGTCGGCGGCCCGCAACGGGCAGTCGGGCAGGAGCTTGCGGATCGTGTCGGAGAGCGAGAGTTTGCCCTGCTGCGCGAGCTGGGCGATCGCGACTTGCGTGAAGACCTTGTTGATCGAGCCGAGGTTGAATTTCGTGTCCGGCCGATTCGCAACTCCGAAGTCGCGGTTGGCCATGCCGTATGCCTTGTGAAAGAACGGCTTTCCGTTCTTCGCGATGAGGACGACACCCGAAAAAGCGTCTGCGCCGCCTCCGGACAGGTACTCGCCAGCCGCGGCGGCGACCTCGGTGTCGGAGCCCTTGCGCGTCTCGGCGGCGGCGCCCGGGCCCTGCGACTCGTCGAATTTCAGTCCCAGAATCCCGAACGCGGGCCCAGGCTCGAGCATCATGCCGATCTCGACCCAGTCGCCGGACTTCTTCGACCGCGCCAGGAATCTCACCTCCGGGGCCTGTGCCGGGAGTAGCTGATGGAAGGTGATCGGGCCGACCTCCTGCGCCATGCCGGTCAGGCGCTGAACGCGCTGATCGAGGGGCACCTGGTTCTGGGCGGATGCCGCGAAGTTGGCTGTGATGAAAGCCCGGATCGCGTCTGGTGTGCCGGCCTCGAAGGCCTCGACGAGCGCCGCCATGCGGCGCCCCTGCGGCGTGTCGGGGGGCGAGGGGGCGTCGGCGCGGAGGGATCCGGCGAGCAGGAACAGGGAAAGGGCGGCCGCGAGCGCAGACTTCGAGCGATGCTTCATGCACCGGTCTACGCACGGGCCGCCCCGAGGTTTCGCGTTTCCTCTAGGTCTTGAGCTTGGCCAGGGCGTCGGTGATCCGCTTCTTCTGGACCGGGTCGGTCGTCATGGCGAGGGCCTTGCCGTAGTACTCGACGGCGCCCTTCTTGTCGCCGGTCGTGGCGAGCGCCTCGCCGAGGCTGTCGTAGGTGTTCCAGGAGTTCGGGTAGTCCTTGACGTTCTTGCGGAACATCGCGAGAGCCTCGGCGGTCTTGCCCTGCCCCATCAGCTGGTAGCCGTACTGGTTGATGTCGGCCTCCGTCGCGAGCTTCATGGACTGGGCGCGGAGCGCCTCGACCTGCTTCGGGTCGCCGCCCTTCTTCTCCAGGATCGCGGCCTTGGTCCGGAGGTTTTGAAAGTTCGTCTGGACTCCGATCGAACGGTCGGCCCACGCCAGGCCCTCGTCGAGCGCATAGTCGTTGCGCAGGCACCAGTTGGCGGCCTGGTTCCAGCCCTGCCACGAGAAGCGCGGCAGACCGCGCATCTGGGCCTGGATGCTCGCGAGCACGACGGCCTTGGTGTCGACCGTGACGGGGAAGGAGACGGCGAGCTTGTCCCACTGCAGGACCACCGTGGCCGACGCGTCGGTCGGGTCCTCGATGCGGTACTCGAGGCGTTCCTCGAAGTCCGCCGTCTTCGGCGTGACCGTAAAGCGCACCGCGTCTTCCTTCTGGTCGTAGCTGAAACTGCCCCAGGCGGTGGACATGTTGGTGAAGATGACGGTCCAGTCCTTCTCGGTGGGAATCATGTGGAGTCCGTAGGTCCCGGCCGGCAGCGTCTTGCCGCCGACCGTGAAGGCCGAGGAGGACGTGACCGTGGTGTTCATGTTGGCGCCGGCGCGCCAGACCTCCCCATAGGGGACGAGCTCGCCCCAGACCTTGCGCTTGTTCACGGCCGGGCGGTGGTACGCGATCGTGATGTCCGTGAGTCCGACCGTCTGGCTGACCGTGGCAGCGGGGCTCGCGTCGGGCAGGGTCAGGGGAGTCTGGGCCAGGGCCGACGCGGTGGCGAGGACGAAGCCTGAGAAAACGAGGACGGAGCTCCTCTTCATGTGACCTCCTTAGGAAACTGGAAGTCAGTACGTCGAAAGGCGACGTCAGGTTTATCGGGGAATGCGCTCGGAAGGGGTGCGGTCAGGCCGCCGAGGCCGTGACGGACCCGCCGGAACCCTCGGGCCGCCGCGGGCCGGCGTTCTGGAGCGCGCGGAAGAGCAGGTCGGCGCGGCGGCGAACGCCGTGCTTGGTCAGCAGGTTCGAAACGTGGAACTTCGCGGTGCGCTCAGACATCTGAAGGCGCCGGGCAATCTCCTTGTTGGAGAGATTGTCGAGGACGGCCTCGAGGACCTGGCGCTCCCGGCGCGTGAGCCCCTCGTACCCGGTGGCGTAAATGCGCAGCGGGACGTTGCAGAGCGCGGAGTCGACGAACCGCGAGAGCAGCGACCGACCGATCCACAGGCCCGAGCCGGCCACGGTCTGCAGGGCTTGCGGCAGCGTCCGCGCCGCCTCGGCATAGGTCAGCAGGCCCTTGACCCCCAGGCGCAGCAATGCGAAGGCCGTCTCATCGCCGAACCGTTCGCCGAGGACGAGGATGCGCGCGGTCGCCTGGCGGGCGTGGATGCCGGTAACGACGGACTCGGTCACGGGCAGCTGCGGGTGGGCCTCGACGATATAGACGGAAGCCTTCGGAACCGAGAGATTCTCGAAATCCGGTATCCGGTTGGCTTCGAGCCGCCGTGCCAGGAGCCGATACCCGCCATCGGAAATCAGCTGCTCGAACTGCGGCAGAACCAGCGGATGGCACCAGAACAACCCGACCGTGGAACGAGTGGCTACCACCATTTTGGAGGTTAACGGATTCCTTGAGCCGGGGGCAACCTTTTTCGTCTCGGGCGCTCCGCTGCGGGGCCTGCGCCTGCGGCGCACCGGCGTCCGGGTCGCCCGGATGCGGGCTCGACCGGACGCCTGGCCCCCTCCGCTGCGCGCCCGCTCCCTCGGCGCGAACCTCCTCCCTTCCTTCGGTCGGGAGACTATTCGCGCCGCGTGCGACCTGGCGCAGTGGTGCGGAGATCCAGCGGAACGGGTCCTGGGTCGGGGGCCGCTTCGCCGTAAACGGGGTGGCACCAGTGGCGGTAGTCGGGGTTCTTGCCGCGGACGACGTCGAAGTAGAGGGAGCGGAGGGCTGAGACGACGGGGCCCATGCGGCCGGGGCCGATGGGGCGGTGATCCACGCGCGTGATTGCGGCGATCTGGACGCCGGTGCCGCAGAAGAAGGCCTCGTCGGCGAGCGTGAGCTCGGTGCGATCGATCGAGCGCTCGATGACCGGGACGCCGAGCTTCTCGGCCAGGAGCTCCAGGATCGTGCGCCGCGTGACGCCCTCGAGGATGTTGTCGGTCACGGGCGGGGTGACCGCGGCCCCATTCTTCACGAGGAAGAAGTTTTCGGCCGAGCCCTCAGAGATGTGCCCGTCCGCATTGAGCACGATGGCCTCGTCGAAGCCGGCCCGCTGCGCGTCGGTCTTCGCGAACGCCGAGTTGACGTAGGAGCCGGTGATCTTTCCCCGCGGCGGGATCATGTTGTCGTCCACGCGGCGCCACGACGAGATCGTGGCGTGGATGCCCTCCTCGTTCTCGAGGTAGCGGCCGTACGGCATGGCGACGATCGAGACCTCGGGCGTGAGGTTGTGCAGGCGCACGCCGATCACCTCGTCGCCGTAGAACGCGAGCGGCCGCGCGTAGCAGTCCTCGCGCAAGAGCTCGGCGCGCATCAGTCCCACGAGCGCCTCGGTCAGCGTGGCGGCCGTGTACGGCAGGCTCATGTCGAGCAGCCGCGCCGACTCGAGGAAGCGGCGGAAGTGGTCGTGCGGCCGGAAGACGAAGAGCTCGGCCTCCTCCGCGTTCCAGTACCCGCGGATCCCGCCGAAGACTCCCGTGCCGTAGTTCAGTCCGTGCGTGAGGACGCCGACCCGGGCGTCGGCGTAGGGCACGACGTGGCCGCGAAAGAACGCGTGGAGGGGAAGAGCCATTTTCGGCCTCCTTCGGGCGGTTGCTTAGACCAGTCCACTTTTAGAGTCCACATTGCTACTGTGCTTCAATTGGCCTCTACGATGGACTCTCCGGTCGCGCGAATCAATAGCCACCTGCGGCGCAATTGGACTGGCGCGCCGTGACGCCCGCGGCGCTCGTCGGCATCCTCGGAAAGTGGTCCAAGGGCGAGGGGCCGGTCTACCGGCGCCTGGCGCAGGCCGTCGCGGCGGGGATCGAGCGCGGCGAGATCGAGCCGGGAACCCGCCTGCCGGCCGAACGCGTGCTCGCGAAGGCCCTGGCGGTTTCGAGAACGACCGTGGTCTCGGCGTACGAGCAGCTGCGCGGACAGGAACGCGTCGAAAGCCGCAGGGGAAGCGGCACCCGCGTGCGGGGCGCGCTCTCGCGGGGGCCGGGCCTGCGGTTGCGGGAGGACCCGTCGGGATCTTTCCGGCGCCACCCCGTCTATCGCAGCCTGGTGGACGGCCCGGGCGACACGATCGAGTTCCTCGGCGCGCACCTGCCGGCCCCGGAGATGCTCGCGCGCGAATTGTCCCGCGTCGACGAGAGGGCGGTCCGGGAGCTCGCGCGCGGCCCGGGCTATCTGCCGATGGGGTTGCCGGCCCTGCGCGCTGGCGTCGCGCGCCACCTGACCGGATGGGGCGTGGCGACGACCGAGGATCAGGTGATGGTCACCCACGGCGCACAGCAGGCGATCGGCCTGGCCGGCGCGCTCTTTCTCGAGCGCGGGGACACCGTGGTCGTGGAGGACCCGACCTACCTCGGATCCATCGACATCTTCACGGGGCTCGGAGCGCGGTTGGCGGCCGTGCCCGTGGGCGGAGATGCCGCGTGGGTGGCGCACCTGCGGGAACTGGTCAAGCGCGTCACTCCGCGGCTCATCTACCTGATGCCCACGTTTCAGAACCCGACCGGCGCCGTGATGCCGGAGGCGTGTCGCCGCGCGCTGGCGCGGCTCTCGAACGAGATGCGCATTCCGATCCTCGAGGACAACACGCTGGCGGACCTGTCCCTCGGCGGCAAGCCTCCCGCGCCCATCGCGGCGTTCGATCCCGCCGCCCCGGTCCTGACGATCGGGTCGCTGTCGAAACTCTTCTGGGGAGGCTTGCGCATCGGCTGGATCCGCGCCCCGGAGGAGCTGCTCGCGCGCATCACGCGGCTGAAAATCATGGCGGACCTTGGCGGCTCGCTCGTCGGCCAGCTCGGCGCCGTGCGCCTGCTCGCCGACGCCGAGCGCGTCCGTCAGGGCCGTCGCCGCGAGATGCGGGAGCGGCTCGACCGGCTGACGAAGCTGCTCGCGCGCCACCTGCCGTCATGGACGTGGGCGACTCCGGCCGGAGGGCTCTCGCTCTGGGTGAAGCTGCCGCAGGGCGACGCCAACGCCTTCGCGCAGATCGCGCTGCGGCATGGCGTGGCCGTGGTTCCGGGAACGCTCGCGTCGCCGGGCGGCGGCTGCGGCGACCACCTCCGGATCCCGTACGTGCTCGACGCCGCTCCCATGAAGGAAGGCGTCGAGCGTCTCGCCCGCGCGTGGGCAGCGTACGCGCCGACGAAGAGCGCCCGCGCTCCGAGGGTGCTGGTCTAGGGCTAACCCTTCGTCGCGGGCGCTCCCTTGAGGTACTTGTCCAGGAACTCCCGGATCGAGCTCCACGCCTCGATCTGGTTCTTCTTCTTCGTGAAGCCGTGCCCCTCGTCGGGGAAGATCACGTACTCGACAGGCACGCCGTTTTTCTTCACGGCGGCCACGATTTCGTCCGACTCGGGCTTGATGACCCGCGGATCGTTGGTGCCCTGGACCACGATGAGCGGGCGCTGGATCTTGTCGGCGTGGAAGAGGGGGGACGTCTCCTTCAGGAAGTCGCGATCTTTCTCGGGATCGCCGATCTCCTTGTAGAGGGCGACCCGCTGGGATTCCCAGTACTTGGGGATCGACTCGAGCGTGCGCAGCCAGTTGGACACGCCGAAGATGTCGACGCCGACTTGGAACTGGTCGGGCTGGAACGCGAGCGCCGCGAGAACCATGTAGCCACCGTAGCTGCCGCCGATGATCCCGATCCGGTCGGCGTCGACGTACCCGAGACTCTGCAGGTACTTCTTTGCGGCGACGCAGTCCCAGAGCGGCTCGCGCCCGTGCTTGTGGTCGTCGGCCGTGTTGAAGGACTTGCCGTAGCCCGAGCTGCCGCGGTTGTTGATGCCGAGGATCACGTAGCCGTGGTTGACGAGGTACTGGATGGAAGCGCTGTACTGGCGGCGCGTCTGGCCGCCGGGCCCGCCGTGCACCCACACGAGCGCCGGCGCCTTGGATTGCGGCGTCGCCTGGTAGGGCTTGTAGAAGATGTTGGGGATCTGCATCCCGTCGAAAGACGGGAAGCGCACGACCTCCGCCTCGACGAGGTCGGCCGGATCGATGTCCCTGGACATGGTGTCCGTCAGCCGCACGGGAGCCTTCGCGCCGAACTCGTACACGTAGAGGTTGTTCGGTCCGCGGTCGCCGTCGAGCTCGAAGGCCAGCCGCGACTCGCTGCGCGAGATGCGCACCGCCGAGATCTCGCCGGAGGGGAAGGCCGGCAGGGAAACCGCGGCGCCCGTCCTGCCGTCGTAGATCTTCAGCGCCGTTCGCCCGTCCTCGTTCACCCCCGAGACGCGATACTTGCCGTTCAGCGAAAAGAAGGTCCAGGCGACGTCCCAGTTGGCCTTCTCGACGTCCTCGGTCTTGCCGGTCGCGAGCTCGTAGCGCCGCACGCGCGTGAACTCCGCGCCGTCGTTGGTCAGGAAGTAGAGCCACCGCGACGCGGGGTCGAACGTCGCAGGCTCGTAGGTGGCGACACCCTCGTGCATGGAGATGAGCTTCGTCTGCTTCGTCGCGGCGTTCCAGAGGTACATGTCGCTGTCGGCCGTCGAGGTCGCCTTCTGGAAGGCGAGCCAGTTTCCGTCGTCCGAGATCGCGCCGAGGTCGTAGCCCACGTCGTCCTGGTAGACAAGCCTGCGCGCGAAGGTCTTCGCATCGTGGAGGTAGAGATCGAAGTAGCGCTCGTCGCGCTCGTTGGTCTGGACGTAGAAGCCGGTCCCGTCGTGAGCCCAGCCGGTGAAGATCGCCTTGAGCTTTTCGCCGGGCGTCAGGTCCTGCTCCTTGCCGCCGGGCATCTTCACGTAGAGGTGGTTGTTCTCGTTGCCGCCCTGGTCGCGCGTGTACAGGAAGCGCGCGTCGAAGGGGAAGGCGGAGACGACGAACGTCGAGTCCGCGGTCGAATCGGTCAGCGGCACGGCGGCGCCGCCGGCGACCGGGACCGCGTCGACGTTGAAGATGCCCGTCTTGTTGGAGGAGAAGAGCAGCTGCTTCTCGTCGGCAGTGAACGACGCGCCGCTGATCGAGACGGTCTCCATGAACTGCTCGATCGTGTACTGCTTCAAGGGGCGCTGGACGGGCGAGGCGGGAAGGGCCGGGGCGGCGAGGAGCAGCAGGGTCACGATCGCCGACAGGAATCGCAGGGTTCGTCTCATCACAGACCTCCGTTTGATTGGAACGCAGGAGCCCGACAAAAGTTCAACCGGCCCGTGTGCCATCCGGGACGGGCCGCTCCGGGATGGCGAGCGCCGGCGCGGTGCCGTCGGCGTAGCCGAGATCGAAAAGCATGCCCTTGGAGACCTCGCCCATCATCGTTCTCGGCGCGAGGTTGACGACGAAGAGCGTCTGGACGCCGACGAGCTCCTCCGGGCGGGCGCGCTCCTGCTTCATTCCGGAGAGGATCGTCCGCGTGTGGTCGCCAAAGCGCACGGTCAGCCGCAGGAGCTTGTCGGACTTCGGGACCTCCTCGACGCGCTCGATCGTGCCGACCCGGATGTCGATCGCGGCAAGGGTCGAGAACGCAACGAGTGGCTTGATGGGGGCAGGCGTCATGCAGATTCCTCCGGAATCTCGCCGATCGCGGCGCGGATGTCGTCGAGTCCCTCATCCATCCGGTCGCGGTGCGTGCGAAAGGAGAGGACGCAGATGCGGATGGCGAAACGGCCGCGCAGCGTCGTGCCAGTGAGATAGACGCGCTTCTTCGCGTTGATTCGTTCGAGCAGGTCCCGGTTGATCCGGTCGAGGGCGGACGCGCCGAGCCCGGCGCGCGCGAGGCGGAAGGCCAGGATCGAGAGCTGCGGTTCGGCGAGGATCTCGATGCCCGGAATCCGCGCAAGCTCCCGGGTCGCGTGCCGGGCGAGCGAGAGCTTCTCCTCGAGGTTTGCCCGGAAGGGGCCGATCCCGTGCATCTTCAAGGGCAGCCAGACCCGCAGCCCGCGGAAGTCGCGCGAGAGCTCGGGTGAGAGCATGTTGAAGTCCACGAGGTCCGTGTCTTCCTGCATCGAGGGCAGGTACTCGGCCGACAGTGCGTGCGCGCGGCGCAGGGTCTCGACGTCCCGAACGAGCAGCGCGCCCGTCCCGTAGGGAAGAAAGAGCCCCTTGTGGGGATCGAGCACGATGGAATCGGCGCGCTCGATGCCCGCCATTCGGCGCCGGCCCTCCTCGGTCAGCAGGAAGAATCCGCCGTACGCGCCGTCCACGTGGAACCAGAGCCGTTCGCGCTCGGCGAGCTCGGCGATCGCCTCGAGATCGTCCACGGCGCCGGTGTTGGTCGTGCCCGCGTTGCCCGCGACGAAGAAGGGCGTCCGGCCCGCGGCGCGGTCGGCGGCGATCGCCTCGGCGAGCGCGGGGATGCGAATGCAGTATGCGTCGTCGGTCGCAATCTCGCGGACGTTGTCGGGCGGAAAGCCGGCGAGCAGTGCCGCCTTCTGGAGCGCGTGGTGCGTCTGGTCGGAGGCGTAAAGGGTCCCGGAGAAAAAGTTTTCCGGCAGGCGGTCCCGCCGCGCCGCGACGAGCGCGGAGAAGGTGGCAAGCGAGCCGCCGCTCGTCAGGATGCCGCCGGCCGCGCGCGGCAGGCCGGCGAGGTCCGCGAACCAGCGCACGACGTTGGACTCGATTTGCGCCAGGCCCGGCGCGGCGGCGAACACGCCGACGTAGCGGTTGACCGCGTCGGCGATGAGGTCCGCGACGGCCGAGTGCGGCAGCCCGCCGCCCGGGATGTAGGCAAGGTATCCGGGCCCGGCCGTGTTGAAGCCCTTCGGGATGACGCGCGTGAAGAGAAGCTCGAGCAGCTCGTTGACCGGGCGGCCGGACTGCGGGATCGGTTCGGCGAGGGAGCGCGCGAGCGCGGCGCCGCCCTCCGTGTCTGCCGAGGGTTGATCCGGCAGCGAAGCGATGTGTGCGACGATGCGCTGTGCCGCGGCGTCGATCAGGCCGCGCAGCGCGTCGGAGGAAAGCTCGAGGCTGCGGTCTTCGGTCGTCACGGGCGCGGGCCTCAGAAGTGTGCGACCCGGTCTTCGCGCCGGGATGCGAGCGGCATCCATGGGGGCAGCGGCATTTCGAGCAGTGCCGAGAGCGCGGCGACCGCCGGCTCGTACATCGCGCGCAGCTCCGCCAGGCGGGGACCGGCCTCCGCGGAGGGCCGCAGGGGGATGCGCGCGTCGGCAAGCGCCTCGCGCAGGCGGACGAGCTCGGCCGGCGGCAGTCGATCGGGGTCCGGGGCGATCGGGTCGCGGTCGAGGATGATGCGCATGTCCGCGACGGCGTGGCGTGCCATGGCGAACGTCATGCGCGCCTGGCGCCGGCAGTTCGTATCCACGACGGCAAGCAGGAGGGCGCAGGTGTCGAGCAGCGCCGTCAGCGCGGCGACCCATGACTGGTTGTCATGCTGTGATCGGTAGAAGGCCAGCACCGGAAACGAGACGTGGCTCTCGAGCAGCTCCGCCGACCACTTTTCCCAGTCTCGAAGGAGCTCCGCGAGCGGATCGTCGCCCGCCTGGCCCATGTGCCGCCGCAGCAACTCCAGTCCCGTCGGCGGGGACCCGGCGCGCGCGTCGAGCAGGGCGATCGCCGCCTCGCGCCGCGAGAAGGCCTGGGAGAGCACGGGCAGGTAGCCGATGACGAGGGCGAGGAAACCGAGGCCGATCCCGGATTCGAACACGGTGATGAAGCGCCCCATCGCGGAGTGCGGCGTTACGTCGCCGAGGCCGAGGGTGAAGAGCGTCGTCCCGCTCATGTAGAGGGTCGTCAGAAAGCTGTCGCTCCCGTCCAGCGACGACATGCGCGAGCCCGCTCCCCACTGCATGAGCCCGAACGCCAGCACCATGGAGAGCGCCCAGAGCGCGATGAGCAGCAGGAGCCAGAGGGGGCCGTAGACCATGAGGAAGTTCTCGCGCCGATTGCCGCGCGGCAGGTGCCGGGCGATGGCCCGCCACGACGGCCAGCTCAGGCGATAGAAGAGCGTCGTCAGCCGCGTCCCGCGGGAGACGCGGCGCGAGAGCACCATCGTCTCGAAGGCGTCCCACAGCGTGCCGACGAGCAGGACCGCTCCGCCGGCGATCATGGCAATGGAGACCTGGGCCCGGGTCACGGCGCCATTGAATCACGGTGTTCTCAGCGGCGCTCGACGCGCTCGACGCGCTCGACGGGGGCGAAGAGCGGACCGAGAGCCCGGACCGTTCCGGTGGCGAGGGCCAAAGTGTGCGGCTTTTTAATGTATCTTGCCCCCGAGGGATTCAACGGGCGGCATGGAGGCGCGTTTACAGGAGGCCGAGGCCCGGCGCGCCGGATCGCGCCTGGGTTCCGGCCTCGTCGTCGGCGCCGTGCTCGTCCTTCTGTGGCGGGCGTGGCCGCTGCTGCGGTCCTATCGCGAAAAGCTCTCCGGCCTGCATGCGCCGGTCGTTCTGGCGGCGGCGGCGGCTGGCGCCCTCCTCGTTTTCGGGCTCCTCGCTCTCGGCCTGCGCCGCCGGCCCCGGCTCGCGGTCTTCGGGTGGGTCCTGCTCGCGGCGGCGATGACGCTCCTGTCGGGCAACGCGGGGGCCCTGGGCGTGGCGGCCGTTCTGCTGGCGGCGACGTTCGTGGCCGGCGATCTCGTGTTCCGCCTCCTGAGCGGCATGGAGGCGCAGCGCGGCAACCTCGTGTCGGTCTTCGCGGCGGGCACGGTCTCGGTGGGGCTTCTCGTCCTGCTGCTCGGCGAAGCCGGCGTCCTGTCGGCAGCGTCGCTTTCCGCGGCGCTCGGAGCCGTCGTCGTCGTCCGCCTGCGGCGGCTCCGTCCGCTGGCAGGCGTGGTCCGCGAAAGTTTCCGGCTGCCCTCCGGCGACGCCCCCGCTCCGATCGAGGCCGCGTGGCTGTCGCTCGCCGCGCTCGTCCTGCTGGCCGCCTGGGCGGGCGCTCTCTCTCCGGATGTGTCGTGGGACGGGCTCGCCTACCACCTGCCGGAAGTCCGCGACATCGCTCGCCTCGGACGGGTCGTTTCGCGGCCGGATCTGGTTCCCCACTCGCTGCTGTGGCGCAATCACGACGCCTACCTTTCCGCAGGCTTCTTCTACGGCGGAGAGCGCGTCGTGCGACTGCTCCAGTTTGCGGTCGGTCTGGCCGTCTTCGCAGCGGCGCTCGGCCTGGCCCGGCGTTTGCGCTTTGCCGGGTCCGCGGCGCTCGTGGTCCTTGCGCTGGCGGCGTTTCCCCTCGCGATGCTCCAGCTGAAGGCGACCTATGTGGACTGGCCGGCGGCGCTCCTCGTGACGGCCGCGGCGGCGGAACTGGCGGCGGGCCGAGCCGACGGAGGGCGCCTGCGGCTCTCCGGCTTTCTTTTCGCCGGCGCCGTCGTCACGAAGGTCTTCGCCCTCGGCGCAATTCCTGCGCTTCTGATCCTCCTCGCCCGCGTGCGGCCGCGGCCAACGGCGAGGCGGTTGCTCGGCGGTCTCGCCTGCGCGCTCGTTGCGCTGGTTCCCTGGCTCGCATGGAGCGCGCGGCGAGCCGGATCCGTGACGGCGCCGTTCGCGGATTCGCCGGCCGAGCTGGCGACGCGCTTGACCCATGGGCACTACTTCCGGACCTCCCCGGCGTCGGGTCTTTCCACTTCGGCGGGCGCGGTCGGTGTGCGTCTCCGGAGCTTTGCCACGCTCCCGTACGACCTCGTCTTTCACTCGAGTCGCTTCGAGGCCAACGGCGACGGTTACAACGGGATCTTCGTACTTGTTCTGCTCGTCGGTCTGGCCGGTTGGGACGCCCGGCGCGTCGCGCTTTTCTGCGCTGCCGCACTGCCGTTGCTCCTGCCGTGGTCCCTTCTCTACCTGCCATCCATCAACCCGGTGGGGTCGAACCCCCCTCCCATCCGCTACCTGTTCCCGGTTTTTCCGATGTACGCCGTGTTTTGCGCCGAAGGGCTCCGGCGGCTGACGCGGCGCTTCGCTGGTCCCTGGGGAGCGGCGGCGGGCGTTGCGCTGGTCGGCGCGGCGGCCGCCTTCCCGGTCCAGTTCGGATCGAGCGGAGTCGAATGGAGGGTGGCGGCGGGCAGGGTCTCGCGCGAAGAAAGTCTGGCCGCCCGGCTGCCGGGATACCGGCTCTGGCCGAACGTTTCCGAGCAGGACCGCATGCTCTTTTTCGGGGAAAACGACCGCTTCCACTGTCCCGCCGCGCTTGCCTTCAGCGAGGAATACCTTCCCGCCGCCGCCTGGGGCCGCGACCCGGCTGCCTGGCGGGCTGGTCTCGACGAGCTCCGAATCACCCACCTGCTCTACCGCTCGGACCGGCGCCGGGAGGAATCGTTCCTCGAGGCCCTCGCGGACCGGCTCGAGGTCGTCGGTCGCGACGGCCCGGCGACCCTTTACCGGGTGCGGCGATGAGCC
>JANMBR010000230.1:0-13652 GCA_031360505.1 Acidobacteriota bacterium
TCTTCCTCGGCGACGACACGGTGCCCGAGCCGGGCCTCGTCGCGGTCCACGGACGCACGCACGCGGAGTCCCGCCCCCATCCGGTGGCGGTCCTTGGCTACACCACCTGGCCGCGGGACCTCAAGGTCTCGCCGTTTCTCCACCACATCAACGAGTACGGCCTGCAGTTCGGCTACGGGCTGATCGAGGACACGGAGGCGGTGCCCTTCAACTTCTTCTACACCTCGAACGTCTCGCTGCCGCGGCAGCTGCTCGTCGAGGTCGGCCTCTTCGACACGAGCTTTCCCCACGCGGCATGGGAGGACATCGAGGTCGCGTACCGGCTGATGCAGCGCGGCATGCGGATGTTGTATCGCCCGGCTGCCGTGGCGCGCCACCATCACGCCATCACGTTCTCCTCGTTCCGGCGGCGGCAGGAAAAGGCGGGAGAGGCGGCGGCGATTTTCTACGAGAAGCACCCGGAGCTCGGCGACTTCCTGGCCGTTCCCACGGCGCGCATCCTGCCGGATCGCATCGGGCCGTTTGACCGGCTGTTGCCGTTCTGGGCCGCGCTCTCCGAGCGGTGCGAGATTCCGGGAGGGCGCCGGGCCGTCGACCGGGTCCTCCGCGACGACTACCTGAGAGGGCTCAAGCGGGGCCTCGCGGCGTCCGGACGCATCCCTTCCGGATGACGCTCTGACCTTGCCCGAGGTCAGGGCCGACCGGCCGCACAGGCGCCGGGTTGCTCGAAACCGTTCAGCCACAAGCGCTTGGGGGTAGCCTCGATGTAAACCCGATGGCCTCCTTTTTGCTCTATTAGAATGTGGAGGGGTGTCGATGAACAGTACCCATGATCTCCGCGCCGGATTGCGCGCGTTTCTGATTGCGGCGGCACTCGTGCTGTTGGCCGCGCCTTCTGTGTTCGCCCAGCGTCCCGCAGGACCTCCACCCGGTGGTGGCGGGCACGGAGGCGGTTACCGCGGTCCGTCGATGAATCCGGGTTCGGGCGGCGGCCGTTACAACGGCGGCGCGAACGGCGGCGTGGTTCGGCCGAACCACGGCTACCGCGGCGGCTACCGCGGCGGCAATCACGGCGGCTATTACGGCGGAGGCCGCGGTTACTACCCCTACCGTCCGGTTGGTTGGGGCGGCTATGGCTGGGGTTGGGGCTGGGGCCTCGGCTGGGGCGGATGGGGCTGGGGCTATCCGGGCTGGGGTTACGGCGGTTATGGCGGCTATGGCGGCTATGGCGGTTATGGCGGCTGGGGCGGGTACTACGCGCCCGGCGGCGCCTATGTGAACTTCGTCCCTGGTGACTGGGCGGTCATTGCCACCGACGTCACTCCCGAGACCACGCGCGTGTTTCTCGACGGCGTCTTCATCGGCATGGTCGAGGACTTCACGGGTCCGGAATTTCTCTACCTGAAGAAGGGCGACTACCAGATCGAGTTGCGCCTCGACGGATTCGAGACGAAGGCGATCAACCTGACTGCGCAGCCCGGCGCTCAAATGAAGATCAGCGAGAAGCTGAAAAAGGTCCCGGGCGCCCCGCAGTACGGCTCGTACGACAATCCGGAGCCCCAGGGCGGCGTGCAGCGCTATTGGACGAAGGAAAAGAGCGCGCCAGCCCACTCCGTCAGCGTCCAGGCAGGCCCGAGCCAGGCAGAGCCGTGGCGCGGCAACAACGAGCCGGCCGAAGGTTCCGAGGCCGACGCCGGTCCGGCGCCGGAGGCCCCGGAATCCGGCGGCCAGGTCGAGATGGACCCCGCTCCGCAGACGCAAGCGCAAGCGCCGGCTGCCGCGAACCCCGAGGCGAAATCGCGCGCCCGCATCATCTTCCGCGTCACCCCGGGCGACGCCGCCATCTATCTGAACGACCACTTCATCGGCACGGGCGAGGAGCTTTCCACGCTGACACGGGGCTTCCAGGTTCCGCCCGGTCAGCACTCCCTCACCGTCTCGCGGCCGGGCATGGTTACCCGCGAGGAGACCGTGGTGGTTGGCCCCGGAAAGAGCGAAACGGTCGAAATCGTCCTGCAGCGCAACTAGCGCTGCAGGCGATTGTCGGCCGGATTTCTGGTTGACATGGGGAACTCGCCATATACTGAACGGCACTCGAAGGAATCGATAGGGGGTGCGCGAAGGGACCGATGGCGTCTGTCATCCTAGTTTGCCACACCTTCCGTCAGTCCAAGTAGCTCCCAAGTCCGCACTCTTCCCGATCCTTCCGTAGCCCGTCGGCCCGGAAGCTCCCCACGGTTCCTTCGAGGTTTTCTTTCTTGGGGTCAGGTCTCCTCAAAGTGTGAGCTTGGCCCAAGTCGCGCGCAAGCCGTGGAACGCTCTCAAGCTCATACTTTGAGAGACCTGACCCCGAAAAGCTGAAGTGTGAGCTTGGCCCACGACGGCCCCTCTCAAACTCACACTTTGAGAGACCTGACCCCAAATAGCTCAAGCAAGACTCGCTCGTAATGCATCCTCCGATTCCCCTTCCGGTTATCCGGCGGGGGGTCAGCCGCGAGCAGGGCGGCATCGCGCAGGGCGGCGTGGGGGACGGCGCGGGCGAGCGCGGCGAGCCTTCCACCGACAGCCTGGTGGCGGATCGATTCGGCGGGCGGCGCGCCGGCCGTGAGCGCGGCGTCCGCGAGCAGCTCCGAGAGAATCCGCGCCTCCGAGCGCTCAAGCGTAGCCAGGTGCTCGGCCGCCAGTACGAGGGCCGGCAGGCGTCCGGCGGTCAGCCCCTCTTCGAGGGCGGAAACGACCGTCTGGCGCAGCGCACGCGCCTGCTCGAGCCGCGCGGTGGGGTCCGTCTCGTCGTCGCAAGCAAAGAGGACGAGGTCGCGCGCGTCGTCCTGGGAAAACCCGCGCGCCTCCCAGACGCGCTGCCGCGCGGCGAGAGACGGCGCTGGAAGGGCAGCCGGTGTGCAGCGGGAACGGATCGTCGACAGCAGCAGCTCCGGGCGGGCCGTGGTCAGGATCCAGCGAAAGCGCTCGCCCGGCTCTTCCAGGGACTTGAGAAGCGCGTTTTCCGCCTCGATTCCGAGCAGGTCCGCGCGGAGGATCCGGGCCACGCGGCGCGCGCTCTCGTAGGGCCGGCCCGCCGCGAACCCGAGCGCCTCCCGGACGCGGTCCACACGAATCTGGACTCCCTCCGGCTCGACGGACAGGAAATCCGGATGCAGTTGGGCGTCGACTCGCCGGCAGCTGCCGCAGGTAGCGTCGGGGTCGTTGCCGGGACACAGGAGCCTCGCTGCAAGGCGCCGCGACTCGCGCTCGAGCTGTGGCTCCGAGTGCCCGGAGAGCAGCAGCGCGCCCGGGAACTGCTCGGGAGAGCCGGCGAGGCGCTCGAGAACTTCCTCCGTCGCGGTGGTCATGCGAGCCCGAATCTTGCCGAGAGGATCCGCCAGGTGTCGGCGAAGATGGCCGCGGCGTCGCCCCGAACGGGCACGACGACGACGCGTTCGGGTTCGCGCCGGGCGATCGCGAGGAATGCGGCGCGCACGCGCTCGTGGAACGCGAGGGCGGCCGACTCGAAGCGTCCTTCCACGGCGTCGCGGTTCTTCGCGCGTGCGAGCCCCTCGCGCGGATCGAGGTCGTAGACGAGCGTGAGGTCGGGCGACAGGCCGTCGCGGACCCGGAGGTCGAGGCCCCGCACCAGCCCCTCGTCGAGTCCGCGGCCCGCCACTTGGTAGGCCTCGGTCGAATCGCAGAAGCGGTCGCAGAGTAGAAAAACCCCGGCGTCGAGGGCGGGCCGCACGATTTCGGCCAGGTGCTGGCGGCGCGCGGCCTCGATGAGGAGCCACTCGGTCATCGGGTCGAGCTCCGCATGCCGTACGTCCATCAGGATCTCCCGGATCCGCTCGGCGATCGGCGCACCGCCCGGCTCCCGCGTCGTCCGGACGGGCCGGCCGGCCGCGCCGAGGCGCTCGGCCGCGAGCTTGAGTTGCGTCGACTTGCCCGAGCCTTCGACGCCCTCGAACGTGATGAAGGGCACGCGCCGAGCATAGCGGGTTGTTCCGGCATTTTCCGCCGCGGATTGCCATTAACATGGTCGCCCTCGGGATTCCTTTTTCGCGTGGGGAGAATGAGAGAAGTCGAACAGAAGGCGCGCCCGGCGACCGCGTCGCGGCCGGCCTGGTTTCTGGCCATCGGGTTTGTCGGCCTCGCGATCGCGATCGCTTCGATCGCCGACATGTTTTCCGCCCGCCCGTACGACGGGATCGTGCCCGTCCCCTACGGACGCGAGGGCATCGAGGTGCGCACGACGGTCCCTGGAAGCCCCGCGGAGAAGGCCGGCATCCAGCCCGGGGAGTGCATCCAGGGCATCGGCGGGCGGATCGTGAGATCGAGCTCGGACGCCTCGGCGCAGCTGCGCCGGCACAGGATCGGCGAGAAGGTCACCTACCTCGTGCGCAACGGCCCCTGTCCGGCAGAGCGGCGCTCGGAGGCCGCGGGCGAGCTGCGGAAGGTGCAGGTCCAGCTCTCCTCGGAGCGGCTGGGGGGCCGGACCTACCTCTACGCCGTCGTCATCGGTTTTCTCTTTTTCTTCATCGGGCTGTTCGTCTTCGTCCGCGTCCCGCAGGAGCGCTCGGCCCGGATCTTCTTCCTGCTCTGCGTTCTCTTCCTGGTCTTCTTCGTCTGCCGCCTGCGGCCCGCGTCCTATTGGTGGATCGACGTGTTCGTGCAGAACACCGGGACGGTGAGCCTCTTCCTTCTGCCGGCCGTCTTCCTGCACTTCTTCCTGGTTTTCCCGCGGGCGAAGCGGCTCCACTTCGCAAAGCCGGACGAGTGGACCGGCGATCCCCCGGCCCGCTGGAAGGTGGCGCTGCAGGAGTTCCTCTCCACGAGCCCGGGCCTGCTCTACCTGCTCTACGCCATCCCGCCGTTCGTCTTCCTGTACGACGTGTTCCGCCAGGTGCAGGGCGAGAAGGTCACCGTGCTCTCGGGCGCCCCGCTCTCCTCCTGGATCCTCCTCGGCGACTACCTGGTGCTCGGTCTGGTCGCGCTGGCGCACTCGGCGTTCACGCTCGAGGAGTCGCGGGAGCGGCGCCAGGCCTTCCACGTCTTCGTCGGCACGATCTTCGGAACGGTGCCCTTCGTCCTTTTCTTCATCGTCCTTCCGTCGGCGTTTGGCATCGACGAGTACGCCTTCTACGGGATCATCCCCATGATCCTGATCCCGCTCACGTTCGCGTACGCGATCGTACGGTTCCAGATGCTGAACGTGCGCGTCATCGTGCGGCGCACCTTCCTATACGCGTCCACGACGGCGGTCCTGCTCGGCCTCTACGCCCTCGCGGTCGCGCTGGCCAACCTCGTCTTCGCGAGCTCGAAGCTCTCGGCCTCGCCGTTCTTCAATTTCGGCTTCTTTCTCGTCGGCATCTCGCTCTTCGAGGTGCTGCGGCGCAAGCTGCAGGCCCCGCTCGACAAGCTTTTCTTCCGCGAGAAGTTCGACTACCAGACGGCCCTGCTGGAGATGAGCGAGGCGATCACGGGAGAGCTCGACCTCGGACGCATCGCCGACTACCTGACCGCCAGCGTGGCCGCGACGATGCGCCTGGAGAAGGCCTCGATCTGGCTGAGGGACCGCGAGGGATCGCTCGAGCGCCGCGGCCGCCGCAACGACCGCCTCTCAGCGACGGCGGCGCTGCGCCGCGTGCTGCGGCAGGAGGGCAAACCGTCCGACCTCGGCGAGCTCTCGCTGCACTTCGCCGACGACGAGAGCGAGGAGTTCCGCAAGCGGCTGCTCGAGGAGGGATTCCGCCTGCTCGTGCCGCTCATCTACCGCGAAAGGCTGATGGGAGTCCTGGCCCTCAAGGAAAAGCTGTCGGGCGAGCGGTTCGACCGGGACGACCAGTCGCTGCTTTCGACGCTTGCCAACCAGTCGGCCCTCGCGATCGAGACGGCGCTGCTCCATGACGAGATGACGCGCCAGGCGGAGTTGAAGCGCGACATCGAGATCGCACGCGACATCCAGACGAGCCTGCTGCCGCGCAACGTGCCCGAGATCGCCGGCTTTTCCTTCTTCGGCGGCAGCATCCCGGCGCGCGTCGTCGGCGGCGACTTCTACGACTTCATCCCGTTCGAGGACGGTCGGCTGGGCGTGGTCATCGGCGACGTTTCCGGAAAATCGGTCCCGGCCTCTTTGCTGATGGTCGCGGCCAAGGAGATCGTGTACTCGCGCGCGATGACGACGAGCGACCCGGGCGCGCTCTTCCGGGAGTCCAACCGCCGCATCTACTCGATCAAGCGGCGCATGTTCGTGTCGCTTGGCTTCTTCCTGCTCGACCCCGAGGCCATGACCCTGCGTTATGCAATCGGGGGACAGCCGCTGCCGATCCTGCTGCGGCCGGGCGACGGCCCTCCCCGGCTCTTCGAGCCGCCCGAGCACCGACTGCCGCTCGGGGCCTTCCGGGACGTGGCCTACGACACGCGCGAGCTCTACCTGCGTCGGGGAGACCTGATGTTTTTCTACACCGACGGGTTCACGGAGGCCATGGATTCCGCCATGAACCCCTACGGCGAGGAGAAGCTCATGGCGTCGGTGGAAGCGCATCGGGACGGCCCCCTCGAGGAGGTCGCCCGGGCGGTCCTGGCGGACATCCGGGAGCATGTCGGCGGGGCCGAGCAGTACGACGACATGACTTTCCTGTTTCTGAGGGTGGGATGAGTCGATTCTGGGGGGATTCCGGGGAGAAACTCCTCGATCCGCCATCCGTATGAAGGGGTTAGGGATGAAAAAGAGCCGGATTCTCTGGGTATTGGGGATTCTCCTCCTGGCAGGCGTCGGGGGGGCGGCCGCCCTGTTTCTTTCCAACCGCCGGGACGTCACCACGACCTCCCAGGCGGCCTACGAGGCTTATCGCGAGGCGATTGCGAACGAGAACCGCTTCTACTTCAAGGAAGCCCGCGTCGGGTTTGCCAAGGCCCTTGAGCTGGATCCGACCTTCGCGATGGCCATGGTGGGCCTCGCCCGCCAGTCTTCCGACCGGGAACAGCGGGTCGCCCTCATCAAGCGGGCCGCGCGCGAGAAGTCCCATATCACCGAGCGCGAGCGCCTGCACGTGGATCTCAATCTCGCCGACATCGAGAAGAACCGCGAAGGGATGCTGAAATCCGCCCGGGAGCTGCACGAGAAGTTTCCCAACGACGTCCGCAGCGCGATGATCCTCGCGGGCGAACAGCAGTCAAAGGGCAATCCCGACCAGGCGATCAAGATCTTCGAAGACCTGCTCGCCGTGGACCCCAACAACGCCGAGGCCTATAACCAGATCGGCTACTACTACGGCTATCGCGGCGACTACGACCGGGCGATCGACAACCTGACGAAATACCAGTTCATCTCGCCCGACAATGCCAACCCGTTCGACTCGCTCGGCGAGAACCAGGCGTACTCGGGCCGCTACAACGAGGCGATCGAGAATCTGAACCGCGCGCTCGCGATCAAGCCCGACTTCGCTCCGGCGTACCAGCACCTCGGCGTGGCCGACGAGGGCATGGGCGAATACGCGAAGGCGGTCCAGATGTACGAGAAGGCCGCCGAGCTCGCCGACAACGACGCCATGCGCAGGGAGTACCTGACGCTGGCCGTGCGGGCCGCCATGATCGGCGGAGACTCCGAAGCGGCCCGAAAGCTGCTCGAGCGCATCGCGAAATTCCCGATCGACCCGAAGAGCGACTACTCGAAGGTCGGGCCGGCGTACATGGCGATCCTCGTCGATCTCAACGAGGGCAAAGCCGCCGACGCGGAGCGCCGCCTCAAAGAGCTCAAGCCGTCCCTCGAGGCTCTCTTTGGCGAGAACAGCAAGGCCGGGAAGATGCCGCCTTCGATGAAGCCGCACTATCCCCAGTGGAACTTCCTGATGGCCCTTGCCCTCGAGGAGCAGGGCCGCGCGGACGAGGCGCTCAAGCTTTACGAGTTGAATGCGAACCCGCCCAACCCCTTCTACGACTTCGGCGACCGCCGCTGGATCATGGAGGCGCGCGCGAAGGTCGCCGAGATCGTCGCCCGCAAGGGGGACCTCGACAAGGCCGAGAAACTGATCGCGGAGAACCGCAAGTGGAACCCGAGCTGGGCCCCGTGCCGGCCCGCGGAGACCGCCGTGGCGGAATTGCGCCGGGTGAAGGTGCTGGCCGCTTCGAGGTAACACCGGAAATCCATGGAACGGTCCCGCGACTTCGAGACCCAGCACCGCCTTCTCCTGCTCGAGACGCTCTACGACGCCGGACTCTCTCTCGGCGCGATGCCCGACGAGGATGCGCTCGCCGAGGACGTGCTAGCGCGGGTCGTCGGCGTGCTCGACGCGTCCCGCGGGTATCTCGCGACCTTCGCCGAGGGCGGCGCGCGGCGCGCCGAAGCGCGGGTCGGGCTCGGGAAGCGGCCCGCCGAGGCCGTCGTCGCGGTGGACGACTTCCTGCGCGAGGTCCTCGACTCCGAGGGCGCGGTCGAGCGCGCGCGGTTCAAGCTGCTCGGCAAGCCCGTGGCCGCCGCCGTCGGCGTGCGCATCTCCGGAGGCGGGCGGCCGGTGGGCGTGCTCGTCCTCGCCGACAAGGAGGCTCGCCGCGGAGGCTCGGCCGCGTTTGACGACGAGGACCGCCGTTTCCTGGTCTCGCTCGCGGGCCTGTGCGGGATGGCGATCGAAAACCGCCGGCACCTCGAGCGCCTGACCCGGGAGCGTGAGCGGCTGGAGGAAGAGAACCGACGCCTCCTCGACGAGACGGGGCGATCGGCGGCCGGACGGCTGTTCGTCGGCGACTCCGCCGCGGCGCGTCGGGTGCTCGATCTCGTCTCGCGTGTGGCGGCGTCGAAGATCTCGGTCCTCTTGACCGGAGAGAGCGGCACCGGCAAGGAGCTCGTCGCCCGGATGATCCACGCGCGCAGCGAGCGCGCGGACAAGCCCTTCGTCGCCATCAACTGCGCGGCGCTGCCCGAGACGCTGCTCGAATCCGAGCTCTTCGGCATCGAGCGCGGGGTGGCCACGGGCGTCGAGGCGCGCGCGGGCCGCTTCGAGACCGCGCAGGGCGGCACGCTCTTTCTCGACGAGATCGGCGACATGCCGGTGGCGCTGCAGTCCAAGCTGCTGCGGGTCCTCCAGGAGCGCGAGATCGAGCGCGTCGGCGGCCGGCGGCGGGTTCCGATCGACGTGCGCGTCCTCGCGGCCACGCACGCCCGCCTCGCGCAACGGATCGCCGCGGGCGAGTTCCGCGAGGACTTGTACTACCGCCTGCGCGTCGTCGAGATCGGCCTGCCGCCGCTGCGCGAGCGCCGCGAGGACATTCCCAAGCTCGTCCGGTATTTCCTCGACCGCTTCGCGGCGCGCGAGGGGCGCGATGCCCCGACGCTGGATCGGGATGCCTATTCCGCGCTGCTCTCCCACGACTTTCCGGGCAACATCCGCGAGCTCGAGAACCTGCTGGAAGGCGCGGCGGCGCTCTCGCAGGGGGGCGCGATTCGACGCGACGACCTGCAGTGGCTGCCAAAAGCGCCCTCGCCGAGCGAAGCCGGCGTTACGGCGTCTTCGAACGACGAGGAGGTCGCGGATCTGCGGGTGCTCGAAGAGCGCCACATCCAGCGGGTGCTGCGTCTGGCGGGCGGAAACAAGAGCCGGGCGGCCCGGTTGCTCGGCATCAGCCGGAGGACGTTGTACCGAAAGCGCAGTATGGGACTTTAAGTCTCTGTGTCATTTAGTCCCAAATACATAATAAGCTTATTGTTATAAATACTTTACTAAGTAGTCGATAGTGGTACTTATTCGGCATTGTGACATTGTGATACGCTTATGCGGCGATGCGACAGCAGCCGCGACAATCCCTTAACCCTCTCCCAACAAGACGTTTACGCCGAGTTCGCCCGGCCTTCCCGGGCTGGCAGGGCTCTTGCCTCTCTCAGGTGTCGACACCATGAGAAAAGCACTCGCCATCGGACTGGAAGCCATCGAGGCGCCCAACCTGCTCTGGGCGCTTCTGGCGGGAGAGCTTTCCCTCGCGCTGCTGCTGCTCGGCTCCGATAGACTTCCTCCTGTCTTGATCCGTTCACTCCAACTGTTCCTCCGGTTCTAGGAGCCTCGAGCAGGTTCCATGTCGCAGGGAGGATCCGCTCCGCCCGGGCTCGCCGCCCATGGTCCGCGCGAGGTGTCGATGAGCATCCCGGTCGCGCCGGAGATGGAGATCGTCGCCACCGCCCAGGTCGCCGCCCTCGGCGAATACCTCGCCATGACGCGGGATAAGATCGACGAGGTCAAGCTCGCGCTCGTGGAGGCGTGCATCAACGCATTCGAGCACGCCGATTGCCGCGACGAGCAACTGCACCTGACGTTCCGGCTGGGCCAGGAGCCGAAGGGAAGAGAGTGGCTCGAGGTGGAGGTCCTGGACAAGGGCAAGGGGTTCGACAAGGCCATGGTGGAAGAGCCCAGCATCGAAAAGAGCTTCGCCAGCCACCGCAAACGCGGCTGGGGTCTCCAGATCATCAAGAGCCTGATGGATGAAGTGCAGATCACCTCGGGAGGGTGGGGGACGCGGATTCTCATGAGGAAATACAAGTGAGCGAGGCCTGCAAAGTGTCTTCGGAGCGCCGGGGCGACGTCGTGATCCTGTGGACGGACGGCTACATCAATAACCAGGGGGGCGAGGAGATCGCGCGCGAGGCGTACGCGCACCTCGAGCAGGGAGCCCGCGGGCTCGTGCTAAACCTGGAAAAGACGCGCATCGTGAATTCGATCGGCATCTCGATCCTGATCGAGGTGCTCGAAAAGGTGATGGACCGCAAGGGAGCCCTCGCCTTCTGCGGACTCACGCCGACCATCGACAAGACGTTCCGCATCATGGGTCTGGCCCAGTACGCCGAGATCTACGCGACAGAGGACGAAGCGCTCCGGGGCGTCGACGCGAAGACTGCCTGATCCCTCCCACGGCATGAGCGCCCCGGCATCGACCTCCGCCCCCGCACGCATCGACGATCTCTGGAAGCGGATCGGAGCGGTCCTGGCGGGGCAGGGCCCCTTGCCCGCGCGCATTGCCGAGGCGGCCCTGGCCGCCACGGGTGCGCGCGACTCGACTCTGTACCTGCTCGAGGGCGAAACCTGGGTGTGCGCCGGGGGCCCGGGCGCAGTCGAGCAGGCAGTGCCCCAGCCCTTGCCCCCGGACGTCTTCTGGCGCGACGGGCAGCTGTGGCTGCCTCTCTCGGCCGAGGGCGATCTCCACGGGGTCCTGTGCCTCTCCGGCCTGACCGCCCCGGAGGTTCCCGAGTGCGCGGGGCTGCTCACGTTCCTGCTCGGCTCGCTCGTTGGCGCGCACCATTTGTCGCGCCAGGTCCGGGATGCGGAATTCGAATTGAAGGCGCGGCTCCTCGAGCTCGAGTCCCTCTACGACCTCGGGCTCTCGCTCGGCGGACAGCTCGACCTCCCGGCGCTGGCCGACGAGGTTCTGTTCCGGTCGATCTCACTGACGGACGCCGGCAAGGGCACGCTCGTCCTCTTCGAAGAGTCGGGCGCCGTCCTCATGGAACGCAGCGTTGGCGGCGAAGTGTTCGCGGGCCGCGACGCGGCGGCCTGGACGCTGCCGGAGGGCGGCGTCATCAACAACGCGGCGGCCTCCGTGCCGACGGCCGGAATGAAGCTCGCGGCCTGCGAGAAGTGCCTGGCCGTGGCGATCTCCGTTCCGGATCGGCGGCTGGGCGCGCTGGTGGTGGCCGACAAGGAGTCGCGCGACGGGCGCGTCCTCGACTTCACTCCCACCGACCGGCGTCTGCTGTCGCTCTTCGCGAACCAGGCGGCCGCCGCCATCGAGACCGCCCGGCTCCACAAGGACGCGATCGAGAAGGAGCGGATCGAGCGCGAGCTCGAAGTGGCCGCGGCGATCCAGCGCCAGATCCTGCCGCGCGACCTGCCGGTCGTTGCCGGGCTCGAGATCGCCGCCAAGAACGTGCCCACGCGCCAGGTGGGCGGCGACTACTTCGACTTCTTCCCGCTCTCGGGCGGGCGGCTCGCGTTTCTCGTCGCCGACGTCTCGGGCAAGGGAGTTCCCGCCGCCCTGCTCGTGTCCACGGTCCACGCCGCCGTGCACCTCCAGATCGACGAGGCGAAGACCGTGGCGGAGCTCATCGCCCGCATCGACCGGCACCTGCAGAAGTATGCGGCGACCCGCAAGTTCCTGACCTGTTTCTTCGGGCTGATCGAGCCGGATTCGGGGACCCTGCGGTACGTTTCCGCGGGGCACAACCCCGCCCTCTTGCGGCGCGCGTCCGGGGCCATCGAGCAGATCAAGGCGACGGGGGTTCCGATCGGAATGTTCCCCAACGCCTCCTGGAGGGAAGAGACGGTCGAGATCGAGCGGGGCGACCTGCTCTGCGTGTACAGCGATGGCATCACCGAAGCGCTCGACGCGGCGGACGAGGAATTCGGCCTCGACCGCCTCTGCCGGCTGATGACCGCGCAAGCGCCGGGCGAGATCTGCGAAAAGGTGTTCGACGCGGTCGCGGCCTTCGCCGGCGACGTGCCGCAGTACGACGACCAGACGCTGCTTCTCCTCAAGAGGAACTGATCCCGGTCGGATAAGATTTGGCCGTGCTCGCGCTCTCCGTCATGAAGCTGGTCGCGGGCGGGATCGCGCGCGGGATAGCGGCGCCTTGAGGATGGAGCGCCCGGCTGCCCGCGCGGCGGTACTCTTGCTCTGCTCGGGCATGGCCGTCTCGGGCTGCGGCCCGAAACCGAAGGAGGGACCGGAGGTGTCCGTTCGGGACGATGCGACGGCGGCAGCGCGGGCGCGCATGGTGGAGACGCAGATCGCCGCGCGCGGCGTGCGGGACCCCCGGGTGCTCGCCGCCATGCGGAAGGTGCCGCGGCATCTCTTCATCGGCCCCGCGGAGCGCGCGAGGGCTTACGAGGACCAGCCGGTCCCGATCGGCGACAACCAGACGATTTCGCAGCCCTACATCGTCGCGCTGATGACCGAGCTGCTCGAGCTTGCCCCGAAGTCCCGGGTGCTCGAGATCGGCACGGGCTCGGGCTACCAGAGCGCCGTCCTCGGAGAGCTCGCGAGCGAGGTCTACTCGATCGAGATCCTGCCGGAGCTCGCGCGCGCGTCCGGGGAGACGTTGAGGCAGCTCGGCTACGCCAACGTCGTCGTGCGGGAGGGCGACGGGTACCACGGCTGGCCCGAGCACGCGCCCTTCGACGGCATCCTCGTGACGGCGGCCCCGGAGCGCATCCCGCAGCCGCTGCTTGAGCAGCTTTCGCCGGGCGGCCGGATGGTGATCCCGGTGGGAGGATTCTTCCAGGAGCTGAAGGTCTTCACGAAGGACAAGGACGGCCGCATCACGGAGAAAGACATCATTCCGGTGCGGTTCGTCCCGATGACCGGGGAGATCGAGAAAGAGAAGGCCGCCGGGGAGCCCTAGTTCGCTGTCACAGGTCTCGTGCCTATTCGGGGGCCGTAGGGGCGGCCCTTGCGGCCGCCCGCAAAAGTCAGCGTGTCGCAGATGGGGCGGGGACAAGCCCCGCCCTACGAACGCGTGATCAAGCCCGAGGACGACAGACTTTCTTCAGTTCCCCGCCCCCTGGATCACGCCCTCCGCCAGCACGATTTCGACGCGGCGGTTCTTCGCGCGCCCTTCGGTCGTGGCGTTGTCGGCGACAGGGAACTTGGGGCCGTAGCCGGCGGCCGTCATGCGGGTTCCAACC
>JANMBR010000239.1:0-3781 GCA_031360505.1 Acidobacteriota bacterium
CAACGCGTCGCCTCCCGAGCTCGACCGCGAGACCGCCGTCGCCGCCCTCATGCGCGACAGCCCGCAGCTTCGGCGGGCGCGGGCCCAGGTCGAGCGCGCAGCCGCCATCGTGACACGGGCAGACCGCGAGTCCTTTCCGGACCTCTTTCTTCGCGTCGGGGCGGACTACGACCGCGAGCTCTTGGAAACGGGAGCGGATGCCGGACAGCGCGTGGGCTGGGAGGCATCGGCGCAGGCCGGGATCTCGATCCCGCTCTTCAATCGCAACCAGGGCGACCGCGCTGCCGCGCGCGCGGAACTCGACCGGGCGAAGGCCGAGGTGCGGAGGATCGAGCTCGCGCTGCGCAGCCGCCTCTCCGGCGTGTTCGAGGCGTACCTGACGGCCCTGAGGATGTCCGACGAGTACGGCAAGGAGATCCTGCCGCGCGCCGAACAGGCATACCGGCTGTACCTCGACAAGTTCCAGCAGATGGGTGCCGCCTATCCGCAGGTCCTGATCGCCCAGCGGACGCTGTTTCAGACGAGCGAGCGCTATCTGTCGGCGCTCGAAGAGGCCAACGTGGCGGCGGTTCAGATCCAGGGAATGCTGCTCGTCGATGGCCTCGATGCGCCCCCGGCGCCTGGCGAAGTGACGACCGGACTCGGCGCCAGTGAGGTGCCGGGCGCCGTCCGATCGGGAGAGCTCCCGATCGCCGTTCGCCCGCCGGGCCAGGAGTAAGGACATGAACCCAAGGAGGACAAACATGTATCGGCAAGCTCGGATCGTGGTCGCGTGTTTCGGCCTGCTCGGCTTCGCGAGCGCCGGCCTCGCCCAGCACCAGGGACATCAGATGGGAGCGCCTTCCGCCGGCGGGGGGTCCTGTCAGGCAAATGCGAAAGAAGGTTTGAAGATCGTCGAAAGCGCCGACCGCCGACTCGAGGAGGCGAGGCAGACCAACAACCCCCAACAGATGCGCGCGGCGATGAACGATCTGCAGTCAGCTCTCGGAGAAGTCCGAACGCAGCTCTCGCTCTGCGTCAGCCCCTCCGCTGCCGATAAAGCCGGCTCCGGCATGGGCATGGGCACGGGCATGGAAGGAATGAAGGGAATGGAAGGCATGGATGGCATGGACCATTCCGCGATGGAGGGAATGCAGGGCATGGATCACCCTTCCGCAGCCACCGGCACGAAGCATTCGAAACCGTCCAAGGCCGCCGGGCCCGGAGACTCGAAGCAGATGGACCACTCTCAGAAGGACATGGATCATTCCAAAATGAGCATGCCTGGAATGAACGCGCCTCCGAAGGAAGCTGCCGGCACCTCCCCTCCTTCCGCGGGGAAACATATGAGCCAGGCTCCGCAAGCCAATTCCAAGGATCCCGTCTGCGGTATGGAGGTGGGGACCCGGGCAACCGAGAAGGCCACCTACCAGGGCAAGACGTATTACTTCTGCTCCCGGGCCGACAGGGAGAAATTTCTCTCTGATCCGGCGGCGTACGTCAAGCGTTGAGGGAAAGCATGTCGAAGGCAAAGAGGGTCCTTCTCATTCTGTTCGTCACGATCGGGATCGGAGCGGCGCTTGCGTCGCGCAGCATGATTCGACATGGATTCAGCGCCCGCGACACGCCCTCCGCTCCCGAGGCTTTCCTCGCTCGACGGATGCGCCGTTGGGCGACGCCCGAGAATGCCCGGAAGATGACAAATCCGTTCGCGGATTCCGCGGAGGCGGTCGCGGCCGGGCGGATGCATTTCGCGGACCACTGCGCGTCCTGCCACGGCAACGACGGAAGGGGAAAGACCGAGATCGGCCAGAACCTCTATCCGAAGGCCCCCGACATGTGGGACAAGCAGACGCAATCGCTTTCCGACGGAGAGATCTTCTCCATCATCAAGAATGGTGTCCGGTTGACCGGCATGCCGGCCTGGGGAGAGGACACTCCGGAGGACGATCGCACCAGCTGGCATCTCGTCGCGTTCATCCGCCACATGCCCTGGATCTCGCCGAAAGAGCTAGAAGAGATGAATCAATTCAACCCCAAAACACCGGAGGAATTCCGGGAGGAGGAAGAAGTCAGAAAGTTTCTCGAAGGGGGCGAGGCCGCGTCGACCCCCCAACCCATGAAGATGAAGCACTGAACACTGAAAGGACAAACCATGAAGAAGATCCTCGGTCTCGCGCTCTCGATCTCGTCTCTCCTGGTCTCGACCGCTCTCTTCGCCCACGGCGGCCAGGAGCACACGATGGGAACCGTGTCCGCGATCGACGCGAAGCACGTCGAAGTGAAAACACAGGACGGCAAGACCGTCTCGATCCAGCTGACTTCCGACACGAAATACGTCAAGGGAAAGACCGCGGCGGCCTTCGCCGACGTGGTGGTCGGCACCCGCGTGATGGTCGAGTCGAAGAAAGACAAGGACCAGCTCGTCGCGACCGAGGTACAGATCGGGACGGGCTCGCACATGGACGGTTCGAAGCACTGAGATTCTTCGGATGAACCGGGAGGGGGACCATGACTTCGACGAAAGGCGAGACCTTCAGTCTTTCAATCCAAGGCCCCGAAGGCCTCGAACGGAGGCTGACCCCGTGAAACCGGTCCATCCGATATTTGTCCATTTCCCGATTGCGCTCCTTTTCCTGTCCGTCGCAGCTGACCTCGTCGCTTTCTTCAGCCACAGCGCCTCCCTGCGCAATACAGGCTGGTGGGCGTTGATCGGAGCCGCCTCGGGTGGCGTCGTGACAGTTGCGGCGGGCATATACGACATGCGGCGAGCGAATCTCGAGGAAGAAGTGCACCACCGTGTGCATCAGCACATGAAGGTAGGCTTCGCGCTGCTCACTGCGATCATCGGATTGACAGTCTGGCGGTGGACGGTTTACAGGCAGCCGGCGCTTCCCGTGAGTGCGATTTATCTCGATTGTGCTTTGCTCACTGTGGGACTGGCTGCCTTTCAAGGCTGGCTAGGGGGCGAACTGGTGTACTCGCATGGGGTCTTTGTCAAACGTGCTGAACCGGGCGCCGGGGCGGAAGCGGATTCCACAGCGGCGAAACGGAATCACGATCACTAGAGCATCGGCTCGGTGGACGGGCGCGGCTTTAGCGGCAGTCGGCCTCGTCAAGGAGGAATGACCTCATGTTGATTCAACCGATCGACATCTTCGTCCATGCGTGGCTGATCGTGGCCGTGGCCTCCGCGGCTTACGTGGCGTGGGACCAGTTCCACGGCAACCCGGAGCCCGCGGTGATGAAGTGGGGCTTCGTGCTTGTCACCCTCTACATGGGTCCGATCGGGCTGCTGCTCTACGTGATGGCTGACAAGGAGCCCAAGCCCGGCAGCCACGAAGAGTTCATCAAGCCGCTCTGGAAACAGGGGGTGGGCTCGACGGTGCATTGTGTAGCCGGCGATGCGACCGGCATCATCCTGGCCGCCGTGTCGGTGGCGCTGATCGGCCTGCCGATGTGGTTGGATCTGATCGTGGAATACGTCGCGGGATTCCTGTTCGGCCTGATGATCTTCCAGGCACTATTCATGCGAAAGACGATGGGCGGCAGTTACGCCGAGAATGTGCGCCGCAGCTTCCTGCCGGAGCTGATTTCAATGAACTGCATGATGGCGGGCATGGCGCCCGTCATGGCGTTTCTGATGATGGGCCGCGACATGCGAGCGATGTGGCCGGGCGAGCCGCTGTTTTGGATGGTGATGTCGCTCGGTGTCATAGCTGGTTTCGCCATCGCATATCCGGCTTCGCGGCGGGAAGGGAGGTCGCCCGCTCGGTCATCAGACCGTGTTTCATGCCCCGCG
>JANMBR010000263.1:0-9574 GCA_031360505.1 Acidobacteriota bacterium
GCAACCTGGCGGACGCGCTCGCTTTCTACACGGAACACATGGGCTTTTCCATCCTCTGGCAGGCCGATGGAATGGCGGGCATCGGTCGAGACGGCGTCCAATTCAACCTCGTTGCGAACGACAACCGGGCCTGGGCCGACAACGCGAGCTTCGGTATCGGGGTCTCGAACCTCGAAGCGCTCTATGAGCAGCTGCGCCAGATTCCGGCGAAAGTGGGTCCCCTCGAGCAGAAGGCGTGGGGCCGCCGGGAATTCCACGTGATCGTTCCCTCCGGGGTCTGCCTGCAATTCTACGAGCAAGGCCAATGACGGTCCGCATCGTTCGGCTCGGGTCTCCTCGAGGAAAAGCGGAAGGGCTGCGTATCGGGACCGTGCGGCGCCCGCCGCGGGGCGTGCCGAAGCGCGAGTTCGGATCGCGCGATTTCTACGACGTGTGGCTGCCGAATCTGGCGCCGTCGGAACAGCTCCTCAAGCGAGCCCACCACGCGGAGGACGAGCGGGCGTGGCGATCGTTCGCCCGGAGCTTTCGGACCGAAATGAAACGCGCGGAGGCGGGCCGGGTCCTGGATTTGCTGGCCGCCCTGTCGCGCGACACGGACTTTTCGATCGGTTGCTATTGCGTGGATGAGGCGCGCTGCCATCGCTCCATCCTGCGCGCCCTGCTCGAGGAGCGCGGGGCGAGCGTGCGGGTCGACGGATCCGCCGGCACGGAGGCATAATGCGCGCATGAGAATCGAACGGCCCGCGCCCGGCGAATACAACCCGGCCTTCGAGCGATACGTTTCGCGCGTGCCCGAGGACGACGCACTTCCCGTGCTGGCCCGGCAGCCGGCGCAGGTGCGCGCGGCGCTCGAGAGCGTCTCGGGCGAGCGCGCGGGGTTTCGCTATGGCCCGGACAAGTGGAGCATTCGCGAGGTCGTCGGCCACTTCACCGACGCCGAACGGGTCTTCGGGTACCGGGCCCTGACCTTCGCGCGCGGGGACAAGACCTCGTTGCCCGGCTTCGAGGAGAACGACTACGCCGCAGTCGCGGGCCACGATCGCTACGCGCTGCCCGACCTCGTCGCCGAGTTCGAAGCCCTGCGCCGCAGCCACGTCTCCATGCTTTCCCACCTCGACCCGGCCTCGGTCGCGCGCGTCGGCACGGCCAACGGGAGCCCCGTGTCGGTGCGGGCGATCGCGTTCATCATGGCGGGGCACGTTCGCCATCACCTCGGCGTGCTCTCGTCCAAGTACGGAGTGGAAGGCGCCGCGTAATACCGGACTCCGACTCTGGCACAATGACCTGCACGTGGTCGCGGCTAATCGGGCGCTAGCGCGGCTCCTCTTTCGCGCCCAGGAGAGATTTCCATGAAGCGGATCGAACGGTTTCGTGTGTTGATCCTGATCGCCCTGGGCGTGGCCGCGGTCCTCATCCCGGGTTGGGCGTCCGGCCAGGCCGCGGCGGCCCCGAAGTACCCGGCCCTGCCGAGCGAGACGCCCGCGACGGTGAAGCCCTCGGACGCGGGCTTTGACTACGTCCGGCGCGACCTCATGATTCCGATGCGCGACGGGGTGAAGCTGCACACGGTCATCCTCGTGCCGAAGGGCGCGAAGGGCGCACCGATCCTGCTGACGCGCACGCCCTACGACGCGACGGTGCTCACGACGCGCTCCGAGAGCTCGCACCTCGGTCCCACGCTCTACGGCTACGACAATGCCACCGACGTGATCGTCGAGGACGGCTACATCCGAGTCGTCCAGGACGTGCGGGGCAAGTACGGCTCGGAAGGGGATTACGTGATGAACCGGCCCATCCACGGGCCGCAGAATCCGACGCCAGTCGATCATGCGACCGACACGTACGACACGATCGACTGGCTGGAGAAAAACGTCCCGGAGTCCAACGGCAAGGTCGGAATCCTCGGCATCTCCTACGACGGATTCCTGCCGTTGATGGCGCTGATCAATCCGCACCCGGCGCTGAAGGTCTCGGTCCCGATGAATCCGATGGTCGACGGCTGGATGGGCGACGACTGGTTCCACAACGGCGCCTTTCGCCAGCAGGGCATGCAGTACATCTACGAGCAGGAGGCCACGCGCAAGAACGACGTGAAGTGGTGGCGGGGCCACTACGACGACTACGACATGTTCATGGACGCGGTCTCGGCGGGGGAGCTCGGGCGACGCCACGGGCTCGAACAGGTCGGCTTCTGGCGAAAGATCCTCGAGCACCCGAGCTACGACGCCTACTGGCGCGACCAGGCCGTGGACAAGATTCTCGCCGGCCAGCCCCTCAAGGTGCCGGTCATGCTCGTGCAGAGCCTCTGGGACCAGGAGGACATCTATGGAGCGATCGCGGTCTACAAGGCGATCAAGCCGAAGGACACGGGCAACGACAAGGTGTTCCTGGTCATGGGCCCGTGGCACCACGGGCAGGAGATCGGGGACGGCAGCGCCCTCGGTGCCATCAAGTTCGGGAGCGACACCGCGCTCGCGTTTCGCCAGGACATCCTCCGGCCGTTCCTCGCCCAGTACTTGAAGGACGGCGCGCCCAAGGCGGACGTCTCGCCCGTCACGGCGTTCGAGACCGGGACGAACGCGTGGCGCCGCCTGCCCGCGTGGCCGGCCGGCTGCGCGAGCGGGTGCACCGTGAAGCCGACGCCGCTGTACCTGGCCTCGGGCTCGAAGCTCGCGCTCGCTGCGCCACCGACCGGGGCGAGCGGCCCGGCATACACCGAGTACGTTTCGGACCCGGCGCGCCCCGTGCCCTACCGTCCCCGGCCGATGAGCAACAGCGGCAGCGACTGGGCCAAGTGGCTCTCCGACGACCAGCGCGAGTCGTCCGGCCGCACCGATGTTGCCGTTTTCACGTCTGACGTGTTGACGGCCCCGGTCAAGATCAGCGGGCAGCCGATCGCCAACCTGATCGCCTCGACGACCGGCACGGATTCGGACTGGGTCGTGAAGGTGATCGATCTCTATCCGCCCGAGGTCGCGGGGGATCCGGGGATGGGCGGGTACCAGCTGATGGTGTCGGCCGACATCTTCCGGGGCCGCTACCGCGAGAGCCTCGAGACGGCCAAGCCGCTCGCCTCGAACACGCCGCTTGCCTACCGCTTCGAGCTGCCGACTTCGAACCACGTCTTCCGGCCGGGCCATCGGATCATGGTGCAGATCCAGTCGAGCTGGTTCCCGCTCTATGACCGCAACCCGCAGACGTTCGTGCCCAACATCTTCTGGGCGAAAGCGCAGGACTACAGGGCTGCGACGCAGCGCGTCTACCACGCGCCGGACAACGCGAGCTTCATCGAGCTGCCGCTCGTGGTCACGCCTTGAAGCCGTGTCGGACCTGAAGTACGCGGCCTCCGACGCCGTGGATCAGGCGCGCGTGTACGTCGCATCTATCCTCGCGGCGCTCGGCGCACGCGATCCACTGGAGGTCCTGCGCGAGATGCCGGCGGCGCTCGGCAGCGCTGTCGCCGGGCTGTCCCCGGTGCAGTCCTCCACCCCGGAGGCTCCCGGAAAGTGGTCCGTCTGCCAGGTCGTCCAGCACCTCGGCGACTCCGACCTCGTCGGCGCCTTTCGCGTGCGCATGATGCTTGCCCACGAGGGCCCGACGCTGCCCGGCTATGACCAGGACCTCTGGGTTGAGCGGCTGCACCGGGGCGACGCCGACCTCGGCACCGCGCTCGCCGAATTCACCGCCATGCGTCTCTCGAACGTACGACTGCTCGAGAGGGCGACTCCGGAGGATCTCGAGCGTGTCAGCATCCACGCCGAGCGCGGCTCGGAGTCGGTCGGCCACATGATGCGGCTGCTGGCGGGGCACGACATCATTCACCTGAGACAAGTGACCCGGATCCGTCGAGCCGTTGCGGCCGCGGGGTAGATGTCCGCGAGATGCCCAAGTACGTCGCGTTCCTACGCGCCATCAACGTGGGCGGCCGCGTGGTCAAGATGGATCGCCTGCGGAGCCTGTTCGAAGAACTGCCGCTGTCCGACGTCGAGACCTTCATCGCCAGCGGCAACGTGATCTTCACGGCGGCATCTCGCAGCCCGGCAGCCCTGGAAGCGAAGATCGGGGCCCTCCTGGGGCAACGCCTCGGATACGCCGTGCCCACCTTCCTGCGAACCCCCGCCGAGCTCGCTCTCGTGGCGCGGCAGAGGCCGTTCGGCGATGTTGCGCTGAGTGCGAAGGGCGCCGCGATGTACGTCGGATTCGTGGCGCAGCCGCCGGAGGCCGTGGTGAGGAAGAAGTTTCTCGGCATGAAGTGCGCGACCGACGAGTTCCAGATCCGTGGCCGTGAGGTCTACTGGCTTTGCCACAAGAGGATGATGGAATCGTTGTATTCAGGCGCGCAGATCGAGAAAGCGCTCGGAGTGCCCGTCACGTTTCGCAACCTGAATACCGTCGAGAAGCTCGCCACGAAGCACGCCTGAGGCCGAAGCAGACTCAAGTCTGGGGTGGCGGAGGGGGCCGCTTCTCGAGCCTGCCGATGGGGCCGAGGATGAGCCACCCGAATCCCGCGCCGAGGATGGGGAGCCAGAGGTGGCCGAGCCCGGCGCCCGTTCCGACCGCGGCGATCAGCCAGATGCTCGCCGCGGTGGTGAGGCCGTGGACCTCCGCGCGGTCCCCGATCTTCAGGATCGCGCCCGCGCCGAGAAAGCCGACGCCGGCAACGAGACCCTGGATGACGCGGCTGACGTCCGTGGCGCTCGCGCCCGCCTCGATCGCCGCCAGGACGAAGAACGCCGCTCCCACGCTGACGAGCATGTGCGTCCGCAAGCCCGCCGTGCTGTGCACGCGCTCGCGCTGCAGCCCGATCAGGGCGCCGAGCACCGCGGCCAGACCCAGACGAAGGGCGGAGACGAGGAGGAGGTGGCCGGTTGGCCACTGAAAGATCGGAAGGTCGGTGGCGCCCATTCGAGCCGTTTACTTTTCGTCCGGCCCGATCATCTTTTCGGGTTTGACCTCGCGGTCGAACTCTTCGGCCGTCAGGTGGCCGAGGGCGAGGGTCGCTTCCTTTAGCGTCGTGCCGTCCTTGTGCGCCTTCTTGGCGATCTCGGCGGCCTTGTCGTAGCCGAGCTTCGGCGCCAGGCCCGTCACGAGCATGAGTGAGCGGGCGACGAGCTCGCGGATTCTCTCGTGGTTCGGCTCGATGCCGCGCGCACAGTGCTCCTCGAAGGAGTCGCAGGCGTCGGCGAGCAGGCGAATCGAGCGCAGGACGTTCGAGATGATGAGCGGCTTGTAGACGTTGAGCTCGAAGTTGCCGGAAGCGCCGCCGATGGTCACGGCCACGTCGTTGCCGAACACCTGCGCGCAGACCATCGTCAGCGCCTCGGACTGCGTCGGGTTGATCTTGCCCGGCATGATCGAGGAGCCCGGCTCGTTTTCCGGGATCCGGATCTCGCCCAGGCCCGACCGCGGCCCGGAGGCGAGCCAGCGCACGTCGTTGGCGATCTTCATGAGCGCCGCGGCGAGCGTGCGAATCGCGCCGTGGGCGTGCACCAGCGCGTCGTGCGCCGCGAGCGCCTCGAACTTGTTGGGAGCGGTGACGAACGGGATCCCGGCGAGCTTGGCAATCTCCTTCGCCACGCGGTGGCCGAAATCCGCCGGCGCGTTCAATCCCGTGCCGACTGCCGTCCCGCCGAGCGCGAGCTCCTGCAAGTGGGGCATTGCGGACTCGATGTGCTCGAGGCAGTGGTCGAGTTGCGAGACCCAACCCGAGATCTCCTGGCCGAGCGTCATCGGGACGGCGTCCTGGAGGTGCGTCCGGCCGATCTTGACGACGGAAGCGAACTCCTTCGCCTTGCGGTCGAGCGTCTCGCGCAGCGTGCGGACCGCCGGGATCAGTCGGCGGCGGATCTCCGCGACCGCCGCGATGTGCATGGCGGTGGGAAACGTGTCATTGGAGGACTGGCTCCGGTTCACATCGTCGTTCGGGTGAACCGGCTTTTTCGAGCCGAGCTCGCCGCCGAGGATCTCGATCGCGCGATTGGCGATGACCTCGTTGGCGTTCATGTTGGTCTGCGTGCCGCTGCCCGTCTGCCAGACGACGAGGGGAAAGTGGTCGTCGAGCTTGCCTTCGATCACCTCGTCCGACGCCTGGATGATGGCCTTCGCCTTCTCAGCCGAGAGGACGCCGCGCTCGGCGTTCACGATTGCGCAGGCCCTCTTGAGGATTCCGAAGGCGCGGATCATCTCTCGGGGGAAGCGCTCGCCGCCAATCCGGAAGTGAGCGAGCGATCGCTCGGTCTGGGCGCCCCAGTACCTCTCGGCGGGCACCTCGACCGTGCCCATCGCGTCCGATTCGGTGCGGGTCTTCCTCGCGTCGCTCATCTCGAGCGCGATGCTATCGCGAACTGCCCGTCAGTCGACGAGGGCCAGAGTGGGGACGTCGCGAAAGTCGCGGAGATTGAGTGTCCAGAGCCTCGCCCGTTGAGTAATCGCGCACGCGGCGATGGCCAAATCGATCTCGCGCCCGCGTGGGCGCGACATCTTGCGGTAGAGCTCGGCTGCGACGGCGGCTTCGGCCGTGCCGAAGGGGGCGCTTTCCTCGGAGGGGAAGAGCGCCTCCTGAGCCGCGATCTCCTCGGGGCGGCGTGGCCCCCGCCTCCATTCGTACAAGACGAGGCTCGATAGGACGATTCGCTCGCCGTTCTCGATCAAGGCCCTGAGGGCTCGCGCCGAGCGGCGGGGCCCGGTCAGGCCGTCGACGAGGACCGATGTGTCGAGATGGATCAAGTCCGGGAGCGCCGGCGGCCGCCACCGCGCCGGGCGGCGCGGATCGCGCGCAGCTCCGCGGTGACGTCGGACAGCGGCCGCTGCGGGAGCTGGGGCACGACCCGATCGAAGGTGGCGAGCATCCGGATCCGTTCCTCTTCGCTCAAGCGGCCGAGCCGGTCGGCGTACTCGCGGATCGCCTCCCGGACGACGTAGCTCTGGGGGCGCGCGAGACGGGCCGCGGATCGCCTCAACCGGGTCACGGTTCCCTCATCCAGGCTGAAAGTGACCTTTACCATACTAGTACCATAATACCATACACGGCCCGGCCGTTCTCTCAGCCGCCGCCTCCGTCGCCGCCGGAAGCGCGGCGGCCGGACGTGGCGCTTGCCTTCACGAAGTCGGTGTTCATGCGCGCGATGAATTCGACGCGGATGCCCTTGGGGCACGCGGCCTCGCACTCGCCATGGTTGGTGCACGAGCCGAAGCCCTCGGCGTCCATCTGGGCGACCATGTTGCGCACGCGGTCCCAGCGCTCGGGCTGACCCTGCGGCAAGAGCGCCAGCTGCGAGATCTTGGCCGACACGAAGAGCATCGCCGAGGCGTTCGGGCAGGCCGCCACGCAGGCGCCGCAGCCGATGCAGGCGGCGGCGTCCATCGCGAGGTCGGAGTTCTCCTTGGAGATGGGAAGCGCGTTGCCGTCGGGTGCGCTCCCGGTCGGGACGGAGATGAAGCCGCCGGCGGCGATGATCCGATCGAAGGCGCCGCGGTCGACGACGAGGTCCCGGAGGACCGGGAACGCCTCGGCGCGCCAGGGCTCGACCGTGAGGGTGTCGCCGTCCTTGAAGCTGCGCATGTGGAGCTGGCACGCGGTCGTCTTCGCGCGGGGCCCGTGCGGGCGGCCGTTGATCACGACGCCGCAGGTGCCGCAGATGCCCTCGCGGCAGTCATGGTCGAACGCGATCGGATCCTGGCCTTTCTCGATCAGGCCCTCGTTGACGACGTCGAGCATCTCGAGGAAGGACATCTCGTCGCTGATTTGATTGGCTGCGTAGGTGACGAAGCCGCCCTTCGCCTTCGCGTCCTTCTGCCGCCAGACCTTCAGGGTGATGTTCATTTGTAGCTCCGCACGGCCAGCTCGATGTTTTCGTACGTCAGGGGCTCGACGAGCCGATTGGGCTTTGTGCCCGCGCCGGTATACTCCCAGGCGGCGACGTGGCAGAAGTCCTGGTCGTTGCGCTTGGCCTCGCCGTCCGACATCTGGTGCTCCGTCCGGAAGTGGCTGCCGCAGGACTCATCGCGCTCGAGCGCGTCCAAGCACATGAGCTCGCCGAGCTCGAGGAAGTCGGCCACGCGGCCGGCGAGCTCGAGCGACTGGTTGAGCTCGGCGCCCGAGCCCGGCACGGTCACGTTCTTCCAGAACTCCTCGCGGAGAATCGGGATCTTGCCCATCCCGTGCTCGAGGCCTTTCTTGTCCCTAGCCATCCCGCAGTGCTCCCACATGATCTTGCCGAGCTCCCGGTGGAAGGAGGTCGCGGTGCGCTTGCCGCGGATCGAAAGCAGCCGGTTCGTGCGGTCGGCGACAGCGGCCTCGGCCGCACGGACCTCGGGATGGTCGCCCGGGACGGCCAAGAACTTCTCGCGGGCGAGGTAGTTGCCGATCGTGTAGGGGATGACGAAGTAGCCGTCGGCCAGCCCCTGCATCAATGCAGATGCGCCCAGCCGGTTTGCGCCATGGTCGGAGAAGTTCGCCTCGCCGAGCACGAAGAGGCCCGGGATCGTGCTCATCAGGTTGTAGTCCACCCACAGGCCGCCCATCGTGTAGTGGGAAGCGGGGTAGATGCGCATCGGGACCTTGTAGGGGTTCTCGTCCGTGATGCGCTCGTACATCTCGAAGAGGTTGCCGTACTTTTCCTCGATCTTCTTCTTGCCGAGCCGTTCGATGGCCGCCTGGAAGTCGAGGTAGACGCCGAGCCCGTTGGGCCCGACGCCGCGGCCCTCGTCGCAGTCGCGCTGGGCGGCGCGCGAGTCGATGTCGCGCGGGGCGAGGTTGCCGAAGCTCGGGTACATCCGCTCGAGGTAGTAGTCGCGCTCGGCCTCCGGGATCTGCCCGGGAGCGCGTTTGTCCGCCTTCGCCTTCGGCACCCAGATGCGCCCGTCGTTGCGCAGCGACTCGCTCATCAGCGTCAGCTTCGACTGGTAGTCGCCCGTGACGGGGATGCAGGTCGGGTGAATCTGCGTGAAGCAGGGGTTCGCGAATGCCGCACCCTTCTTGTAGGCGCGCCAGATCGCCGTGGTGTTGCAGCCCTTGGCGTAGGTCGCGAGGTAGAACACGTTGCCGTAGCCGCCCGTGGCCAGGCACACGGCCTCGGCCATGTGCGTCTCGAGCTCGCCCGTGACCATATCGCGCACGACGACGCCGCGGGCGCGGCCGTCCACGACGATCAGCTCCTGCATCTCGTGGCGCGTGTACATCCCGACGGAGCCGAGACCGATCTGGCGCTCGAGCGCCTGGTAGGCGCCGAGCAGAAGCTGCTGGCCGGTCTGGCCGCGTGCGTAGAAGGTGCGCGAAACTTGGGCGCCGCCGAAGGAGCGATTGTCGAGGAGGCCCCCGTATTCGCGGGCGAAGGGCACGCCTTGCGCGACGCACTGGTCGATGATGTTGCTCGAGACTTCCGCCAGACGATAGACGTTCGCCTCGCGGGCGCGGAAGTCGCCCCCCTTGATTGTGTCGTAGAAGAGGCGGAAGACCGAGTCGCCGTCGTTCCTGTAGTTCTTCGCGGCATTGATGCCGCCCTGAGCGGCGATCGAATGCGCCCGGCGGGGGGAGTCCTGGTAGCAGAAGCACTTGACCTGGTAGCCGAGCTCG
>JANMBR010000274.1:0-11624 GCA_031360505.1 Acidobacteriota bacterium
GTTGGGGTGAGGGGCGGGTCCCGCCGGTGAATGACCTCTACTGCAGTCGGGCTATCAGCGCGATCATCCGCCCCGCTTTCGCTCCATCCCTGCGGTAGCTCGCGAAGTCCTCACCGCCGCACTTCGTGCAGGCAGGATGCACGGAGATCGCCGCGCGCGGGACGCCGGCCGCTTCGAGCTGCGCCACGTTGACGGCGCGCAGGTCGAGGCGGTAGCCGCCACCGCAGCCGGCCCGGACGAAGTCTCCGGCAAACTGCGCGGCGACCTCGCCGCCGACCTCGTAGCAGCACGGGCCGATCGAAGGACCGAGCCAGGCGCAGAGCGTCCGTGGCTCCGCACCGAGCTCGCGCAGAGCCGCGACGGCAGAGGCCGCGACGTTCTGCGCCGAGCCCCGCCAACCGGCGTGGGCCGCGGCCACCGCGCGCGGCGCCGCGAGCAGGATCGGGACGCAGTCGGCGGTCTGGATCGCAAGGGCGACGCCGAGCCGATCGGTCGCGATTGCGTCGCACTCGCCGACGTTGACGGCCTGGCCGGGGGGCAGGGGGCCGTGCACGATCGATGCGGCAACCCCGTGGACCTGCTTCGCCCAACGGATTGGCAGGGCGTCGAGGCCGAGTGCTTTCGCCAGGCGACGCGCGAGAAACGGAGTCGGCTTTTCCTCGCCATCCGGCGCGTGTCCTCGACCCGAAAAGGCGACGATGTGGCCGAGGGGCGTGTCCGCGGGCCTCAGCACGCGGACGCCGTCGCGCGATTCGTCAGTCCATTCCACGAGCGCATTGTAGGGGAGAGCGCATGCTAAGATTCTCCGGTGTCGGCCGTCGAAACACCCAATAAAACCAGCGTTTTTCCGGTCATCGGGCTCGAGGTCCACGCCCAGCTCGAGACCCGCTCCAAGATTTTCTGTCCGTGCGCCGTGACCGTCGGAGCGCCCGCAAACTCGGCGACCTGCCCGGTCTGTCTCGGATTTCCCGGGACGCTGCCGGTCCTGAACCGCGAGGCGGTGACACTGGCGCTCCGGCTCGCGACGGCCGCGGGGGCGACGATCCATCGCGAGTCGCAGTTTGCTCGCAAGAACTACTTCTATCCGGACCTCCCGAAGGGCTACCAGATCTCGCAGTACGACCGGCCGTTCTCGACGGGCGGCGCGGTCGTGATCGACACGCCGCAGGGCGAAAAGTCGGTCCGGCTGGTGCGCGCGCACCTCGAAGAGGACGCGGGCAAGCTTCTGCACGACACGCCGTACGACGACGTTCCGACCGATGTGTCGCTGGTGGACTGGACTCGAGCAGGTGTGCCGCTCGTCGAGATCGTGAGCGAGCCGGACATCCGGACTTCCGAGGAGGCGGCCGCGTACCTGACGGAGTTGCGCCGGCTGCTGCGCTACATCGGAGTCTGCGACGGCGACATGGAGAAGGGCAGCCTGCGCTGCGACGCCAACGTGTCGGTGCGCGCCTCGGAGACGGCCCCGTTCGGCACGCGCGTCGAGATCAAGAATCTGAACTCCATTCGGTTCGTGGCCAAGGCCATCGAGCACGAGATCGAGCGGCAGGGCGAGGCGCTCGCGCGCGGCGAGAAGATCGTGCAGCAGACGCGCCTCTGGGACGAGAAGGCCGGGCGCACGGTTGCGATGCGAAGCAAAGAGGAAGCGCACGACTACCGCTACTTCCCGGAGCCGGACCTGGGCCTGTTGGTCGTCGACGAGGCCTGGATTGCGGAGGCCGCCGGCGGCATGCCGGAGCTGCCGCGGGCGCGCCGGGCGCGCTTCGTGGACGCCTTCGGACTCTCGCTCCAGGACGCGGAGACGCTCGTCTCCTCCCGCCAGCTCGCCGACTACTTCGAGCGGACCGCGGCGGCCGCGCCGGCAAAGCTTGCCGCGAACTGGGTCATCGGAGAGGCACTGCGCTGGATGAAGGAGCGCAGAGTCTCGAACGAGGAGGCACTGTCGTTCTCGGTTTCGCCGGAGCGCCTCGCGGAGCTGGTCCGGCTCGTGGAGGCGGGAGAAGTCTCCGCGGCCTCCGCCAAGGAAGTTCTCGCCGCAATGCTGGACTCGCCGGCCGACGCCGCCGCGATCGTCGCCGAGAAGGGGCTCGGCAGTATCCGCGACACGGACGCGCTCGAAGCCGCCGCCGCCGAGGTCATCGCGGGTCATCCGTCGCAGGTCGAGCTCTTCCGCTCGGGAAAGACGCAGACCTTTGGCTGGCTCGTGGGGCAGGTCATGAAGAAGACGGGAGGCCGGGCCGACCCGGCCGCCGTACGCAAGGCGCTGACCCGCGCCCTCGACCCGATCGAATGATCCAGCTCTTCGGCGTCTCGAAGAAGTACGGTCCCTTCCGCGACGCGCTCATCGACGTCTCGTTCGAGATCCAGGCCGGGGAGTTCGTATTCCTGACCGGCCCGTCGGGCGCCGGCAAATCCACGCTGCTTCGCCTGCTCTTCCTCGAGGAGCCGCCCACGACCGGGCAGATCCTCGTCAACGGGCGCAACATCGGCGTGCTGCCCCAGAGCCAGATCCCGTACCTGCGCCGCACGATGGGCGTCGTGTTCCAGGACTTCAAGCTCATCGGCCGCAAGACCGTTTTCGAGAACATCTCTTTCGTCCAGAACGTGCTCGGCCTCGCCCGCGCCGAGCAGAAGCGCCGCGCGTACCACGTCCTGAAGCGCGTCGGTCTGCACCACCTGATGAACGCCTACCCGGACGAGCTTTCGGGCGGCGAGCAGCAGCGGGTCGCCATCGCGCGCGCGATCGTCAACGAGCCGACCGTGCTGCTGGCCGATGAGCCCACGGGCAACCTCGATCCCGTCCTCGCCGAGGAGATCATGCGGCTCTTCGTCGAGTTCAACATCCGCGGCACCACGGTCGTCGTTGCGACGCACGACCTCGAGATGATCCGCCGGATGGGCAAGCGCACCCTCACCCTCGAGCGGGGCCACCTCCACGATCTGGACCGCGCGCGGGAGAGCGCCCCGATCGTGCGGGAAGCGCCTTTCCTGCCGCTGTCGTGACCCATGGCTAGCCCCCGCTACGTCTTCGGCGAAGCCTGGTCGATCTCGCGGTCGAGCCCGCGGCAGACCGCTGCCGCGATCACGCTGATCGCGCTCGCGCTCTACGTTCCGGGACTGCTGGCGCTCGTGTCGCGCAACCTGGGCCGCCTTTCCGTCGTCGAGCCCGAGCCGACGGCGGTCGTGATCACCCTGCAGCCCGAGGCCGACGCAGCCGCTCTGGCCGCGCGGCTCGAGCAGGACCCGCGGATCAAGACCGTGCGCACGGTCGGCAGCGAGGCGGCCCTCGAGCGGTTCCGGCGGGCGTATCCGGATCTCGGCGATGCCCTGGCAGACCTCAAGGAGGCGCCGTTTCCGCCGTCGCTCGAGGTGGTCTTGAAGCCGGGGGCCTCGGCGCGCACCGCGCCGGAGATCGCCGCCGCGACCCGGCTGTGGACGGGTGTCGAGTCGGCGGAATCGGAAGAGGAATTTTCGCGCCGCTTCCGGGACGCCATCGCGCTCGTGCGCAACGCCGGGCTCTTTCTCGGAGGCGTGCTGACGCTCGCGGCCGTGCTCTCGGTCGCCTCGGCGGTGCGCCTCGCGCTCGATCTCCACCGCGATGAAGTGGGGATCATGCGCCTGATGGGCGCGACCGAATCCGCGATCCGTGCGCCGTTCTGGCTCTACGCGACCGCCGAGGGGCTCGTCGGCGGAGGCATCGCCCTCGGGCTCCTGTACGCGACGTATCGCTTTGCGACCTACTGGCTCGCGCGGGAGCCCCATCCCGTGCTCTCCGTCCTGTGGGTGGGATTCCTGAGCGTTCCCACGGCGCTGCTGCTGCCCGCCGCGGGGGCGGCCGCCGGCCTCGTCGGCAGCCTCCTCTCGCTCGGCAAGCGAGAGACCCGCCGCGCCACGCGCATCGTCTAGATCTGCGCCGGAACTTCGCGATCTCGGTGCCGTAAGGGCGGCCCTCGCGGCCGCCCGCATGGGTCAAGCGACCTCGGCGCAAGGTCAGCCCGCGAACAGGTTCCTCAGCGTCATCAGCAGAAAGAACCCGATCACGATCTCGCTGACGATCCAGGAATTGGCTGTCATCCAGTCGCGCGTCTTCGGCAGCAGCGTCTTTACGCGCTGCCCGATGAGCAGGAGCAGGAGAAGCGGGAGGCCGGCCAGAAAGAGCGTTGCGGCCACGAAGACCAGGGTGTGCCACCAGGCCGCGTCGTGGTGGGCGAGGTGGGCGCCCACGGTTGCCATGCTCAGCAGGTCGCCCGGCAGCAGCAGGAAGAGCAGCAAGCCCATCTTCAGGGCAAAGAGCGGCGTGGCCGTTTCCAGCTTCGCCATCCACCGCGGCGGCGAGGTGTTTCGACGTTGCCGGAAGACCCTCCACGCGAGAAACAAGAGCAAGGCCACGATAGCGAGATCCACGGCGCGCTCGATCCGGTCGCCCCCCTTCAGCGGGGACGCGTGCTTGCCCAGGACTCCGGTGAGCCAGTAGGCGGCGGTCACGCCGATGGTCGTGGCGGCGCCGGCGCCGACTAGGAAGGACGCTGAGTTGCGTCGAGGGTGCACGCCCGTCGCGAGCAGGATTGCCGTCACGATCTGGGGTCCCGTGACCATGACGAAGGCCATCGGAAGGACGATCGGCAGGTCGTTCATGGCTGGTACCCGAGAGCATGTCGCAAGAAGGAGACTCGCGGCAATGGCCGGTCCTTAGCGTTGTGCTAACGGCCTGATAGGTTCAGCCTGAAGAGGGAACAGGCGAACACGTACGTCCAATTCAAGTGCAGCGACTACGGACCGCGCCTCTACGCGACCGTGTCCTTCTGAGCGGCCGGGCGCCATAGGGTCATCCGGCAACTCGGCGGCGAAGTCAGGCATTCGATATCAACACGGCGCGGCGCCTTCGACGGGCGCCGCTCCTGTTTTTTGCGATACCGTCCCATGCTGGCGAGAGCGTCGAGGACGTCCCGAAGTGTTCTCGTCCGAAAGGCAGGGCAACGGCGTGGACGGCGAGAAAAGGGCGCATCTCAAGGAGAAGGCGGCAGAAGAACTCCGGCTGCTCGTATTGATCACGGCCTATCTCGCCGTCTTCTTCGTCTCGTTCCTCACCTACAAGAGACTCCTCCAGCGCGACGAGGGCGTCAGCGCTTTTCGTTACGGCTATGCCCTTTTCGAGGCGCTCATCGTTGCCAAGGTCATCCTGATCGGCAAGGCGATGGGGCTCGGCAAGAAGGCAGGCCGCAGGACGCTGGCCTTCGCGGTCGTGCGCTCGTCGCTCGTCTACGGGGCCCTCGTGCTGGTTTTCGAGATCCTCGAGCAGATCGTGGAGGGGCTCCTGCACCACAAGACGCTTCTTGCGAGCTTGCCCGGAGTTCCTCGACTCCGGCCTCCACGAGTTCGTCGGGAAGGGGCTGGTTCTCTTTGTCGTGTTCCTGCCGTTCTTCGCCTTCTGGGAGCTCAGCCATCTGCTGGGAGAAAAGAAGCTCTTCGAGCTCTTTTTCCGGAAGGGCGCGGACCGGAAAGCCGGCTGAAACCGGCACTTGAAACGCGGGCGACCTTACTCGCATGATCAGCCCGACGGCGCCCTTCTCGTTCAAGCACGGTGGGCCGGGCGCCTGGGAGGTTGCGGCCCGTTACGCGAGCGTCGATTTGGCGAACGGCGCGGTGCAGGGCGGGAAGCTCGACCGCCTGAGCGGAGCGCTCTCCTGGTATCCGACGAATCAGTTCCGCTTCGAGTTCAACTACGGCTACGGACGCCTCAACCGCGACCGGCTCCAGGGGCGGAACAACTTCTACCAGCTCCGCCTTCAGTTCCAGGTCTGACCGGGCCGGCGCCGGCTACTGGGGCGTCGTCGGAGCGCTGCTTCCGTTGGTCGCGGCCGGCATCGTCGGCACGTCGCCGGGGGAGGCGACCGTGGCGTTTGCCGGCCCCCATGCGTCGGCCGTGCCGGGAGTCCCCTGGTACTGCCAGTTGCCCGCCGGCGCCCCGTTGATGCCGGAGCCGCTGCCCGAAACCGAACTGAGGTTGGAGCGCCCCGCCTGGGCGCTGTTGACCGCGGGAGGGGTTCCGATCTCGACCACCCTGCTGGTGCCCTCGATCGCGAGGTTGCCGATCGAGCTTTCGCCGTCGATTCCCTGCTCGACCCAGAAGGCGTCGTCTCCGGTCAGCATCGTGACCTTCTTGACGTCCGACTGGCGCAGGCTCATGAGCGTGCCGTCGCGAAACGCGTGGAAGACGTACGTGTTTCCCTTGAGCGTGGGGTTGTCCTTGGCGTAGACCTTGCCCGAGGGAGTGAGGTCGACCTGGTAGATCGGCTTCTGAGGCCCGGTCAAGGGAGCGATGTTGAGGACGAGCGCCTGCCGCAGCGCGGTTTGCTCTCCGTGCGGCCAGGCATGGAACACGTACTTCCCGTTCAACAGCACCGGCTTGTCGAGGGACACCATGGATCCGGACGGGTTGAGCTTGATCTTGTACATGGTCTGCTGGGCCTGGATCGCGAAAGCGCAAGCCAGCAACGCCGCGGCAACGACAATGCGGTTCCTCATGATGGGCCTCCCCCTCGGATGGAGAAATCGTATCATTTGGGGCGCTAGGCTCGGGGAAAAGGTCCTTTTCATTAGCTTTTTCTTGCGGTGGCAAGCCGAGCGCCCGGCAAACGTTGGAAGCCGGGCCGCGGTTATGATCCGCGCCGTGCAAAGCAAGCAGCGGCTCGGGGCAGCGCTGGCCGTCGTCGCTCTCGCGTGCGCCGCCGGCGCCTGTCGCGGGCGCGCCGAAGCGCCTGTGGCCTCCGCGAAGCCGACACCTGTCGCGCCCGCCGCTTCCGCGAGCGCCACGTTCGTCGGGCGCCGGGCCTGTGCCACCTGTCATGCCGAAGAAGATCGGCGCTGGACGGGTTCGCACCACGACCTCGCCATGCAGGAGGCGACGGACAAGACGGTCCTCGGCAACTTCGATAACGCGTCCTTCACGCACTACGGCGTCACGACCACGTTCACGAAGCGCGACGGAAAGTTCTTCGCGAAGACCGACGGTCCGGACGGCAAGCTCCACGAATACTCGATCGACTACACGTTCGGCGTCTACCCGCTCCAGCAGTACCTGATCGCCTTTCCCGGAGGCCGCTTCCAGGCCTTGAATGTCGTGTGGGACACGCGCCCCGCGAAAGAGGGCGGCCAGCGCTGGTTCCACCTGTATCCGAAGGAAGCGGTGCCGCACTCCGACCCCTTGCACTGGACCGGTCCGTACCAGAACTGGAACTACATGTGCGCGGATTGCCACTCGACGAACGTGAAGAAGGGCTTCACGGCGGCGACGAACAGCTATTCGACGACGTGGTCGGAGCTGAACGTGTCCTGCGAGGCGCGCCACGGGCCGGGCTCGGCGCACGTGGCCTGGGCCGAACGGTCAAGGCGGGCAGGGCGAAGGCGGGCGACGCGGACAAGGGGCTGGCCGTGGCCCTCGAGAACGACAAGGCGACCTGGGACTTCGACATGAAGACCGGCATCGCCAAACGCAGCGTGCCCCGGACCTCGCAGGCCGAGATCGAGACGTGCGCGCGCTGCCATGCGCGGCGCTCGGTCGTCGCCGCCGACTACGTCTATGGTCAGCCGCTCATGCAGACGCACCGCCCGGCGCTCCTGACCGAGGGGCTCTATTTCGCCGACGGGCAGATCCAGGACGAGGTCTACGAGTATGGCTCGTTTCTGCAGAGCAAGATGCACGCGGCCGGCGTGACGTGCACGAACTGCCACAACCCGCACGACCTCAAGGTCCCCGTCTCGGCAGACCGCGTGTGCGCCTCGTGCCACCTCCCCGAAAAATTCGATACTCCGGCCCATACGTTTCACAAGGCCGGCTCGACCGGCGCGAGCTGCGTCTCCTGTCACATGCCGACGCGCGACTACATGGTCGTGCACGCGCGCCACGACCACAGCTTCCGCGTGCCGCGGCCGGACCTGTCGGTGTCGACCGGAAACCCGAATGCGTGCACGCAGTGCCACCGGAACAAGTCGAATGCCTGGGCGGCGGAGGCGGCGCTGCGCTGGTGGGGCGACAAGGCCCGCAAGCAACCCCACTACGGGCAAACCATGTATGCGGCGCGCGAAGAGCTGGCGCCCGCCGAAGCGGCGCTCCAGCAGCTCGTCGGGGACAGTTCCAGACCCGGGATCCGCCGCGCGACGGCCGCGTCGCTGCTCGCGCGCAATGGCGGGGCGACCTCCACGGCCACGCTGTCGAAGGCGCTCGCCGACCCCGACCCGCTCGTCCGCGACGGGGCCCTCACCGCGGCAGAAGGGATCGCTCGCGAGCAACGGCTTGCCCTCGTGTCGCCGCTCTTGCGCGACCCGATTCGGACGGTGCGCATCGACGCCGCGCGAACCCTCGCTTCGGTCCCGAAGGACCAGATGAATTCCTCCGAGCGCGCCGACTTCGAGGCGGCGCTCGCGGAATACGTGCAGTCGCAGATGGTGGACTCCGACCGGGCGGAGGCGCACCTCAACCTGGCCGGCGTCTACGTCGAGCAGGGCGAGCTCGATCGGGCCGAGGCGCAGTTCAGGACCGCCCTCGCGCTCATGCCGGCTCTCGCGGGGACCTACGTCAACTTCGCGGACCTCTACCGGCAGAGGGGCCGCGACGACGAAGGGGAGCGCGTGCTGCGCCAGGGCCTCTGCGTCGCGCCGCAGGACCCCGGCATCCACCACGCGCTCGGGCTGGCTCTGGTTCGCCAGAAGCGGATGGGCGAGGCGCTGAAGGAGCTGGAGAAAGCTGCCGTCCTGCCTCCCGAGCGGCCCCGGTACACGTATGTCTATGCCATAGCGCTCGATTCGGCGGGTCAAACCGGGCGCGCGCTCGAAGTGCTCACGAGCGCCCATGCCGGGCATCCCGGTAATCGCGAGATCCTGGGCGCCCTTGCCTCGCTCAGCGCGAAGGCGGGGCGCGGGGCGGCCGCCGTCGGCTACGCGAAGAAGCTCGTCGAGCTCGATCCGCAGGACCCGGAGGCGCGCCAGCTGCATGACCAGTTGACGGGCAAGGGCACGCCGGGCGGCGGGAGCGGGCCGCGAAACCGTAACGAGGAGTGAGCGGGCAGTCGAGGGGAGTCAGCGGGGGAGTCGGGAAGGTGCACCTTCCTAACTCTTCCCGGCTCCTCCCAGCTCTTCCTGACTCTTCCTGACCTCTCCCGACTCCGCCGGGCTCGCCTTCACCTCAACCACCTTCTCCCGCGCCTTCTTCTTGTTGAAGTGCGGCAGGTCCGGCTCGCCGAGTAGCCTTGCGAGGCCTTCCAATCCGCGGACGTGCTCGCAGACCACCTTCAGCGCCGACGTGAGCGGCACGGCGAGGACGGCGCCGGAAACGCCCCAGATGGTTCCCCAGAAAATGAACGAGATCATCACGGTCAGGGGGAAGAGCCGCACCTTGCCGCCGACGATGAACGGTGTCAGCACGTTGCCCTCGAGGAACTGCATCAGGGCGTAGACCGCCAGGACGAGCAGGGCCTTCTCGCCGTCGAACTGGAAGTACGCCACGGCCACGGCGGGGACGGTCGAGAGGATGACGCCGACGTAGGGCAGCAGGATCGCGATCCCGGCGATCGGCCCGAGGACGTAGTAGTAGTTGATCCGCAGGATCATCAGGGCGAGCGTCGTAGCGCCGGCCATGATCAGCATGACGAAGGAGAGGCCCGTCGCGTAGGCGGTCATCGTGCGGGAGATCGCGCCCGTGACGTCCGCCTCGCCCAGCCGTTCGTTGCGCGTGAAGATGCCGGCGAGGACGCGGCCGAACTTCTCCCGGTCCTTCAACATGAAGAACGTCAGGAACGGGATCGCCGCGGCATAGAGAATGATGCCGAGCGTGGCGCCGACCTGGGCGAAGAGCGCGCGGGTCGTGTCGAGTTGGGATTCGGTGAGCTTCACTTCCCGGACGCCGCGCGAGTCCTCGGGGAGAATGCTGCCCATGCGCTCGCGCAGCCCGTTCACGAATTCCATGACGCGGGTCAACAGGTCGCGGATGCGCGCCTGGTAGCGGGGCAGCTCGGCAAAGAACTGGTTCAACTGCGCCGTCACGTTGATCACGAGCAGCGCGACGCCGCCCACGATCACGAAGATGATCAGCATGATCGCGAGCACCCGCGGCACGCCCGCGCGCTCGAGGAGCGACACGAAGGGGCGCAGGGCGAAGGAAAGGAAAAGCGCGAACGCGATCGGAACGAGCAGCGGGCGGCCGTAGTAGAGCAGGCCGATCACCGCGGCCAGCGAGATGACCGTGAGGCCGACGACCCGGGGCGGCGGGCTGTGGGGCGCCGCCTCGGCCTCCGCCCGCGGCGTCAAAAAACCCCCTCTTGGGGAGGGGGTTGTGCGATGCGCTGAGAGGGTCTCTGGATCACGTTCCCGAAACGAGCGTCACGACGATCTGGGCGCGGCGGTTCTTCGCGCGGCCCTCGGCGGTGGCGTTGTCGTACGCGGGCTCGGCCGCGCCCTTGGATCCGGCCGAGATGCGGCCCGGATCGATGCCGTGCCGGGTGACCAGGTACTGCTTGGCGGCCTCGGCGCGCTTCATGCCGAGCTCGACGTTGGCCGGGTCCGCGCCCTGGTTGTCCGTGTAGCCGACGACGACGGCGGTGGCGTTCAGGTCGTTCTTCATCCTCAGCGCGACGCCGTCGAGCACGGCCTTGGCGATGTTGGTCAGGCGCGCGCTCTTGCCGTCGAAATAAATCTCGTCGGTCGTGGTCCTCGGCGCCGGGCGCGGCGGCGGGGCGGGCGCGACCGTGGCGACCATCGGTGCGGCGGCCTTCTCCTCGACCACGGGCTCGGCGGCCGCCGGGACGACGACCGGCGGCGGCGGCGCCGGCGGCCACGCGGCGTAGGTCACGCCGAGGATTCCGCCGAACGGGTTCGGGTTGACTCCGTGCGAGAACAGCACGCTCAGGTTGGTGTTGAGCGCGACCGACATCCCCCACGCGGACCCCGGCCCGAACCAGAAGCGGGCGCCGGTGACGAGCTCTGCCCAGTCCGGCTGGTTGAAGTCGCCGCCGTCGATGACGTTGTAGTTCACCTCACCGATGAGGTGGACCATCGGAACGATCGGAACTTCCGCGCCGAAGCCGAAGCGCAGGAGGTTGCCCGGCCGGATGTCGTTGTCCTGGATGCCGGTCAACCTGTAGGAAACCATCCCGGTGAAGTACGACTTCGAAACCGCGCCGCCCCATTCCCAGTCCGCCCGGGGCGAGTTCAGGCGCTGGACCTCGCCGTTGTCGGTCTGGACCGATCCGGTTCCGACGGGAATGCCCCCGGCCAACCAGAAGGCAAAGCGCAGGTCCGGATCGTTCTCGGTGGAGAAATGGATTTTCGTTCCGAGCCGGACCTTCGAGCCCTCGGTGACGCGGAAGCCGCTCTGGACCGGAATGCCGTTGATGTAGCCGCCCTGCCAGCCGCCTCCGCTGCGCGTGGCTTCCCCGCCGCCGGCGATGAAAACGGACCACCAGTTGGTCAGTCCGAGGCCGAGCGAGGCCGCTCCGCCGTAGTGGGCGAAGTAGCGGGTCGAATCCGGTTGCCCGGAGTAGAACTCGCCAGCCACCTGCGGGGAATACCAGGTGTAAAAGCCCAGCGTGAGATGCCCAGCCCGGGGGCCGTCGGCCGTGGTCATCGTGAAC
>JANMBR010000309.1:0-1523 GCA_031360505.1 Acidobacteriota bacterium
TGGCAGGCGAATCAGCCGATCGCGTGCGCGACTCGGGACTGCCTACCGCCAATGCTAGCGAAAGCGATCGCGAAAGCGTGGAACCCTCAATGACCAAAGGGCTGCCTAACACGCGCATGTGCCGCCTAACACGCGCATGCAGCGGACTCGCTCATCGCCTTCGGCTCGTCGCTCGCCGCTGATGCGCTGCCCGTTAGGCGGCCTGGAGGGGCCTTGACGTCTTAGCGCCAAAACGCTAGACTCCGCCTTATGAGTAGCGCCAAGCGAGCCACCGTGTACTTCGAGCCGGAGATTCATCGGGCTTTGCGGCTCAAGGCCGCGGCATCGGACAAGTCGATCTCAGACATGGTCAACGATGCCGTGAAACTGACCTTGGCCGAGGATGCCGAGGATCTGGAGGCGTTCGAGAAGCGTAGGCGGGAGCCGAATCTCGACTTTGAAACGTTCGTAAAGGCTCTCAAGCGGCGTGGCAAGCTATAGGGTCCTCATCAAGCCGTCCGCGGCCAAGGAGATCGAGGCCGTTGACCAGAAGAGAGATAGGCAGCGCATCGTGGCGCGCATTCTCGCGCTGGCAGATGAGCCGCGGCCAGTCGGGTGCGAGAAGCTGGCTGGGGAGAGCGATCGTTACCGCGTCCGCGTGGGGCGATACCGGATTCTGTACTCGATCGCCGACGACGAGCTGCTCGTGCTCGTCGTACGAGTCGGGCACCGCAAGGACGTCTATCGATAGGCCGCCTAACACGCGCGTGCAGCGGACTCGCTCGTCGGCTTCGCCTCCACGCTCGCCGCTGATGCGCAGCCCGTTGGGCGGCTCTGACTGGCCACAGATCCTTTGAAGGAGAGTTCTGATGAGATGGACATTCGTCATAGCCATCCTGGCCCTTACACCGACCGGCATCGTCCTAGGGCAACAGCAGAGCACAAGCAGAGATCACAGAAGCAGCGTTGAGCAGGCCATAAAACAACTGGATAATGAACGCATTCGCGCGCAGGTCGGTGCTGATGCGGTTGCCCTTGACCGCATCTACGCTGATGATTTTATCGGCGTGGGACCAAGCGGCACAGTGAGAACCAAGGCGCAGGTGATTTCGGATTTCACGTCTGGGGATTTGAAGTTTCAGTCTATCGTCACCGACGAGGTTCAGGTGCGCGTCTACGACAACACTGCTGTGGAAACGGGCCTCTCAACTATGAGTGGGCAAGACAAAGGCAAAGCTGTTCCCCGTGACACTCGGTTCACCAGGGTATGGGTAAAGCAGGACGGGCGCTGGCGGTTGGTTGCCAACCACTACTCATCACGGATTACGCAGCATTAAGGCCCCGCGGCCTAACACGCGCATGCAGCGGACTCGCTCATCGCCTTCGGCTCTTCGCTCGCCGCTGATGCGCTACCCGTTAGGCGGACCGGAGCACTATCTAATTTCACGTAGCCCCGGCCAGCATGTGAGCCAGGCCGGCCGGGGCGAGCAGCGCGCCGAGGTCAGCCGTGAGGACCGATTGCCCACTCGCTGACGGTGTGCCAC
>JANMBR010000322.1:0-16427 GCA_031360505.1 Acidobacteriota bacterium
TGCAGGCCGTCGAGAAAAGCGCCCGCCGCAGCCACGATTTCGTCGGGGCTCTCCGAGGCGCTGCGCTGCCCGAGGACGAGCGCCCCTGCCCCCGCCATGGCCCGGTCCACGACCGGAGCCAGGTCCACGTCGAACCCGAGATGGGCGAGCATCGCGCCGACGGCCGAGCCGGCCCGCCGCGCAGTCCCTGCGCCCGCCGTCCGCTGAAATGACGGCGTGGGCGCGACCAGATCGCGCAGCCGGTCGACCGGCCCCCCTTCCTGGTCGAGGAAGAGATGGCGCACACCGAGATCGCGCAGTTCCCCGACCAACCGCGCGAGTCCCTGCTCGTCCTCGATGTTGCGGCGAAAGAGAATGACGCCACGGGGCCGGGCGGCGGCGAGGATCTTCCGCTCCGACCGTTCGAGCGCGGGGCCGGCCAGGCCGACACCGAACAGCCCGCCGCTCACGACTTCCTGAGACGCTCCTGGAGCGCCGAAAGCATCGAGAGCGCGGCCACCGGGGTCATCTGGTTGACGTCGAGAGCGCGGAGCTTCTCGAGCGCGAGCTCTTCGTCCGACGAAAAAAGCAGGAATTGCCCGGAGCCGGCACTCTCGCCCTGCTTGCGCGCGAGCACCGGGGCCCCCTGCGCGTCGAGCTCCTGCTTCTCCAGGTTCGCGAGCACCTCGCGCGCGCGGGCCGTCACGGCACCGGGCAGGCCCGCGAGCTCGGCGACGTGGATGCCGTAGCTGCGGTCCGCGGCGCCGGGCACGACCTTGCGCAGGAACACCACGCGCCCGCCGACCTCCCGCACCGCCATCGTCGTGTTGACGACGGCCGGCTTGACGAGGGCGATCTCCGTGAGCTCGTGATAGTGCGTCGCGAAGAGCACGAGCGCGGCTTTCTCGGGAGTGTCGTGCAGGTACTCGAGCAGCGCCCACGCGATCGAAAGCCCATCGAAGGTGGACGTGCCCCGTCCGACCTCGTCGAGGATGACCAGGCTCTTCGGGGTCGCTTCCCGCACGATCGCGGCCGCCTCGAGCATCTCGACCATGAAAGTGGATTCGCCCCGCGAGAGATAGTCGGCGGCGCCCACGCGCGTGAAGATGCGATCGATCACGGACAGCTCGACTTCGTCGGCCGGGGCGAAGGAGCCCGCCTGAGCGAGCAGCGCAATCGTCGCGACCTGGCGCAGATACGTGGATTTGCCTCCCATGTTCGGGCCCGTCACGAGCTGGATCCGCCGGTCCTGGGAAAGGTCCGTATCGTTCGGGATGAAGGGCTCCTCGCGGCGCAGGCGCTCGACCAGCGGATGGCGGCCGGCCACGATGCGCAGGCGAGGGACGGACGAGAGCCGCGGACGGACCCAGCGTCCCGACCGCGCCACTTCGGCGAGGCCCGCAAAGAGATCGATCTGTGCGATCCCCGTCGCCGTCTTCGCTACGCGGTCCCCGGCGCGGGACAGAGCCGTCAGCAACTCCCCGTAGAGCCGCGCCTCGATCTCCCCGATGCGGTCCTCCGCCCCGAGGATCTTCTCTTCGAGCTCCTTGAGCGCCGGCGTCACGTAGCGCTCGGCGTTGGCGAGGGACTGCTTGCGGATCCAGTCGGCCGGGACCTTCTCGCGGTGCGCGTTGCCCACCTCCAGCGAATAGCCGAACACGCGGTTGAACTTGATCCTCAGGGTGGCAATCCCGCTGCGGCGGCGCTCCTCGGCCTCGATCGCGAGCAGAGCGCTCTGCGCGTCGCGCCGCAGGCTGCGCAGCGTGTCGAGCTCGGCATCTGCGCCGTCGCGGATGAATCCGCCGGCCGACGCGAGCACGGGAGGGTCCGGACCGAGTGTTTGCTCGATCCGTAAAACGCAGTCCTGCGTGTCGGGCACGGCGTCGCACAGGCAACGGAACCTGCCGGCGGAAAGCGCGCTGGCGCAGGCCGTCACGGACGGTACGGCCTTGAGCCCCGCTGCCAGCGCCACCACATCGCGCGGTCCCGCCGTTCCGACGGCCACCCTGGCAAAGCGCCTTTCAAGGTCTCCGACCTCTTCGAGCGCTGCCTGCATCGGCTCCGCGATCTCGGTGCGGGCAAGCAGTTCCTCGACCGCATCCCAGCGCGCCTCGAGCTCGATCGGGTCGAGCGACGGGTGCGCGAGCGCCTCGCGCAGCGCGCGGGCTCCGAGCGGCGTGCGGGTCCGGTCGATCAGCGCGAAGAGGCTGCGCTCCCGCGTCCCGTCGGAGGACTCGAACAGCTCCAGGGTCGCGATCGCCGACTGGTCGAGGCCCATCCGGGACCCGAACTCCAGGCTCGAGGGCGGCCCGATGTGCTCGAGGCCTCCCGGCCGCATCTCGTGGGCGTAGGCGAGCGCGGCCGATGCCGCGCAACGCGCCGGGACCGCGAGGGCCTCGAAACCGGGGCCCTGCGGCGCGTTCTTCCACCACGCCGCGTTGCGGCGCGACAGCGTGGCGCGAAAGCCCGGTTCCCCCGCCTCTTCCGGCAGCAGGATCTCGCGGGGCCGGAAGAGCGCCAGCGCATCCTCCACCCGCGAAGCCGGGACGACGCCCGCCTGGAACCGGCCCGTCGAAAGGTCCAGGAACGCCAACCCCCAGTCGGCCTGCCCCGGGGCGAGTGCGGCCAGATACGAGGGCGCGTCCGGAACGAGGGATTCCGCGTCGAGCACGGTGCCCGGCGTGACGACGCGGGTGATGTCGCGGCGCACGAGGCCTTTCGCCGTCTTGGGGTCCTCGACCTGGTCGCAGACGGCGACCTTGCGCCCGGAAGAGACGAGCTTCGAAATGTGGTGCTCGACGCTCTGGTGCGGCACTCCGCACATCGGCGCCTCGATGTCCGAATTCTTGTTGCGGCGGGTCAGCGCGATGCCGAGCAGCGGAGCGGCCTGCTTCGCGTCCTCGAAGAACATCTCGTAGAAGTCCCCCATCCTGTAGAGCAGGATGGCGTCCGGCACGCGGCTCTTCATCTCGAAGTACTGCCGGAGCATCGGGGTCACGCGGGGGCTCGAGCTCGGGATCGTTGCGCTCACGCGTCTGCTAGCATAACGCCCACGGGCGGCCAGTCCGCTCCGAACGTCCGATCATGAACGTGCTTGCTCTCGACGCCGCCAGTCCGCGCCCGGCCGTTGCGCTCATTGCGGACGGCCGCGTGTTCGAAGAGCGGCTGCCCGGGGACCGGCGGGCGTCGGAAGATCTCCTTCCCGCAGTGCAGCGCGCCCTGGCGGCGGCGAGCATCGAGCTCGCGGCCTGCGACCGGATCGCGGTTTGCGCGGGCCCGGGGTCCTTCACGGGACTGCGCGTCGGCCTGGCAACGGCGTGGGGGCTCGGGCGCGCCCTCGGGATACCGGTGGAGCTCGTCTCGACACTCGAGGCGATGGCGGAAACCGCCCGGACCGGCAGCCCCGCGCGTGTCGTCGCCGTGCTCGACGCCGGGCGTGGCGAAGCCGTCTGCGAGCGTTTTGCCATCGACGCCGACCGGGCGTGCTCGCTCGGGCCCGCTACCCTCGTGCGCGTGGACGACGTGGCCCGCTTCGCCGCCGGCGATCCCCTCGTCGACCTGAAGGACGACCGCGACGACAGCGTCGCCGCCGCGCTCGCCGCCGCCGTGTCGCGCCGCCCCCGGACGGCCTCCGAGAGCCCCGCCGGAGCCATCTACTCGCGGCCGAGCGCCGCCGAGGAGAAACGTGGCCCTGCGTGAGCCGCACGCCGCCCCGTACCGCCTGCGACCGGCGGGACCGTTCGACCTCGACGAGGTCGCGCGCATCGAGTCCGAGTCCTTCCCGATTCCTTGGAAACGGGAGTTCTTTGCGAGCGAGCTCGTCGAGCCACACCGCTACATCCGAGTCCTTGCGCGCGACGACGGTGCCATGCCGCGGATTGGCGGGTACCTCTTCGCGGTCGCCCTCTATGAGGAATTCCACATCAACAAAATCGCGACCGATCTGCTCCTGAGAAAGCAGGGCCACGGACGCGCGCTTCTCGAGGACGCGCTGTCCCGCGCCCGGTCGTCCGGATCCACCGCGATCACGCTCGAGGTGCGGGTTTCCAACGAGGCCGCCCGCGGGTTCTACAAGTCCTACGCCTTCACGGAGGCCTACCGCCGGCGCGCGTATTACCAGGACGGCGAGGATGCGCTCGTCCTCGTCCTGCCCCTGAGCTCCAAATGAGCGATATTCCCCGCTTTCTGCCCGCTGCGGACGGTCTTAACCTCCCCGTTGAATCCCCCCGACCCCCGGACTAGACTTAGCCCGTGACCCGCCTCGCCCCTTTCCACGAACAACACAACTCAAGGAGGTTTGACGCGATGGAAACTGGGAACAGCGAGATGACCGTGTCGGATTCGGAGCTCGATCGCCTGCACGAGGAGCACCGCCACCACGAGGAGCGGCTCCACGAGCTGGCCGCCAAGTCCCGCCTGTCCGAGGACGAAGAGCTGGAAGAGAAACGCCTGAAGAAAGAAAAACTCGCCCTGAAAGATCGGATGGAAGCCATTTCGCGCCACCACCGCGAAGAGGTCGTGAGCTGAGGATCCCGATCGCCCGCGAAGGCTGGGCCTTCATCGTTCCGACTCTCGCCGCCGGGGGCGTGGCCGTCTTGACCGGCCACCCGCTGGCGGCCGCCGTTTTGGGCGCCGCGACCCTCTTCTTGATCCAGTTTTTCCGAGACCCCGAGCGGACCCCCGAGGGCGGAGCGGACACGATCGTCTCCCCGGCAGACGGAACCGTGCTCTCGGTGGCCGAGGCGCCCGAGGCGCCGGCCGGCGCCCGGCGGCGGCTCTCCGTCTTCATGTCCGTCTTCAACTGCCACGTCAACCGCGCGCCCATCTCGGGCCGGCTCGGGGACTACGCCTACGTGCCGGGCCTCAAGGCCGCCGCGTTCTCCGACAAGGCGTCCACCGAGAACGAGCAGAACCGCATCACGCTCGTCTCTGCCGCCGGCAGCGTTACGTTCAAGCAGATCGCGGGCGCACTGGCCCGCCGCATCGTGTTCTACCCGAAGCTCGGCGACGAGCTTGCGCGTGGGTCTCGGATCGGCCTGATCAAGTTCGGCTCGCGCGTGGACCTCTTCGTCCCCGACGGCGCGGAGGTCCTGGTCAAGCCGGGCGACAAGCTGAAGGCCGGGCGCACGGCGATCGCCCGCTGGCCCAAGGGAGCCTGAGGTGGCCGGGATTTCCCGCGAGCGGCTCTCGCGCGGCCTTTTCATCCTCCCGACGCTCTTCACCGTCGGCAACTTGTTCTGCGGATACCTGTCGCTCTGGTGCTCGATCCGCGGCACGTTCGAGATCGCCGCCGTCCTGATCATCGCCGCCGGAGTCCTCGATGGTCTCGACGGGCGCATCGCGCGCATGACCCACTCGACCTCGAAGTTCGGCGAGGAATACGACTCCCTGGCCGATCTCGTCTCCTTCGGCGTCGCCCCGGCCGTCCTCGCCTATTCGTGGGGCCTCGCGGACTTCCATCGCCTCGGGTGGATGGCGTCGTTTCTCTTCGTCGTCTGCGGCTCCATGCGCCTGGCGCGGTTCAACATCCAGACGCACCTGGCAGACAAGCGCTACTTCATCGGGCTTCCGATCCCCGCGGCCGCCGGCTCCGTCGCGACGATCGTGCTGGCCACACCCGAGCGCCTCGTCTCGCGCCTCTGGATGGGAGGCCTCCTCGCGCTCACGATCATCCTCTCGTACCTGATGATCTCGACGATCCGCTACCGTTCGTTCAAGGACCTCGATCTGAAGCGCCGGCGGCCGGGCTGGATCCTGCCGGCGATCGCGCTCTTCTTCGTGCTAATCGCGCTGCGGCCGGAGCTCGCGTTGGTGTCGCTGGCGCTGGTCTTCGTGAGCTCTGGCCCGATCGGAAAGATCGCCGGACTGTTCCGGCGCAAAGACGCGCCTATCTAGCCTTGCGCGTAGCCGCCTTCTTCGCAACCGGAGTCGGCGGCGGCGGCGCAGCACTCCACTCGGTCGCGACCTCGGGCCCGGACGCGGCGCCGGCATGCATGCGGAACCGGCAGCAGCCCGCCGGCAGCGATCCCCGCACAACGATCCTCGCGGGGGTGACCGTTTCCAGCGGGGCGACGAGAGTCTCGAAGAGCCGTACGCGCGTTGCCCGCCCCGGGCTGACCGGCCTGCCGGCGGCGTCGTACACCTCGTACCGGTCGAAGCCCCCGAGCTGCACGTCGGCGGGACGGGCCGGCGCGAGGTCCACCTCGATCCAGTTGGAAACCCGCGACACGACGGTCGCCTGGTGCGACCGGTTGACGAGCTCGACGACCACGGCATTTCGCCCGGCCGGCTTCACACTGCCTTCGAGCGTAGGGGCGAGCGAGCGCCCGAGCAGGACATCCTCGAGCGCCGCGAGCGAAAAGATCCGCTGCGCCTCCAACGCACCGTCGAAGAGAACGGCGCGACCGAGCGCGAATCGTTTGCCGGCGAGACTCGAGCCGAGCTGGAAGAGCATCTCGCCGATCGCCGGGACGCGAAAGGAGATCCGGTCCCCGACCGCCAGCGGTAAGCCCTCCAGCCGGACCGGAGCGCGCACCGTCAGCGTGAACGCCGTGACGCTCGCGTCGTTGGCCGACAGATCGTTTTCGAACTGCACGCGGGGATTTCCCGAGAGCGCGTCCAGAACTCCCGCGGGCACGCTTGCGCGCGCCTCCCCGTTCGCCCCAACGAGGGTGCCGGGCGCCCGGGTATCGTAGGCGGCCCACCACGGCCGCCGGGCGGCGTCCACGGCAACCGGATCCACCCGGGGACCGGCCCCGAAGACGAAGGCGACCAGCGCGTCAGCCGCGGCGAAGAGAGGCTCGACCTGCCTGCGCTCGTCGTCGGTGCCCGGCAGCGCGCGCACGGAGATCGAGACGAAGGCCCCGGGAACGCTCTTTCGCAGCCCGGCCACGAGCTGCGCATAATGTCCGGCGCCGGCGAAATCGAAGGCGAAGTCCAGATGCACGCCGATGACGCGGCCGTAAGCTCCCGCGCGCACCGCCTCGGCCAGGGCCGGCCCCAGAGATGCGGCGACCGCCGCCCCATCCGGGGCATTCGGGCCGGCAAAACCGGCAGCGAAGCTTTCTCCTGCCCGCAGCACGAGCACCACGGCACCCAGAGGATGCGGGGGCGCAGCGTCGAGGTCGAGCCCCCAGCGCCCGGATTCGACGTCCACGCTCCCGCCGGGCAGAAAGAGGGCTGCGGCTCCCAGCCGGGCCAACTGCTGCTCGAGGCCCGCCTCGCCCGGCCCCGACGGGTCGATGAGCCAGACGACGTCGCCCTTGGGCGGCTGTCGAGCGGCGTCCGCACCGCGCACGGGGGCGGGGGCCTTGCGACAGGACGAAACCAGCGCCGCGGCCGCGAGAGCGGCAGCCAGCCTGCGGAGCTTCATGAAGGCGCTCCCGGCCCGGCAGCCGCGGGCAGATCGAACCGCACACGAAAACCCCCCGAGGGCCTGTTCGCCGCGGCGATGGCGCCGCCGTGCTCCTCGACGATCTTCTTCGCGATCGCCAGCCCGAGGCCCGTCCCACCGCTCTTGGCGGAGAAGTACGGGTCGAAGAGGCGCGGAAGGATCTCCAGCGCCACGCCGGGCCCGTCGTCTTCGACCATGACCTCGATCTTCTCACCAGAGCGGCGCGCGGCAATCCGGATCGCGCCGCCGCCCGCGAGCGCTTCCACGGAATTGCCGATCAGGTTTGCGAGGACGCGCGCGAGCAGCCGCCCGTCGCCCATCGCGATCGATCCCGGGGCAGCGTCGACGTCGAGCCGGATGCGCGGCGCGCCCGAGTACGCCTCCGCCGCTTCGCGGCAGAGCACGCCGACGTCGGTCGGCTCCATCTGCGGCGTCGGAACACGGGCATAATCGGAGAATTCGGCGGCCGAATGCTTGAGGGCCTCGGTCTGGCGCAAGACGTTTTGCACGCACTCCTCGAGAACGCGGTCGAACCCGGGCGAACCGCGCTTCCACACCTCCCGCAGATGTTCGACCGACAGGCGGATGGGAGTCAACGGGTTCTTGATCTCGTGGGCGATGATCCTCGCCATCTCCGCCCAGGCGGCCAGCCGGTTGGACCGCACGAGGTCGGACACGTCCTCGATGACCGCCATCCGAGTTCCGGCGCCTCCGAGCGGCAGCGGAACGGTCACGACCCGCCAGCGCTCGCCCGCGCGCGGCTCGATCTCTTCGGACACTTCGTCGGGGCTCGCGCGCTCGAGCGCCCGGCGGACGCCCTGCATCGCCTCGCCCGGAAACACGGCATCGAGCGTCCTGCCCTCGGCATCGCCTCCGCCGAGCACCGCGGCGGCCGGGTTGGCGAGGACCACTCCCCCGTCTTCCCGATACGCGACGACGCCCGCCGTCAACCGGGAGAGCAGCGTCGCCAGGCGTTCCTTCTCACGCGAAAGGGCCTCCGTCTGCTCCTTGAGGCTGCGCGACATGTAGAGAAACGCCCGCACGAGCTCGCGCAACTCTTCATCGGGCGGCTCGGCAAGGTGCGGCGAGAAATCGCCGCGGGCGACCGCGCGCGTGCCCTCGACGAGATCCGCCACGGGCTTAGCCACTCGAACGGCCAGGCGCCCCGCGATCGCCGCCGAGATCAGAAAGACCAGCAGGCTGAATGCCGAAACTGCCGCGGTGAGCTGGCCCGCCTCCGCTTCCGCGACACGTTGCTGCGGCAGGAGCAACAGGGAGAGCAGGACGGGACTGCGGACTCCCGGAACTCCCGGAACCGACGAGAGCTCCGTCGTGATCTCTTCGAAGCGGCTGCCCGCGATCAGCCGCGTGTCGGCGCGCTCCCGAGCCGCTCCGAGCCCGATCGCCACGTAGGTGGCGCCCGGGACCCGCTCGGGAAGCAGCCCGGCCGCGAACAAGTCCCGACGCGAGGTGGCGACGAGCTTCGCGTCGGGCGAATAGACCGCCAGGTCGTAGCCGACGGCATTGGCGAGCCACGAAATGAGCGTGTCGTCGAGCAGCCCGACCCGCCCGAGGGCGGCGGCAGCCGAGGGAAGGTAGTCATCCAGGACGCGCCGCGCCGTGTCCAGGGCGCTGCGGGCGTGATCAAGCGTCTCGCGGCGCGAGCGCGTCGCGATGGACGACCGGAGAAAGATCGTCAGCGTGCCGAGCGGCACCATCACGGACAGCACGAAGAGGGCGACCAGCCGACCCCGGAACGTTCGGCTGCCCCGGGGCGCGAGCTGGCGCAGGGGCCGACCGCTCGTCACGAGCCGCCAGGCAACGACGAGCCATCCGGCAAGGTAGAGGACGGCCGCCGGCGCGAGCAGCTGCGTCGCCGCCAGCAGGCGCTGGAGAAAATCGGGGCCGGGTATGGCGACGAGCTGGAAGCCGTCCTTCACGGGTCGGACCTCCCCGCGCAGCTCCTCGCCGCGAAAGAGCAGACGGACCGGCCGCGGCCGCCCCGAGGCGCGCGTCGTCTCGAGCAGCCCCGCCGGCAACTCCGGCCCTTCGTCGCGCCGGGAGCCGTCGGACCCGTACAACGCGAGGATCGGGCGGGGAGTCTGCGCCGCGGTTGCCTCTCCTCCAACCAGCCGCCGGTACACCTCGAGCCGCGGCGGCAGCGGATCCCAACTCGGCCAGTCGGCAACCGACACCATGACGCGGCCCCATCGGGCCGTGCCGTCCATGAGGGCCGCGCGTCTTCGTACGACCGCGACCCGATGCCGCTCGATCAGGACCGCATCCTCGTCGGCGGATCCCGCCAGATCGACCTCGGGGATCAGCGAGAATCGGCTGCGCAGCTGGCCCGAATCGTCAAACACCTCGTAGGCGATCAGGGTCGAAGCGGGCGCCTGATCCTCGCCCTCCCGCCACAGGCGGTACGCCAGGTCCGAGAGATCGACGGCCGGAAGGGGTGCCGGAAGGTCGCTCGCGAGATTGAAATGCTCCACGCGCTCGACGGCGCGCAACACCGCGACAACCGCCCCGGCGGACATTCGTTGCGGGTCCGGCAGGCGGATGGCCGAAGCCGTCCGGAACGCGGCCGCCGCGCGGTCGTGCCCGTAACTCGGGGCCGCGACCAGGACGAGCAGCATCGCCGCTGCGGCGGTCAGGCGGAAGGGCCCAAGCGGGCCCCGCTGCGCCGAGGATCCGGTAATCGATCGCCGCCACAGCTCGTAAGCCATCACGGCGGCTGCCGCCACACAGACAGGAAAAAGAGGCCACGCCGAGATGAGAGCCAGGCCGAGGACGAACGAAAATGCCGTCACGAAGATCGCAAGGCTTGTCGCGCCCCGGCGCGGCTGCGGCCGCCCCGCCGCGGCCCCGATTGCCAGCGCCGCGCCGAAAAGGGCCGTCAGGGCCACGAGCTCGACGAACTCGACACTCGCCAGCGCAAAGCCCGAGCCCAGGTCGGGGATCGAAACGCGGCGCGCGCCGGCGATCCCGGCCCCGAGCAGCGCATAGCCCGCGAGCAGGCGGGCCGGATTGCCACTGCGCCCCTCTTCGCGAAGCAGCTTCAGCCCCCACGGCAACAGCAGGGGCCCGAGCGCGAGGATCCACGGGTACGGCGAGGCAAGAAAGCGGCCTTCCGGGTGAGCCCAGGCGGCCACGGCCGAAAACACGAGCGCGAGGCCCGCCCCGATCCATAACGGCCGCGCCGCAAGCAGCGCCAGCGCGAGCAGCAGGATCGCCGCCAGCGCTAGGCCCCGCGCCCTCGAACCGGCGGATTCAGCGATCTGCGCCGAGCGCGCGCCGACGAGCGGCGCTCCTGCGGCATCGGTCAACAGGACCGGCAAGCCGGACGCGGCGGCGGCCGGTTCCCACATCGAGGCGGACTCGCCGAGGCCGAGCGCGCGGCCAAAGTCCGGCGATTGCACGGCCAGGAGCCGCCCGACGCACACGATGCCCGTGAAGGGCTCGCTCCCGGCGATGCGCCAGTGTGAAAGTTCCAGCTGCGTCGCCGTCCAGCGCGCCGCGAGGACACCCGCTTTCGGCGCTGCGGGAATCCGCGACGGCGCCTCGCCCCACCAGGCGAGGACGTTTCCGGCGGGGTCTGCCAGCGCGATCCAGCTGCCGGCCGGCGCGTCGGTCATCGCTTCGCGGGCCGCGACGAAGAGCGCCTGCCGATGCACCGCGATGCCGCCCCCCTCGAGCGATCTCGCCACCTCGGCATTGGACGCGAGGACCAACGCGCGTCGGGCGAGATCGTCGGCGACGCCGTGAAGCGCTTGCCCGATCGAGGGCGGTGGAGCAGGCGAGGACGCCGCCAGTCGCGGGAGACGGTACCAGCCGTCGAGCCAGAAGAGCGCGGCGAGGCCCGCGAAGAGAGCGGCGGAGAGCGCCCGGCGTTGCAATGTCAGCCCGCGCGCCGGCTAGCCAAGAAAAGGCAGGTCCACTCCCCGCTCGCGCGCCGCCTCGATCGCTTCCGGATATCCGGCGTCGGCATGGCGCATGACTCCCGTCCCCGGGTCGGCCGTCAGCACGCGGCGCAGGCGACGCGCTGCCGCGTTCGTGCCGTCGGCGACGACCACCATCCCGGCGTGGATCGAGTATCCGATCCCGACTCCGCCCCCGTGGTGGAGCGAGACCCAGGTCGCGCCGGCGGCCGTATTCAGAAGCGCGTTCAGGATCGGCCAGTCCGCGATCGCGTCCGAGCCGTCGCGCATGCCCTCGGTCTCCCGGTTGGGCGAAGCCACGGAGCCCGAGTCCAGGTGGTCGCGGCCGATCACGATCGGAGCCTTCACCCTTGCGCTCCGGACGAGCTCGTTGAAGAGGAGACCCGCGCGATGCCGTTCTCCGTAGCCGAGCCAGCAGATGCGCGCCGGCAGCCCCTGGAAAACGATGCGCTCCTGCGCCAGAGTGATCCAGCGATGCAGCCCCGCGTCCTGCGGAAAGAGCTCGAGCAGCGCCTGGTCGGTCACGCGGATGTCCTCCGGGTCGCCGGAGAGCGCGGCCCAGCGAAACGGTCCCTTGCCTTCGCAGAAGAGCGGCCGGATGTAGAGCGGCACGAAGCCGCCGACCTGGAACGCGTCCGCGACACCCGCCTTCAGGGCCTGTCCGCGCAGGTTGTTTCCGTAGTCGAAGACCGTCGCGCCCCGGCGCTGGAGCTCGAGCATCGCCCGCATGTGGTCCGCCATCGTCTGGTACGAGCGCTCGATGTAACGGGCGGGGTTTTCCCGCCGCAGGCGCTCGAGCTCGGCCAGGCCGGCCCCGCGCGGCACGTAGCCCGTGAGCTCGTCGTGCGCCGAGGTCTGGTCCGTCACGAGGTCGGGCACGATGCCCCGTTCGATCAGCCGCTCGAGCAGGTCCACGGCGTTGACTTCGACGCCGATCGACACGGCTCGCCGGGCGGCCTTTGCCTCGAGCGCCCGATCGATCGCGCGGTCGAGGTTCGTCTCCTTCTCATCCAGGTATCGCGTGCGCAGCCGTTTCTCGATGCGCTCCGGATCCACCTCGGCGACGAGCGCCACCGCGCCGTTCATCGTCGCGGCCAGCGGCTGCGCTCCCCCCATCCCGCCGAGGCCCGCGGTCACGACGAGGCGCCCGGAAAGATCGGTGCCGAACTCTTTTTGCCCGGCCGCGGCAAACGTCTCGAACGTCCCCTGCACGATCCCCTGGCTGCCGATGTAAATCCACGAACCGGCCGTCATCTGGCCGTACATCGTCAGGCCCAGACCCTCGAGGCGGCGGAACTCGTCGCCCGTTGCCCAGGCGGGCACCAGCATCGAGTTGGAAATGAGGACGCGCGGAGCGTCCTCGTGGGTCTCGAAGACGCCCACGGCCTTGCCGGACTGCACGAGCATCGTCTCGTTCGCCTTCAGGCGCTTGAGCGTCGCGACGATTGAATCGAAACACTCCCAGTTTCGCGCGGCTCGGCCCGTGCCTCCGTAGACGATCAGTTCCGCCGGCTTCTCCGCGTTGTCCGGGTCGAGGTTGTTCTCGAGCATCCGCAGAGCGGCTTCCTGGGCCCAGCCGAGGCACCGCAATTCGCTTCCACGGGCGGCGCGGATCGTTCGCGGAGGCGACTGAACGCTTGCGTTCATGGGGCGATTATATGGTTCACGCGATCCCGCCGTTGCCTCACGCGAGGCCCGCAATCGCGCGGCCCATCGCCGGCCCGCCGAGAAACAGCCGCGCCTTTTCGAGATCCAGATGCATCTCGCGGTCCCGGTTCCAGGGCCGCACCACGCGGCGAAACTCGCCGCGCACGCGCTCGATCGCGGCCGAGGAGGCGAGCGGGCGCAGAAACTCCATGGCCTGGAAGGCGGCAAGGGCTTCGATGGCCAGGACGCGCTCGAGATTGTCGACGATGGCGGCGAACTTTCGGGCCGCGATGGGCGACATCGAGACGTGGTCTTCCTTGGCCGCCGAGGTCGGGATCGAATCCACCGACGCGGGGTGCGCGAGCACCTTGCACTCGGACACGAGCGCAGCGGCGGTGACGTGCGCCATCATGAAGCCGGAATGCAGGCCGCCCTCGCGCACCAGAAACGCCGGCAGCTCCGAAAGCGCCGGGTTCACGAGCTTTTCGATGCGGCGCTCCGAAATCGAGGCGAGGTCGGTCGCGGCGATCGCCGCGTAGTCGAGCACCAGGCCCACCGGCGCCCCGTGGAAGTTCCCGCCCGAGAGGATGTCGCCGCGCGCCGCGAAGACGAGCGGGTTGTCGGTCGAGCTGTTCATTTCGCGCTCGAGCACCGCGCGCCCGTGGTCGAAAGCGTCGCGGGCCGCGCCGTGGACCTGGGGCATGCAGCGCAGAGCGTAGTTGTCCTGGACTCTTCCGCAGCCCCGGTGGGATTCGCGGATCGCGCTGCCTTTCAGCAGGCCGCGGAGATTCTTTGCCGTCGCGGCCGCGCCCGGGTGCGGCCGCGCGGCCATGATCCGCTGGTCGAACGCCGCGTCGGAGCCGCGGGAAGCGTCCACCGAGGCGGCGCCGATCAAATCGGCGACCCGGCACAGCTCCAACGCGCGGGAGAGCGCGAGCCCACCGACGGCCACCGACATCTGCACGCCGTTGATGAGCGCGAGCCCCTCCTTAGCGCCGAGCACGACGGGCCGGATTCCCGCCCGGGACAGCGCGCGGGCCGACGGCTGCGTGCGCCCCCGCACGGCAACGCGGCCTTCCCCCATGAGCCCGAGGGCGAGGTGGGACAGCGGCGCGAGGTCCCCGGAAGCGCCCACGGATCCCTGGCAGGGAATGACCGGAAGGATGTCGGCCTCGAGCATCGCCAGCAGCGTCTCGACCGTCGCCACCCGGATGCCGGAGTTGCCCCGCGCCAGCGCGTTGGCCCGCAGGATCATCATCGCGCGCACGGCAGCCGGTCCGAGCGGCGCCCCGACGCCGGCGGCGTGGCTGCGGATCAGGTTGCGTTGAAGCTCCTCGATGTCCCCGGTGGGGATCGCGACATCCGCGAACTTTCCGAAGCCGGTCGTCACACCGTAGACGGTGGCTCCCGACCGGATTGCCCGATCCACCACCCGGCGCGAGGCGGCCATCGCGCGCCGCGCGGAGGGTGCCAGCGCCGCGCGCACTTCCCGCCTCGCAGCCGCGACCACATCTTCGAGACGAAGGGCGCCGCCGGTGAGCCGGATGGTCTTCATGCGCTGGCGATTCTAAGCCCGTCCGTCCGGCCGACGGGTCTGCACGAGCTCGATGCCGTGTTAATCTGCGCTGTTTTTCTCGAACGACGTGTGAGGAGCGAGACGTGAAAGTCGTGGCCGTTCTGGGCGGACAATGGGGGGACGAGGGCAAGGGCAAGGTCGTCGACCTGTTGGCCGACCGCTTCGACATCGTCGCCCGGTACCACGGCGGCCACAACGCCGGACACACCGTCAAGTTCGGCGACCGGCACTTCGCCCTGCACCTGCTCCCTGCCGGCGTGATCCGCGGACGCACCAGCATCATCGGTCCCGGCCTCGTCGTGGACCTCGAGGCGCTGTTGACGGAAATCGACGCGGTCACCGCGGCAGGGGTGACGATTGGCGACAACCTCATGCTCTCGGACCGAGCCGCCGTGATTCTCCCCTACCACCGGCTGCTCGACGCGGCGCGCGAGCGTGCGGCCGGAGACGCAAAGATCGGCACGACGCTGCGCGGCATCGGTCCGGCCTACGAGTCGGTCGCCGCCAGAAAGGGCGTCCGCGTCGCGGAGCTGTTTCGCCCCGAGATCCTCGCCGCTCGGGTCGCGGCGATCCATGCCGAGACGGGCGCGCTGCTCGCGGTGCTTGGAGAGAAGGACATCCCTTCGGTCGAACACGTCCTCGCCATGCTCGGCGCCGCGGCCGCCCGCGTCCGTCCGCACGTGAGGGACACGGGCCGATTCCTGCGCGACCGGCTCAAGGCCGGAGCGACGCTGCTGGCCGAGGGGGCGCACGGCGCCATGCTCGACCTCTCGTCCGGCACGTACCCCTTCGTGACGTCCTCGCACTGCACGTCGGCCGCGGTGGCCACGGGCCTCGCGATCGCCCCGCGCGCGCTCGACGCGAGCCTCCTCGTGTTGAAGGCGTACACGACGCGCGTGGGGTCCGGGCCCTTCCCGACCGAGCTCGACGACACGATGGGCGAGTTTCTCCGCAAGCGCGGCAACGAGTACGGCACGTCCACGGGCCGCCCGCGGCGCACCGGATGGTTCGACGCCGTGGTTGCCCGGACCGCCATCGAGCTCTCCGGCGCCGAGGCCGTCGCGATCACCAAACTCGATTGCCTCGACGAGGTCGAGGAGATTCCGATCTGCGTCGGCTACCGCCTCGACGGCAAACCCATCGCCGACTTGCCGGCGCTGGCCGAGGACGTCGCCCGGCTCGAGCCGGTGTACGAGAGGTTCCCGGGCTGGAAATCGACGACGACGGGGGCCACGCGCTACGAGCAGTTGCCCGGCGCAGCGCAGCGCTACGTGCGCGCGCTCGAGGATGCCATGGGAGCTTCGGCCGCTTTCATCTCGACCGGCCCCCGCCGCGAAGAGACGATCTGGCGCAACGACACGGCGTTCGTCTCGGGCCTGCCCAAAGCCGGCTGACCCCTTCTCACCACCGCTACTTCTCGAGACTCGCGAGCGCCTTTCGCCAGTCCGCGCGCCCCGGCGCGAGCGCCAGCGCGGTTTGAAGCTCCGCGGCAGCTTCCGCCCGATGTCCGAGTTTCTCGTAGACCCGCGCGAGCCGCTCGTGCAGCTGTGCCCGTGTCGGGGAGCCGCCCGGCTCCGCGCGCGCTAGGGCCGTCTCGAGGTCCTCGAGCGCCGGCCCGAGCCCCTCGCCCGAGGCAAGCGCGATCCCGGCGAGCTCGAACCCGGGCAGGCTTCCCGGCATGTCCGCTGCGCCCGCATCGGCCCACAACCTGCGCGCATCCGGATACCTCTTGCGCGACACCAGAAGATCCGAGAGGGCCTTGCGGCCGCGCTGCCCGCCCCCGTCGGCGGCCATCGCGAGACGGAACTGCTCCTCTGCCCCGGCGGGGTTCTTTTCGCTTTCCGCGAGCTCGCCGAGCAGGACGTGCCCGCGCGCCGGATCGATCCCCAGGACG
>JANMBR010000329.1:0-12610 GCA_031360505.1 Acidobacteriota bacterium
TACGACCCGGACCGCTCGCAGGCGCTGACCGAGCGGGGGCAGATCCGGCCGTGGAGCGCATTGCTCGCGGCCATTCGGCTCGCCGTGGAGAAAGAGCGCGCGGGGCGCGGCGCCGGAATCCGGTTCCTCACGGGGACGGTCACCTCCCCGACGCTCGAGAAGCAGATCGGCGACTTCCTCGCGGCCTTTCCCGAAGCGAAGTGGGTCGCCTGGGAGCCGGCCGGCCGCGACAACGTCGCGCGCGGCGCGCTGCTCGCGTTCGGTGAGGTTGTCGAGCCGCGCTATGCCTTCGAAAAGGCCGACGTCGTCCTTTCGCTCGAGGCGGACTTTCTCGGGTCGGGCCCTGCCATGCCGCGCTACGTCCGCGACTTCGTGTCGCGCCGCAAGGCCGAGGGGACCAATCGTCTTTACGTCGTCGAGTCGACGCCGACCCTGACGGGCGCGAAAGCCGATCATCGGCGGCCGATGTCACCCGCGCAGATCGAGGCCTTCGCGACCTCGGTCGCCGTCGCGGTCGCCGCGGTCACCTCCGCCGCTGTGACGGATCCGTTCGTCGAGGCCGTCGCGGCCGACCTCAAGGCGCACCGGGGAAGCGGGCTGGTTCTCGCCGGCGAGTCGCAACCGCCGTCGGTGCACGCGCTCGCGCACGCGATCAACGAGGCGCTCGGCAACGCCGGGACCGTCACCTACTCGGCGCCCGTGGCTGGTGGACCGCAAGACCAGGGCGCGGCGTTCGCGGGCCTCGTCCAAGACATGGAGGCGGGCAAGGTCTCGACACTCGTCATCGTCGAGGGCAATCCGGTGTACACGGCGCCCGCGGACCTCGGGTTCGTGAAGGCCATGGGCAAGGTTGATCTGCGCGTCCACCTCGGCCTCTACGACGACGAAACCTCGCGCCTGTGCCACTGGCACGTCGCAGCGGCCCACCCTCTCGAGGCCTGGAGCGACGCGCGCGCCTTCGACGGCACCGTCACGATTCTGCAGCCCCTCATCGCCCCGCTCTTCGGCGGCAAGTCCGCCCACGAGCTGCTCGCGGCCTTCTCCGACCAGCCCGAGAAGAGCGGCCACGACATCGTCAAGGAATACTGGAACGGCAAGCTGCCCGGCGCCGACTTCGAAGCTGCCTGGCGCAAGGCCCTTCACGACGGCCTCGTCGCCGGCTCCGCCTTCCCCTCGAAGGCGATGAGGGTCAAGAGCTTCCCCGTGCCTTCCGGACTACCCGCAACTGCCCTTGACTCCTCCCGACTCACCCTGCTCTTGCGCCCGGACCCCACCATCTGGGACGGCTCCTACGCCAACAACGGCTGGATGCAGGAGCTCTCGAAGCCGCTGACGAAGCTGACGTGGGAGAACGCCGCGCTGATCGCACCGTCGACGGCCCAAAAGCTCGGGCTCACCACCGAAGACGTCGTCACGCTCACGCTCGACGGCCGCAAGGTCGAGGCGCCCGTGTGGGTCATGCCCGGACAGGCCGAGGACTGCGTCACCGTGCACTTCGGATACGGACGCACTCGTGGCGGCCGCGTGGCCGATGGCAAGGGCTTCGACGCGTACGCGCTGCGCGTCAGCGCCGCGCCGTGGGCCGCGTCGGGACTCGAGATCGGCAAGACCCTGAAGCGCGCGTCGCTCGCGACGACGCAGCACCAGTACGGGATGGAAGGGCGCGACCCGGTCCGCGCCGTCACGGCCGAGGAGTACCGCAGGGACCCGTCGGTGGTCGCGAAGCTGGGCGAGGCGCCGCCCGGCCCGAAGGACACGCTCTATCCGACGCTTCCGACCGGCAGCTACGCCTGGGGCCTCTCGATCGACCTCTCCTCCTGTGTGGGCTGCAACGCCTGCATCATCGCCTGCCAGTCGGAGAACAACATTCCGGTCGTCGGCAAGGAAGAAGTCGCGCGCGGCCGGGCGCTGCAGTGGATCCGCGTCGACCGCTACTACAAGGGCGGACTCGACAACCCCGAGACCGTCCACCAGCCCGTCACGTGCATGCACTGCGAGAACGCGCCGTGCGAGGTCGTCTGCCCCGTCAACGCGACGGTCCACAGCGCCGAAGGCCTCAACCAGATGGTCTACAACCGCTGCGTCGGCACGCGGTACTGCTCGAACAACTGCCCGTACAAGGTGCGGCGCTTCAACTTCTTCCTCTACACCGACTACACGACCGAGATCCTGAAGCTCCAGCGCAACCCGGACGTCACCGTACGCAGCCGCGGCGTCATGGAGAAGTGCAGCTACTGCGTCCAGCGCATCAACCGGGCGCGCTACACGGCCGAGAAGGAAGACCGTCCGATCAAGGACGGCGAGATCGTGACCGCGTGCCAGCAGGCCTGCCCCGCGCAGGCGATCACGTTCGGCAACGTGTCGGATCCGCTGTCGGCCGTCTCGAAGGCGAAGGCCGAGGCGCGCAACTACGGCCTCTTGACCGAGCTCGGCACGCGGCCGCGCACGACCTACCTCGCGTCGCTCTCGAATCCGAACCCGGCGCTGCCCGTCCTGAACGGGAACGGGCCCGATCACGAGAACCATGGCTGACGGCACTCCCCTCCCGCCCGAGAGACCGGCCACGCCGCCGGGCGCGATCCTGCGGCCGGGCTACTCCTTCACGACCCTCACCGACAAGCTCGCCTCGATCGCGCTCTCGCGGCGCACCCCGGTCGTCTGGTTCATCGGCGCCGGAGTCGGCTTCGCGCTGACGATGCTGCTGCTCATGACGATCACGGCGATCGTGTTCAAGGGCGTGGGCCTCTTCGGCGTCAACGTCCCGGTGGGCTGGGGCTTCGACATCCTGAACTTCGTCTGGTGGATTGGCATCGGCCACGCGGGCACGCTGATCTCGGCGATCCTGCTGCTGCTGCGCCAGCCCTGGCGCAGCTCCATCAACCGGTTCGCCGAGGCGATGACGATCTTTGCCGTCTCGTGCGCGGGCCTCTATCCGCTGCTCCACACGGGACGGCCGTGGCTCGACTACTGGCTGCTGCCCTACCCGAACACGATGGGGCTGTGGCCGAACTTCCGCAGTCCTCTGGTGTGGGACGTGTTCGCCGTCTCGACCTACGCGACCGTCTCGCTGCTCTTCTGGTACGTCGGAATGATCCCGGATCTGGCGACCCTGCGCGACCGCGCGAAGAGGCTCTGGGCCAAGGTCCTCTACGGCGCGCTCGCGATGGGCTGGCGCGGCTCGGCAAGGCACTGGCAGCGCTACGAGACCGCGTCGCTGCTGCTGGCCGGCCTCGCGACCCCGCTCGTCATCTCGGTCCACACGGTCGTGTCCTTCGACTTCGCCGCCGGCGTCGTGCCGGGCTGGCACGCCACGATCTTTCCGCCCTACTTCGTGGCCGGCGCGATCTACGCGGGCTTTGCCATGGTGCTCACGCTCGCCATCCCGCTGCGGAAGGTCTACGGCCTCCAGGACTTCATCACCATGAAGCACCTGGACAACATGGCGAAGATCCTGCTCGCGACAAGCTTGATCGTGGCGTACGGCTACGGGGTCGAGGCCTTCATGGCGGCCTACAGCGGCAACATCTACGAGCGCTACATGATGTGGAACCGGATGAACGGCCCGTACCATTACATGTACTGGGCGCTCATCTTCTGCAACGTCATCGCGCCTCAGGCGCTCTGGTTCCGCAAGTTCCGGCGCAACATCCCCGCCCTCTTCTGCATGGCGATGATCGTCAACGTCGGCATGTGGTTGGAGCGCTACGTCATCATCGTCGTCAGCCTCTCGCGCGATTTCCTGCCGTCGTCCTGGGGCATGTACCACGGCACCAAGTTCGACTGGTCCATGTTCGTCGGCACGATCGGACTCTTCATCGCGCTGCTCTTCCTCTTCATCCGGATCCTGCCCGTCATCTCGATCTTCGAAATGCGGGCGATCCTGCCGGAAGCCAAGATCCGCGAGGCGGACGAATGAGCTCCGGCAAGCTCTACGGCCTGATGGCCGAGTTCGAGGACCCGACCGCCCTCGTGGACGCGACGCGGCGCGCCCGCGAGGAGGGCTTCACGAAGCTCGACGCGTACTCGCCCTATCCGATCGAGGCGCTCACCGAGGCGCTCGACATCCACGACCGGAAGCTCCCGGCCGTCGTCCTCGGCGGCGGAATCCTCGGCGGCCTGGCCGGCTACGCGCTCTGCTACTGGTGCACGGTCATCGAGTACCCGATGAACGTCGGAGGCAAGCCCTTCCACAGCATTCCGGCCTTCATCATCCCGACCTTCGAGACGACGATCCTCTTCGCGGCCTTCGCCGCCGTCCTCGGCATGCTGGGCTTGAACGGCCTGCCCATGCCCTACCACCCCGTCTTCAACGCCCCCCGCTTTGCGCTGGCCTCGCGCGACCGCTTCTTCCTCTGCATCGAGGCGAAGGACCCGAAGTTCGACCACGACGACACGTGGGCTTTCTTGACGAAGCTCGAACCCCGGGTCGTCATGGATGTGGAGGAGTGATGCGTCGCCGGGCAATGGCGGTCGTGATCGGATTGTCCGTCCTCGGCGGCGCCGCGTGCCGCAGGGACATGCAGGACCAGCCCAAGTACAAGAACCTTCGCGGCTCGGCGTTCTTCGACGACAAGCGCTCGGCGCGGCCGGTGGTCGAGGACACCGTGGCGCGCGGGTTCCTTTATGCCGATCAGCGGTTCTTGACGGGCAAGGTCGACGGCCAGCCGATCGCGAGCCTGCCCATGCCCCTGACGCGCGAACTGCTCGACCGCGGCAAACAACGCTATGGGATCTTCTGCACGCCCTGCCACGGCCTGACGGGCAACGGCCTCGGCGTGATCGTCCAGCGAGGCCTGCGCCAGCCCCCGTCCTTCCACATCGACCGCCTGCGCGAGTCGCCCGTGGGGTACTTCTACGACGTCGAGACCCACGGCTTCGGCGCGATGATGGACTACGCGGCGCAGATCCCGCCCTCGGACCGCTGGGCGATCGCGGCCTACATCCGCGCCCTGCAGCTTTCGCAGCGCACGACGATCGCGGACGTTCCCGCGGCTGCGCGGCCGGCGCTCGAGAGCGCCTCGGCCGAGGCCAGGGTGCAGCCCTTCCCGATCAACGCCGACGACTGGAAGCACGCCGTGGACGAGGGCCGGACGGACCCGATACCCGAGAAGGAACACTGACGGTGGAACTGAAAAACGATCCTGGCCTGCCGCAGGCCGTGGGGGCCTTCGCCAGGCGCGCCTTCGCGGTTGGCGTCGTGCTGCTCGCCGGATCGGTCGCGGGCGGCATCGCCCGGCCCGACCAGTTCTTCCGCTCCTATCTCCTGGCATTCGTCTTCTGGAATGGCCTCGCGGTCGGCGCGCTGGCCATCCTCATGCTGCAGTACCTGACGGGCGGCGCCTGGGGCATCGCGATCCGCCGCGAGCTCGAGGCGGCGACGCGAACCCTATGGCTGACGGCGCTGGCCTTCGTCCCGCTGATCTTCGGCATGCACCGCCTCTACGAGTGGACGCATGCCGACGCCCTCGCGCACGACGAGCTGCTCGAGAAGAAGGCCTTCTACCTGAACACGCCCTTCTTCCTCGCGCGCACGGCCGTGGCGTTTGCGGCCTGGATGCTGATCGCGCACTTCCTGAACCGCTGGTCGCGCGAGCAGGACACGCATGCCGACCACAAGGCCGTCGATCGCAAGCTGCAGCTGCTCTCGGGCGGAGGCCTCGTGGTGTACGCGGTGACGACGACGTTCACTTCGATCGACTGGGTCATGTCGCTCGAGCCTCACTGGTACTCGACGATGTACGGCGTGATCTTCATGGTCAGCCAGGCCCTCGGCGCGATGGCCTTCGCGACGCTCGCCGTGGTCCGGCTCTCGGACCGGCAGCCCGTCACCGACTTTCTCGGCGCCCGGATCCTGCACGACCTCGGCAAGATGCTGTTCGCGTTCACGATGATCTGGGCGTACGTCAACTTCTCCCAGTACCTGATCGTCTGGTCCGGCAACATCCCCGAGGAGATCACCTGGTATCTCGCGCGCTTCCGGGGCGGTTGGGGCTACGTCGGGCTGGCCGTGCTGCTCTTCCACTTCGTGGCGCCCTTCCTGCTGCTGCTCTCGCGCAAGGCCAACCGGGATCCGAAGACGCTGACGCTCGCTGCGGTGCTGCTCGTCGTCATGCGCTTCGTGGACATCTCCTGGCTCGTGCTGCCGGCGTTCTCGCAGGGCGCGTTCAAGGTCAGCTTCATGGATCTCACGGTCCCCCTCGGCCTGGGCGGCATCTGGCTGTCGTTTTATGCCCGCAGCCTCGCCGCCCGACCGCTCCTGCCCGTCAACGATCCCGGCTTCGAGGAGGCGCTCGCGCATGGACGCGAATAAGCCTGCCCCGCCGGACGATCCTCAGGGTCAGGGCCACGGCGTCGCCGTCGAGCCCGATCGTGTCTCCACGCCCATCGTCGTGACCTTCAGCGTCGCCGTGCTACTCATGGGAATCGTCGCGGCGGTCCTGATGGCGGCGCTCTTCCGCACGCTCGATCGCGGCGCCGAGAAGAAGGACGAGAAGCTGATCGCAGCGGCCGGCCTCGAGCGGCGCGAAAGCGGTCCTCCCCCGCTGCCCCGCCTCCAGATCTACCCGGTCAAGCACTGGAAGGATTTCCAGGCCGCCGAGCGCGAACGCTTGACGACCTACGGCTGGATGGATCGCCAGACCGGGGCCGTGCACATCCCGATCGACCGCGCGATCGAGCTCATCGCCGAGAGGGGCGTGGGGCCGCTGCCCGCTGCACCGATGGTGGTGCCGGCGGGGGCCGAGGCCAAGCGGTGAGCCGCGAACGAGCACTTGTCATCCTGAGGGCCCAGCAGGGCCCGAAGGATCCCTTTCTCAGCCGCATCGTGGCTTCAAAGGGATCCCTCGCTGCGCTCGGGATGACATTGATCCTGGCCCTCGGCTTCATGGCCACTGCCCCGACGCTGCGCGCCCAAGCGATGGAACCCCCGCAGGGCGGGATCATCCGCGCGGACGAGAAGCCGGCGATCTTGAAGGACATCGGCATCGACCAGCGGCTCAACGAGCAGCTCCCGCTCGACTTGCCGCTGCGCGACGAAGCAGGCCGCCCGGTGCTCCTCGGCAACTACTTCGGCCGCCGTCCCGTCATCCTCGCGCTCGTCTATTACAACTGCCCGATGCTCTGCACGCAGGTCCTGAACGGCCTCGTCGGTGCGCTCAACGTGATGTCGCTCGACGCTGGAACCGACTTCGAAGTCGTCGCCGTCAGCTTCGACGCGCGCGAGACCCCGGCCATGGCGGCCGCGAAGAAGGACGCCTACCTCGGCCGCTACAAGCGCCCGAACGCCGCCGGCGGCTGGCACTTCCTGACGGGAGACGCCGCCGCGATCGAGCGGTTGACCAAGGCCGCCGGCTTCCGGTTCCGCTACGACAAAGAGCGCGACCAGTTCGCCCACGCCAGCGCCGTCATGGTCGCGACCCCGGACGGCCGCCTTGCCCGCTACTTCTATGGGATCGAATACGCGCCGCGGGACCTGCGCCTCGGGCTCGTCGAGGCCTCGGCCGGCCGCGTGGGGACGCCGGTGGACCAGATCCTCCTCTACTGTTTCCACTACGACCCCGCCAGCGGCAAGTACGGACCGGTGATCGTGAACATCATCCGGCTCGCCGGCCTCGCCACGCTCGTCCTCCTTGGCATTTCGCTCTGGGTGATGTCGCGCCGCCGGGCCCGCATGCTCGCGGCGGCGGGGACAGCCCGATGACTCCCCTCTTCCCCGAGCAGGCCTCGACCTTCGCGGGCAACGTCGACGCGCTGTACCTCTTTCTCATCGCCATCACGGCGTTCTTCTCCCTCCTGATCGGGACCCTCGTCGTCGTGTTCGCCGTCAAGTACCGGCGCAAGTCCCCCGACGAAGTGGCCCTCGAGGTCCACGAGTCGGGCCTGCTCGAGCTCGTCTGGACGGTCATCCCGTTTTGCCTCGTGCTCGTGATGTTCTTCTGGGGCGCGAAGGTCTACTTTCAGATCACGCGGCCGCCCGCCAACGCGATCGAGATCTACGTGACGGCCAAGCAGTGGATGTGGAAGCTGCAGCACACCGACGGCCGCCGCGAGATGAACGAGCTGCACGTGCCGATCGGCCAGCCCGTGCGCCTGACCATGGCCTCCGAGGACGTGATCCACAGCTTCTTCGTGCCCGCCTTCCGGTTCAAGCGCGACGTCGTGCCCGGCCGCTTCTCGACGGCCTGGTTCGAGGCCACGAAGCCGGGCAAGTACCACCTCTTCTGCGCCGAGTTTTGCGGCACGCGGCACTCGAACATGATCGGGTGGATCTATGTCATGACGCCCGCCGATTACCAGGCGTGGCTCGCGGGCGGCACGCCCGGCGAGACGCTGGCCTCGGCCGGCTCCAAGCGCTTCGTGGAGCAAGCCTGCAACACGTGCCACGGCGAGCAGCAGGGCGCGCGCGGCCCTTCGCTCAAGAGTCTCTATGGCTCGACCGTGCGCATGCAGAGCGGACAAACGCTCGTGGCCGACGAGTCCTATATCCGCGAGTCGATCGTGAACCCGCAAGCGAAGCTGCTCGAGGGCTACCCGCCGATCATGCCGACTTACCAGGGCTTGATCAGCGAGGAGGGGCTCCTCCAGTTGACCGCGTACATCAAGTCCCTGTCTCCGGCTCCGGCCGCGAGCGGCGCCGCCGCCGCCGCCCCGGCGCCCGCCCCGGAAAGGAAGTCCACGAAGCCATGACCAACGCGAACGCATCGGGCAGAGAGCGCGTCAACTATCTGAACGCCGGGTACGGCGTGAAGTCCTGGCTCCTGACGACCGACCACAAGCGGATCGCGATCCTGTATCTGATCGGGGTCACGGTGTTCTTTGCGATCGGCGGGCTCGCGGCCGCGCTCGTGCGCCTCGAGCTGCTCACGCCGGCGGGCGACGTCTTCCAGGCCGAGGTCTACAACAAGATCTTCACCACGCACGGCGTCATGATGGTCTTCTTCTTCATGATCCCGGCCATTCCGGCCGTCCTCGGCAACTTCCTCGTGCCCCTCATGATCGGGGCGAAGGACCTGGCCTTCCCCCGGCTGAACCTGCTCTCCTGGTACCTCTACATCATCGGCGGGCTCACCGCCCTGTGGGCCGTCGTGCACGGCGGTGTCGACACGGGCTGGACGTTCTACACGCCGTACTCGACGGTCTACTCGAACGGCTGGGTCGTCGTGACGGCCGTCGGCATTTTCATCGCCGGGTTCTCCTCGATCCTGACCGGCCTGAACTTCCTCGTCACGATCCACACGATGCGCGCCCCCGGCATGACCTGGATGCGGATGCCGCTCTTCTGCTGGGGCATGTACGCGACCTCCATCATCCAGATCCTGGGCACGCCGGTCATCGCGATCACGGTGCTGCTCGTGGCGGCGGAGCGGCTCTTCCACCTCGGCATCTTCGACCCCGCGCAGGGGGGAGATCCGGTCCTCTTCCAGCACCTGTTCTGGTTCTACTCGCACCCGGCCGTCTACATCATGATCCTGCCGGCCATGGCGGTGATCAGCGAGCTCGTGACGGCATTCGCGCGCAAGCCGATCTTCGGCTACAAGTTCATCGCGGGATCTTCGGTCGCGATCGCCGTGCTGTCCTTCCTCGTGTGGGGCCACCACATGTTCGTCTCGGGTCAGTCCGTGTACGCGGGCCTGATCTTCTCGATCCTCTCGTTCATGGTCGCGATCCCGTCGGCGATCAAGGTCTTCAACTGGACGGCGACCCTCTCCAAGGGGTCCATCTCGTACCAGACGCCGATGCTCTACGCGATCGGGTTCATCGGCCTCTTCACCTTCGGGGGGCTGACGGGGCTCATGCTCTCGACGCTCGGGCTCGATATCCATGTGCACGACACGTACTTCATCGTGGCGCACTTCCACTACATCATGGTGGGCGGCACGATCATGGGGTACCTCGGCGGCCTGCACTACTGGTGGCCGAAGATCTCGGGCAAGATGTACCCGGAGTACTGGTCGCGCGTGTCGGCGTGGATCATCTTCATCGGTTTCAACCTGACGTTCTTTCCGCAGTTCATCGCCGGCTACCTCGGGATGCCGCGCCGCTACCACGCGTACCCGGAGGAGTTCCAGGTCCTGAACGTCATGTCCACCGCGGGCGCCTCGATCCTTGGCATCGGGTACGTGATCCCGCTCATCTACTTCGCCTGGTCGATGCGCTACGGCAAAGACGCCGTGGACAACCCGTGGGGCGCCACGGGCCTCGAGTGGCAGACGCCCTCTCCGCCGCCGACCGAGAACTTCCCGGAGACGCCCATCGTCACCGGAAAGCCCTACGACTACCTGACCGCCCGCGAGGAGGTCGCCGTTGGCTGACGGGACGCACGCGACAGGCCTTGTCGCTCACGACGCCCCTGCGCAGCTGCGCCACCACTTCGTGGACATGGCGGCGCAGAAGGAGGCCTCGGCCCTCGGCATGTGGATCTTCCTCGTCACCGAGGTCCTCTTCTTCGGCGGCATGTTCACGGCCTATGTCATCTACCGCGCGCAATACACGCGGGCGTTCGAGGGCGCGTCGAACCTGCTGGATTTGAAGCTCGGCGCTTTCAACACCGTCGTGCTCATCCTGTCGTCGCTGACGATGGCGCTCGCCGTCTGGGCGGGCCAGAAGGGCCGCAGGAACCTGATCATCGCGTATCTCTCCGCCACGATCCTGCTCGGCGGCGTCTTCCTCGGCGTCAAGGCCATCGAGTACACGCAGAAGTTCACTCACCACGAGGTCCCCGGCCCCCACTTCATCGTCCCGGAAGGCCTGCCGCGCCAGAGCGAGATGTTCTTCTCGCTCTACTTCTGCATGACCGGGCTCCACGCGCTGCACATGGTCATCGGCATCGGCCTGCTCCTCTGGCTGATTCTGCGGGCCCGGCGCGGGGAGTTCACGCCGGAATACAACACGCCGGTCGACATGGTCGGGCTGTACTGGCACTTCGTGGACATCGTCTGGATCTATCTCTTCCCGCTCCTGTACCTTCTGGGAAGGCACACGCTATGAGCCGCCACGGATCGGATCATGGGCAGGGATCGCTCGGAGCCTACTTCGTCGTCTTCACGGCGCTCATGGTCCTGACCGGGGTGACCCTCTGGGCGGCCTACCAGCACCTCGGGATCTGGAACACGCCGCTCGCGCTCTCGATCGCGACCGCAAAGGCCGTCATGGTCGCCCTCATCTTCATGCACCTGCGCTCATCCCCGAAACGGACGGCGATCGTCGTGGCGACGAGCGTCGTGTTCCTCGGGTTCCTGATCCTGATCACGCTCTCGGACTATCTGACGCGCGCCTGGCTGCCGATCTACGGCCGGTAGCCCTCTCGCAGGACCCAACGATGACGACAAGCGCGACACGGACGTTTCCGGCGGGGTTTCTCTGGGGTGCCGCGACGTCCGCGTACCAGGTCGAGGGCTCGCCGCTCGCCGATGGAGCCGGCCCGTCCAACTGGCACCGCTTCTGCCGCACACCCGGGCTCGTCAAGGGCGGCGACACGGGAGACGTGGCCTGCGACCACTACCGCCGCTGGAAGGAAGACATCGGCTGGATGAAGGAACTCGGGCTGACGGCCTACCGCTTCAGCATCTCCTGGTCGCGCGTCCTGCCCGAGGGCACGGGTCGGGCCAACGAGAAGGGCCTCGACTTCTACCGCCGCCTCGTCGACGCGCTCGGCGAGGCGGGGATCGAGCCGAACGCGACGCTTTTCCACTGGGACCTGCCGGCGGCGCTCGAAGACCGCGGCGGCTGGCAGAACCGCGACATCGCCGGCTGGTTCGCCGAGTACGCGCGGGTCGTCTTCCATGCGCTCGACGGGCGCGTCCGGATGTGGGCCACTTTGAACGAGCCCTGGGTCGTCTCGGACGGCGGCTACCTCCACGGCGTGCTCGCCCCCGGCCACCGGAACCTCTTCGAGACGCCGCTCGCATCGCACAATATGCTGCGCGCCCACGGCGCGGCCGTGGACGCCTACCGCGCCGAGGGCCGCCACCGGATCGGCATCGTCGTGAACCTCGAGCCCAAGCACCCGGCGACACAGTCGCCCGAGGACGTCGCCGCCGCGCGTCGGGCCGATGCGTACATGAATCGCCAGTTCCTGGACCCGCTGCTGCTGGGGCATTACCCCGGGGAGCTCGCCGGAATCTTCGGCGAGGCGTGGCCGGAGTTTCCCGCCGCCGACTTCGACGCGATCCGGCGCCCGCTCGACTTCGTCGGCGTGAACTATTACTCGCGCAGCGTCGTGAAGAACGACCCGAAGGCCTGGCCGGTCGGGGCGGGGCGCGTGCGGCAGCCGGGCCTGCATACCGAGATGGATTGGGAGATTTACCCGGACGGCCTCGCCGAGATCCTGCTGTGGGTGCGCGAGCGCTACGGAAAGATCCCCCTCTACGTAACGGAGAACGGCGCGGCGCTCGCGGATCCGGAGCCCGTGGAGGGCATCGTGCATGACCCCATCCGCGTCGCCTACCTCGGCGACCACCTGCGCGCCGTGCGCCGCGCGATGGATGGTGGCGTGGACGTGCGCGGCTACTTCGCCTGGTCGCTGTTCGACAACTTCGAGTGGTCGCAGGGTTTTTCGAAGCGGTTCGGTTTGATCCGCGTGGACTATGCGACGCAGAAACGCACGCCCAAG
>JANMBR010000010.1:0-2473 GCA_031360505.1 Acidobacteriota bacterium
CGTCCTCAAGGCCTCGATGGCGCGCTCGCTCGGGCTCTCCGTCAACCTGTGCGGCGATTTCGACGATGCGCTCGAGCGGCACCAGGCCGCGAAATACCGCGCGTGACGCGAGCCTGCTCGCTCGGTCTCGACTTCGGGACCGCCTCGGTCCGGGCCCTCGTGGTCGAAACGTCGACCGGCCGGGAGCGCGGCTCGGCGGTCGTGGACTATCGCCACGGCGTGATCGACGCAGCGCTGCCGGGCACGGGAGCGAAGCTGCCGGCGGACTGGGCGCTGCAGCATCCGGGCGACTACCTCGAGTCTACGGCGCAAGCCGTGCCACAGGCGCTCGCCGCAGCCGGCGTCGGCGCAGAGAACATCTGCGGCATCGGAGTCGATTTCACTTCCTGCACCATCCTGCCGATCGACGCGCAGGGCCGCGCGCTCTGTCTCCTGCCGGAGTGGGCGGCGCGACCCCACGCGTGGGTCAAGCTCTGGAAACACCACGCCGCGCAGCCGCAGGCGGACCGGATCAACACGATGGCCGCTTTCCGGGGCGAGGCGTTCTTCGCTGACTACGGGGGCAAGACATCTTCCGAGTGGCTCGTCGCGAAAGCCCTTCAGGTCTGCGAGGAGGATGAAGAGGTTTTCGACGCCGCTGCGTCGTTCGTCGAGGCTGGTGACTGGCTCGTACAGGAGCTCTCGGGCGTTCTCGTTCGCAACTCCTGCGGGGCGGGCTACAAGGGCTTCTGGAGTCGCAAGCGAGGATTCCCGTCGCGCGACTTTTTCTTCGAGCTCGGCCCGGCCTTCCGCGATCTGTCCAAGAAGCTCGGCGGCGAGATCACTGCGCCAGGCCGGCGGGTGGGCGGTCTGACGGAGTCGGCGGCCGCGCTGCTCGGGCTCACGCCGGGGACCGCGGTGGCGGCGGCGATCATCGACGCGCACAGCGCGGTTCCCGCGGCGACCGTCGTGACGCCCGGGCGGATGGTCATGGTGATGGGAACCTCGACGTGCCACATGCTGCTCGCCGACCGGCATGCTTCCATTGAGGGCATCGGCGGCGTCGTGCGCGACGGGATCGTCGAGGGATATTTCGGCTACGAAGCGGGGCAGCCCGCGGTCGGGGACATCTTCGGCTGGTTCGCGAAGCTTGTGGGCGCGACGGACTTCGCCGGGCTCGAACGCGAAGCGGCCGCCTGTCCTCCCGGTGGGCGCGGCCTGCTGGCGCTCGACTGGTGGAACGGGAACCGGTCGGTCCTCGTGGACGCGAATCTCTCGGGCCTGATCGTTGGTCTGACCCTCTCGACCACGGCCGCCGAGATCTATCGCGCCCTCATCGAGGCGACCGCCTTCTCGACCCGCCGCATCCTGGAGGCGTTCGGCGCACAGCGGATCCCCGTTCACGAGTTGATCGCGGTCGGAGGGCTCGCCGAGCGCAGCCCCCTGCTTCTCCAGATCTATGCCGACGTCACGCATCGCCCGATCGCGCTTGCCGACACCGCGAATGCCTCGGCCCTCGGCGCGGCGATGCTCGGCGCGGTCGCTGCGGGGGTCGAGCAGGGAGGTCATGCGTCCATCGTCGATGCGGCGCGCGCCATGGCTCGCCTGCGAGGAACAAAGATCTCGGCGGCCCCCCGAGCCGCAAAGGCATACGACGTGCTCTACCGCGACTGGCTCGAGCTGCACGACCACTTCGGCCGCGGCGGGACCGACGTGATGGCGCGACTGCGGGGCCGTATGAAGGCCGGGGTCATATGAAGGCCGGGGTCAGGTCTGAAAACTTCGGTTTTTCGGACGCCGACCAAACTCCGAAGAAATCAGACCTGACCCCATGACTCCGCTCCTCGAAGCTCGCGGCATTTCGATGGCCTTCCCCGGCGTGCGCGCGCTCGACGGCGTGGACTTCGACGTCGTGCCGGGAGAGGTGCACGCGCTCATCGGCGAGAACGGCGCGGGCAAGTCGACGCTCGTACGGGTTCTGACCGGCGAGATCCCGGCAGGCGAATACGAAGGCGAACTGTTGGTGGATGGAAGCCTGCGTCGACTCGCAACGCCGCGGGAGGCCATGGAGAACGGCATCGCGGTGATTCCGCAGGAGCTGCAGCTCGTCTCGACCCTTTCGGCCGCAGAAAACATCTATCTGGGGCGTGAGCCACGAACCACGCTCGGCTTGATCGACGTCGGAGAGCTCACTCGCCGCGCTGCTGCCGAGCTCGCGGCCGTCGGGGAAACGCATGTGCGTCCGGCGGAAACGATCGAGCATCTCGAAGCCGGCCAACGCCAGCTCGTCGCGATCGCTCGCGCGCTCTCGCTCGACGCGCGCCTGATCATCATGGACGAGCCGACGGCTTGCCTCGGCGCGGAGGAGGCCGGCCGGCTCGAGCGTCTCGTGCGGCGGCTGTGCGAGCGCGGCGTGGCGGTCGTCTACATCTCCCACAAGCTCGACGAGGTGCGCCGGCTGGCCAATCGCGTCACGGTGCTGCGCGACGGACGC
>JANMBR010000031.1:0-10126 GCA_031360505.1 Acidobacteriota bacterium
GACATGTCCTTGCCGTAGCCGGACTGCTTGTAGCCGCCGTGGGGCATCTCGGAGACGAGCGGCAGGTGATCGTTGATCCAGACCGTGCCGAACCGCAGCTTGCGCGCGGCATTCAGCGCCCGGTTCACGTTGGTCGTCCAAACCGAGGCCGAGAGGCCGTAGTCCACGTCGTTGGCCCAGCGGATCGCTTCGTCGTCGCCTTTGAATCGCGTGACGGTGATGACGGGGCCGAAGATCTCTTTCCGGACGATCTCGTCGGTTTGCCGCGCGTCCGCCACGATGGTGGGCGGGAACCAGAAGCCCTTGCCATCCCCCGCCCCTCCTCCCGTCAGCACCCGGACGTGGCCGGTCGCCTTGGCTCGATCGAGGAACCCGCCGACGCGCTTGCGGTGCTCGGCTGAGATGACCGGCCCCATGCTGGTGTTCTCGTCCTTGATGTCGCCCATCTGGAGCGACTGGACGGCCGGCACGAGCTCGGAAAGGAGCTTGTCGTAGACGAGCTCGCTGGCGTAGATGCGGCAAGCTGCGGTGCAGTCCTGCCCGCTATTGGCAAAACCCGCGACCTTGATGCCCGGAATCACGAGGTCCATATCTGCGTCGTCGAAAATCAGGACGGGAGCCTTTCCGCCGAGCTCGAGGTGGACCTTCTTCAAGGACGCGGCCGCCGTGCGGGCGATCTCCTTGCCCGTCGCGACGTCGCCCGTCAGCGAGACCATGTTGACCTTCGGATGCCGTACGATCCCGGCCCCGACGGGCTCGCCGTGCCCCGTGATGACGTTCAACACCCCTGGCGGAAAAATGTCGCCGGCCAGCTCCATCAGCCGCAGCGACGTCAGTGGAGTCTGCTCCGACGGCTTCAGGATCACCGTATTGCCCGCCGCGAGCGCCGGCCCGACCTTCCAGACCGCCATCATGAGGGGGTAATTCCAGGGAGCGATCGAGCCGACCACCCCCACCGGCTCGCGCCGGATCATGCTCGTGTAGCCGGCGAGGTACTCGCCTGCGGCCTTGCCTTCCATGCACCGGCAGGCGCCCGCGAAGAAGCGCAGGTTGTCCACCATGAAAGGCACTTCCGAGCGCGCGAGCCCGATCGGCTTGCCCACGTTCTCGGCTTCGAGGACCGCGAGCTCCTCGGCATTCTGTTCGATCCTGTCGGCAAGTTTCAGGAGCATCAGGCTGCGTTCGCCCGGCGTCGTGTCCTGCCACGTCTCGAAAGCCGCGGCGGCGGCGTCCACCGCGCGGTCCACGTCCTTCTCGCCGCATTTGGGCACGCGGCCGATCACCTCTTCGTTGACCGGGCTGATGATCGACTCGGACAGGCCCTCGACGGCGTCCACCATCTGGCCATTGACGAAGTTCTTGTAGCTCTTCATGAAGTCGCGGCTCCTTTTTGACTATCCTACTGCGCCTTGATTTCCGTCCAGTACTCGTCGAGGATGGAAGTCGCCTCCCCGATGTCTTCGATGAATTCGCACTTGGCGAGCGCCTCTTCCGAGGGGTAGATCGCCGGATCGTTCAGTATCTCGGGGCGGATGAACTTGCGCGCCGGCACGTTGGCGCTGGCGTAACTGATGCCGTTGACGATCTTCGCGCTGACCTCGGGTTCCAGGATGAAGTCGAGGAAGGCGTAGATCGCCTCGATGTTGCGGGCCCGGGCGGGGATGCACACGCTGTCCATCCAGAACGTCGCCCCTTCCTTCGGCAGCACGAAACCGAACTTCCGGGGCTCCTTTGCTGCCAGCTTGGCGAGCTGGCCGTTGTAACCGTGCGCGTACGACACGTCGCCCGCGGCCAGGATGTTCTCGTAGTCGCCGCTGTTGTAGGTCTTCACCAGGTCCTTCTGCTTCTTGAGCAGGTCCGCCGCGCGCTTCAAGACGCCCGGGTCCGTCGAGTTCAGGGACTGCCCCTGGAACTTCAGCGCGGCCGCGAAGCACTCGCGCATGTCGTCGAGCATCAGGATCTGCCCCTTGTTTGCCGGATCGAACAGGGGCGCCCAGGTGTCGGGCGAGCGGCCGGCCCGATCCCGGTTGAAGCCGTAGCCCGTCGTTCCCCACACGTAGGGCAGCGAATAGGCGTTCCTGGGATCGAACTGCCTGTCCAGGAAGCGCGGGTCGAGGTTGCCGAAGTTCTTGAGCTTGCCGCGGTCGAGCGGCCGCAGCAGCTTCAGGTGGACGAGGATCCGCACCATGTAGTCCGATGGCACCACGAGGTCGTAGTCGGCGACCCCCGACTGCAGCTTCTCGAGGACGGGCTCGTTCGAGTCGTACAGGTCGTAATGCACCTCGATGCCGGTGCGGCGCTTGAACTCGTCGATGACCTCCCTGGGGAGGTACTCCGACCAGATGTAGACGTTGAGCTTCTTCTCGCCGGGGCCGGGATACGGCGGTTCGTCCCGGCCGGGACCGCACCCCGCGGCGGCGACGACGGACACGAGCAGCGCCACCGCGACAGCCCGCAGCCGGCTCAGGACGTCTCTCCCCGCTCCCCCGGCGGCTGCTGCAGCCGCTGGGCAATCACGATCAGCACCACCGTCACCGCGAGGAGCAGCGTCGACACCGCGTTGACTTCGGGCGTCACGCCGACCTTGAGCATCGAGTAGATCTGGAGCGGCAGCGTCGTCGCCCCGACGCCCGCGACGAAGGACGTGATCACGTAATCGTCGATCGAGATGGTGAAGCACAGGAGCGCCCCCGCGACGATTCCCGGCGCGATCAGCGGCAGCGTCACGCGCCAGAACGTCTGGACGGGCCGCGCCCCGAGGTCGAGCGCCGCCTCCTCGAGCGAGCGGTCGAAGCCCGACAGCCGCGCTCGGACGACGATCGCGACGTAGGACACGGAAAAGACCACGTGCGCCAGCACGACCGTCCAGAGCGAGAGGTGCAGCGCCACGGCACCGAAGAAGGTCACGAGCGCCGCCCCGATGACGATCTCGGGAATGATGATCGGCAGGTAGAGCAGGCTCTTCGTGAATCCCGAGCCCTTGAACTCGTAGCGCCCGAGCGCGAGCGCCACGAGCGTTCCGAACACCGTCGCGATGGCGGTCGAGACGACGCCGACGATGAGGCTGTTCTTGACCGAAGCGAGGATCAGGTCGTTGTGGGCGAGGTTGCGGTACCAGTCGAGCGTCCCGCCCTCCCACACGGCCGTCTGCGTTGCCCGGTTGAACGAGAAGACGATCAGGATCGCGATCGGCGCATAGAGAAACGCGTACACGAGCCACGCGTACCCCGCGAGCCAGCGGCCCTTCCCGCTCACAGCAGCACGTCCTGTCCCTTGCGCTTCGTGTAGAGCGTGTAGGCGAAGAGCAGCGCCAGCACGGCAGCCGTCAGCTCGAAAGCCACCGCGGCTCCGAATGGCTTGTTGCGCGCCACGGCGAACTGATTCTGGATGAGGTTGCCCGCGAGGATCGTCTTGGCGCCGCCCAGCAGGTCCGACACGATGAACTGCCCGAGGCTCGGGACGAACACCAGGATGACTCCAGCCACGATCCCGGGCATCGTGAGGGGCACGGTCACCCGTCGGAAGGTCGAGGCGCGGCCCGCCCCGAGATCCTGCGAGGCCTCGAGCAGCGACAGGTCCAGCTTCTCGAGCGAGGCGAAGAGCGGAAGGATCATGAATGGCAGCTCGCCGTAGACGAGGCCGATCAGCACCGCGAAGTTGTTGTAGAGCAACTCCACGGGGTGCGCGACGAGCCCGGCCCCGAGCAGGGCGCGGTTGACGAGCCCCTCCGTGCGCAGCAGGAACATCCATGCGTACGTGCGGATCAGGAAACTCGTCCAGAACGGCACGACGACGAGGCCGAGCAGCAGGTTGCGCCGCCCTGCCGGAGCCTTGACGGCGATGTAGTACGCGATCGGGTAACTCATCGCCAGGCACAGCACGGTCGTCACGGTGGCCATCCAGATCGACCGCCAGCAAATCTGCAGGTAGATCGGGTGGAACGAACGCGCGTAGTTCGCCAGGAACTTGCCCGAGGAAATGTACAGCCCAAGGTCCTCGATCGGCTTCAGTCCCCCGTAGGTGGCGCGCTGGCCGAAGCTGACGAGAAACAGAATGCCGAGCGGGAGCAGGAAGAAAACGCCGAGTGTGGCCCAGGTGGGAAGGACCAGGAGATAGGCCGCCCGCCCCGGGGCGCCCCGTTTCATTTGTCCGGAGCTCCGCCGCGGATCACGACCGCGTGCTTGGCGTTCCAGCACAGAAACGCGCGGCCGCCGACCTTGAACTTCGACGCTTCCTCGAACGGCTTCTCGTTCTGCTCGTAGACGAAGAACCGCTCATCCGCGCCGTCGCGCACGATCCAGACCGTGCTCACGCCCTGGTAGACCCGGTCCTCGACCGTGACGGGCAGCGACGGCACGCCGTGCGCCGAGAGGTCCCGGCCGCGCAGATCGAGCTTCTCCGGGCGCACGACGAACCGGACGTCCTCGCCGACCCGGTACGGGATGCCCTCCGAGGGCAGCCGCACGCCGCCCCCGGCCTTCAAGGTGAGTGCGACGGTCCCGTTGACGGCCTCGCTCACGCGGGCAGCAAAGAAGTTCGAGGCCCCCATGAAGTTGGCGACGAACTCGGTGGCCGGTTTCTCGAACACGCGAGCGGACTCGTCCACCTGCTCGACCCTGCCGCGGCTCATGACCGCGATCCGGTCGCTCATCGTCAGCGCTTCCTCCTGGTCGTGCGTCACGAAGATGAACGTGATGCCGAGCGAACGCTGCAGGTGCTTCAACTGCACCTGCACCTCCTTGCGCAGCTTCTGGTCGAGGGCGCCGAGGGGCTCGTCGAGCAGGAGCACCTCGGGCTCGAGCGCAAGCGCCCGGGCCAGCGCCACGCGCTGCCGCTGTCCCCCCGAGAGCTGCGGCGGGTGCCGCTTCTCGAAGCCCGTGAGTTGGACCAGGGCGAGCACGTCGGCCACCCGCTTGCCTTCCTGCGCCTTCGGCGTGCCCTTGTATCGCATCCCGAAGGCCACGTTCTCCTCGACCGTCAGGTGCGGAAAGAGCGCGTAGTGCTGGAAGACCATGTTCACGGGCCGCTCGTAGGGCGCGGCGAACGTCATGTCGACGCCGTTGATGAGGATCGAGCCGTCGCTCGGCAGCTCGAACCCGCCGATCATGCGCAAGAGCGTCGTCTTGCCGCAGCCCGAGGGCCCGAGCAGGGAGAAGAACTCGCCGCGCCGAATGTCGAGAGAGACCGCGTCGACCGCGGTCACACCCGCGAAACGCTTGGTCAAGCCCCGGATCTCGACGCTGGATTCGCTTGGCATCCCTATGCGCATTCGGCCGTAGGGGCGGCCCCCGGGCCGTCCAAGGGTGAGGCAGCCCGTCCCTACAAAGCCGCGGCTAGCGTCCTGTCACAGAACTCACGATACCCATCTCGTCGCTCGAACAATGCAATCAGGCCCGAAGGGCGAGAGCCACGGTGGCTGCAAGAAGCCGAAATGGGCGCTCGCGAAACTTCGGAGACAGAACACTAGAAGCTCACGCGTATGCCCAGCCGGAGGGTTCTCGGCTGCTGGAACGTATTCCCCTGGCCATAGTGCGCGTTGGTCGGCTGCGACAGACCGTTGTCCGCCTGATCGAAGGCCCAGATCTGATCCACCTCGAGGACCTGCTGTCGGTCGAGGGTATTGAAAAGGCTCGCCAGCACGTGCACCGTAACCGGCCCGAGCTGAAGCCCGTAGTCGGCCTGCAGGTCGACTTCGTACGTATCTGGCGCGCGGCCGTCGCTGCCCCGCTGATTGATGAAGAGCTCGGGTCCGGCGTAGCCGTTCCACCACCCGACCCGCGACAGCGGCGTGCCGGTCTGGTAGAAGCCGGACGCAGAACACGTCAGTCCGAACGGAAAGACGTAGGAGGCCTGGAGCTTGGCCTGGCTCCTCCGGTCGAGCGTGAGATTTCCATACGCGTTGACCTGAAATTCCGGGTAGTCAAAGTCGTCCGTAATGCTCGGGTTCCGGGCGAAAAACCCGCCGATGGCCCGGAAATAGCCGTCGAAGTTGCCCTCGAGCGTCCCGTAAAGGTAGCTCGCGTAAAGCGCCCAGTGATCCGAAAGGTTCTTCTGCGCAGTGAACTCGACGCCGCGGAAGTACCGCTTGCCGGGAGCAAACTCGGGCGCCAGAACGCTCGATCCGGGATTGAAAAAAGCGTAGTTGTCGATGGCCGGGATGTACGTATCTTCCAGCACACGGCGGATGCTCCTGTAGATGCCCTTGACGCCAAACGCCCAGTCGCGCCCGACCTGCATCTGAACGCCCGCCAGGATCTCGTCGGAGAACGGCGAGGCGATGTTCGGGTCGATGGCGTCGGTCGCCGTTCCGCGGATCTCGCAGGGCGTATCCGGCGTGTCCGCCGCCGGGTCGCAGTTGAAGTCGGTCGGCGAGAAATTGAACGTCGAGCCGTCGCGCTCTCCGTTCAACGATCGGATGTTCATGTCGATCGGAATGATCGGGACGAACTGGCTGTACGAGGCGTAAGCCTTGCTCCTGCCGTCCTTCAGAAAATCCCAGGTGACGCCCACGCGCGGAGAAAAGTGGTCGACGTTGATGAAGGTCACGTCGTTGAGGCCCACGATCCGCTGCTGCTCCCATCGCACGCCCGCATTGATGGTCAGATTCTGGAGGACGCTCCAGCGGTCCTGGACGAACGCCGCCAGCATGTCGTTGTGCGGAGTCGCGATGACCGGGGCCGGGGAAGCGTTGTCGATCGTCGAGTCCGCGGAGGCGAAAAACTGGTGCGAGTACACCAGGCGCTGCTGCGGATCGTCCGCGAACGGCGACAGGATGGAGACGAGCTGTCCGCCACTGTAGGTTCGGAGGACGTTGGCATTCACGCGCTGGAAGCCAGCCCCGGCCTTGAGGTCGTGATTGCCAAGGTAATAGCTTGCGTCGGCCAGGTAGTCGTAGCGCGTGAACTGCTTCGAGGCCAACTGACCGTTCCCGTCCGCGCCGCCGAAGCCGCCGGTGGCCGTGACGACGTCCGAAGTGTTGTCCGTGTAGTAGATCTGGTCCCCGCCAGGCCCCGGCAGCGTATCGACGTTCTCCCGGTGGTAGGCGAACTGGCCAGTCACGAGCCACTTCGGCCCGACGATCCCCTGGTAGCGGACGCCGAAGTCGGTGCCTCCCACCGTCACGGTTCCGAGGTAGGTCGTCGGCGGCCCGATGACGGGCCCGACGGCGCCGACATCGTCTGTGGGGTCGCCGAAGACGCTGCCGATGAGCGTCTGTCCCTGGGCGATGTTCCACGTGAGCTTGCCCGAGAACAGGTTGCTGGAAGTATCGACTTGCGTGTCCGCCCCGGCCTCGGGCCCGGTCGTCACCTGTCGCTGGAGAGTGTTCTTCACGTGGTCGTATGCGGCGAAAAACCAGAGTGCGTCCTTCAGGACGAATCCGCCGATGTCGGCACCGTAGTCCGACCTCGTGAAGCCGATGGGAATCCCCTGCGCCGTCACTTCGTCGAGGTGCTGGTTGGTCGCCTGGAGGCTGTCGTTGTCGAAGTAGCCGAACGCATCGCCGTGAAAGGCGTTGCCGCCAGACTTCGTGATCACGTTCAGGATACCGCCCTGGGCGCCGGTGTATTCCGCCTCGTAGCCGCCCGTCTTGAGCTCCACCTCCTGGATAAACTCGAAGTTCAGGACCTTGCCCTGGTTTCCGATCTCGGCGCCCGTCGTGTTGGCCCCGTCCACGAGGTAGTTGTTCTCGAGGCCCGTGGCGCCGTAGACCGTGATCGAGGTCTGGCGGACGTCCGAGTTGTCGGTGTTCACGCCGCTCGCCAGCTGCGCCACCGAGGCGTAGTTGCGTCCGGTCGGCAGCGCCTGAAATGCTTTCGCGTCCAGGTTGCGACCCACCGTGTTGGACTCGGTCTCCACCGTCGCGGCCTGCGCCGTCACCGTCACCTCGGCGGTCGTCGCTGCGAGCAGCTCGACGCGGATCACGGCGGCCTGGCTCAGGCCGAGCTGGATCGTCTGTCTCCTCGGAGCGAAGCCGTCGAGGGTCGCGGTCACCGTGTAGCTTCCGGGCGGAAGCAGGGTGAGGTTGAAACGCCCCTCCCCGTCGGTCACCGAGCTGCGAACCCCCTGGAGGTTCGGGCTCCGCGCTTCGACGGTAACACCGGGCAGCGGGGTTCCGCCCGTTTCCACCTCGCCGCGAATGCTTCCCGTCGTCTGAGCGCACAGCGGAATGCATGCAAGCCAGGCAAAGGCGAGCACCGCGAACAGGCGGACCATGGGCTTTCTCATTGCCATCTCCTTGGTGTCGTCAGTTTTCCTTAACGCTATGGCCGGGGGATCGCGCTGTCAAGCCACGCCATCAACCGCGTTTGCCACTGCGCTCGAGCAGCTTCACGATGTCCTTGAGCTCCCTCAGCACGACCTTGCGGTCGAAGCCTGGGGAATTCGCGGAGGCTGACGGTTTCGCGGAGTCGGCAACCCTCTCGGACGCCGCCACGCGCAGCAGCGGCGGGAGCGCCGCCTCTCGGTGCGGAGGCTCGGCCTTGCGGGCGGCCGCCGCGGCTCCTGCCTTGCGCTGCTCGGAAACGGGGGGCGCCGGAGCGAGGCTGCCGTCGAAGCGCCCCTCCACGATCTCGGCCTCCAGCCGCTTCTTGGCGCCGGCGACCGTGAAGCCCTCGTCGTAGAGCAGTTCCCGGATGCGCGAGATCATCTTGACGTCGCGCGCGGTGTAGAGCTTCGTCGCGCCCCTGTCCTTGCCCTCCGAGAGCGAGGGGAACTCGGTCTCCCAGTAGCGCAAAACATAGGGCGCCACTTCCGCGATGCGGCACGCCTCGGCGGGCCTGTAGACCTCAGCCTCCACCTTCGCCACGGCCGTAATCTACCCCGAACGGGGCTTGCGTTGGGAAGACTTTGAACGGCCGCGGGTTTCCTGATCGCGGCGGCCCGAGCGCTCGCGAACGAGGATGCGGATGGGGGCCCCGGCGAAGTCGGCCCCCTCGCGGATCAGGTTGTCGATGCGCCTCTCCTCCGAAAAGTGCAGCGGTTCGGCGCGGCTGGCCACGAGGGCGAAGGTCGGCGGCGCGACCCCCGTCTGCGCAACGTAGAAAACCTTGAGGGTCCGGCCCGAGGCCGAGCGGGGCGCCTTGTCCCGCAGTGCCCGGCCCAGGACCCGATTGAGCTCCCCCGTCGAGATGCGGCGATGGCGGTTCTCGGCCACCTGCGCGGCGGTCTTGAGAATCCGGGAAATCCCGCGGCCCGTCTTCGCCGAGGTCAGGATCACGGGCGCGTGGCGCGCGAACGGGATCTGCGACGCCAGCGCCATCTGAAAGTCTTCGGCCGTCCCGGTCTCGCGATCCGCCGCCACATCCCACTTGTTGGCCACGAGGATCAGTCCCCGCCCCGCCTCGACGGCGAAGTTGGCCACGCTTGCGTCCTGGCCCGTGGGACCCTCGCTCGCGTCCACGACGAGCATCGCGACGTCGCACTCCTCGATCCGCTTCCTCGCCTGCAGAACCGACAGGACCTCGGGACCCTGCTCCGTCTTGCCGCGGCGCCGGATGCCGGCTGTGTCGACGAGGCGGAACCGCCGACCCACGGCCTCGATGCGCGCATCCACCGAATCGCGCGTCGTTCCCGCGATCTCCGACACGATCGCCCGGTCCTCGCCGAGCAGCGCGTTGACGAGCGACGACTTCCCGACGTTGGGACGCCCCACGACCGCGAGCGCAATCTCGTGGCCGGGACCGTCGGTCTCTTCGCGCGACTCACCGGTGCCGCCCGAGCTCGTCAGCCGCTCCGAGATCACAGTCTGCAGGTCGTCCACGCCGATGTCGTGCTCGGCCGAGACGCCGTACACTTCGGGAAACCCGAGCTCCCAGGCCTCGCCCTCGCCTTCGCTCCCGGCGCGGCGATCGATCTTGTTGGCCACGACGACGCACTCCCGACCGGCCTCGCGGATCATGCGCGCCGCCGCGCGATCCCCGGGCAGCACGCCGGCCGACGCGTCCATGACCAGGAACACGAGGTCCGCGCCCTGGATCGCCGCCACGGCCTTGTCGCGCACGGCCGCCGGGATCTTCTCCTTGCCTCCGGGGTCGTAGCCTCCCGTGTCCGAGAGCAGGTACGAGCGGCCGTCCGAAAGCTTCGCCTCGGACTCGAGGACGTCCCGCGTCATGCCGGGCAGGTCGTG
>JANMBR010000048.1:0-1871 GCA_031360505.1 Acidobacteriota bacterium
AGAACAGGCGGTCGAAGTTGGCGGTGGTGGCGGCCGCGACGGCTGCGAGGTCGACGCCCTTGACCTCGGCGAGCTTCTTCGCCGTCTCGACGACGAAGGCGGGCTCGCAGGGCTTGCCGCGGTGCGGCACCGGAGAGAGAAACGGCGTGTCCGTCTCGACGAGCATCGCGTCGAGCGGCAGGCCGGCAGCCGCCGAGCGGATGTTCTCCGCGGCGCGGAAAGTGATCATCCCGGAGAAAGACACGAGGTAGCCGAGATCGAGCGCTCTCGCTCCGTAAGCCGCGTCCTCGGTGAAGGAGTGAAAGACTCCGGCCCGCTCCCGCGCCCCGCGGCGAGCGAGGACCGCGAGCATCTCGGCACCGCTTTCGCGGTTGTGGAGCAGGACGGGGAGCGAAAGCCTCTGCGCGCAATCGAGCATCCAGTCGAGGACCTCGATCTGCTTGTCCCGCGGCGAGTGGTCGTAGTGGAAGTCGAGGCCGATCTCGCCGATCGCCGCGACCTTCGGGAGTCGCGCGAGCGCCTCGAACGCGGCGCCGTCGCGGGCGGGTTCGAAGTCCTTCGCCTCGTGGGGGTGGACGCCGACGGCGGCGAAGACGCCCTCGCGCTGCGCGGCAAGCTCGGCCGCTGCGGCCGAATCGACGAGCGTCGTCCCCGGCACCAGGAACCGGGACACACCGGCGGCGCGGGCGCGGGCGATGAGCTCGTCGGCGCCGTCTCCCATCTGCAGGTGACAGTGGGAATCGGCGAGCAAGCTACTTGACCTTGCTGCCGGGTAGAACGTCCGCGGGGATATCGAGCAACACCGGAACACCGGCGTCCCCGACCGAGGCCGCAAGCACCATGCCGTTGGACTCGACACCCATCAGCTTCGCCGGCTTCAGGTTCGCGACGACGACGACGTTGCGGCCGATCAGGGCCTCCGGCTCGTACTGCGCGGCGATACCGGCAACGATCTGGCGGCGCTCGTCGCCGAGATCGACCTCGAGCCGCATCAGCCTGTTCGACTTCGGAACGCGCTCGGCGGCGACGATTTTCGCCGTGCGCAGGCGGATTTTCTGGAAGTCCTCGATCGAGATGCGGTCGTCGGCCGGGGCGGCGGGGGCGATTGTCGCAGCAGCGGCAGTGGCTGGTGCGGCCGCGGGGGCTGCCGGGGGGGTCGGATTCACGGGTTCGTTCATGGGGGTGTCCTTCTCCTTGAAGTAAGTGGCGGCATCGACGCGCGGAAAGAGCGCGGGAGCCTCGGGCATTGGGGTCGCGAGGGGCAGCTTGCCCCAGCCGAGCTCCGCGGCCAGAGGGTCGGCGGCCGGGAGCGCAAAGGTCTCGAAGATCTTCCGGCTCGTGACCGGGATGAAGGGCGAGAGCATCACGGCCGAGAGCCGCACTCCCTCGGCGGCCGCGTAGAGGACGCGGTTGAGACGGGCCGAGCCCGGGCCCTCTTCCTTCCGGATCTTCCAGGGCTCGCGCGAGACGACGAAGCCATTGATCGCCGTCAGCAGTCTCCATACCGCCTCGAGGGCACGGTTGAACTGGCACTCCCTCATCGCGGCGCGCCACTCGGCCTCGACCGCCGAGAACGCGGCGTGGACCTCGTTATCCGTGCACGCCTCGTTCGGCGTGCCGCCGAAGGACTGCCGGCACAGCGCCGCGACCCGGGAGACCGTGTTGCCAAGGTCGTTGGCGAGGTCGGCGTTGTAGCGGGTCAGGAACGCCTCGTCCGAGAAGTTCGCGTCCTGGCCGAAGGCCATCTCGCGCATCAGGAAATAGCGCAGGGCGTCCGCTCCGAAATCCGCGACGAGCTGATCGGGCCGCACCACGTTGCCGACGGACTTGGAGACCTTCTTCGCGTCGCGCAGCCACCAGCCGTGCGCCCA
>JANMBR010000071.1:0-1575 GCA_031360505.1 Acidobacteriota bacterium
GCGGCCTTCTCGGTCATGGTGCCGGCGGCGCTGCCGGGCATCATGACGGGCATCCTCGTGGCCCTTGCGCGCATCGCCGGAGAAACGGCGCCGCTACTCTTCACGGCGTTCAACAACCGCTTCTTTTCGGCCCGACTCGACCAGCCGATCTCGTCGCTGCCGGTCCAGATCTACACGTACGCCGTCGCTCCCTACGAGGACTGGCACCGCCAGGCCTGGGCGGGTGCTCTCGTGCTCGTCGGTTTCGTCTTCATCTTTTCCGTGCTGGCGCGGGTCGTGACCCGGAGACTCGAGAGGATGCATCGGACATGAGCGATACACTGGAGGCCAGCGTGGAAGTTCCCGCAGAGCCGCGCACCGCGGCCCCGATTTCCGGCCGGGACGGGCGTCCGGAGAGCCCCGCGACGAAGGGCCGCAAGTTGCGCATGGAGTCGCGCAAGCTGAGCTTCTCCTACGGACCCAAGCAGGCGCTCTGGGACATCTCGCTCCAGATCCCGGAGAAGACGGTGACGGCCTTCATTGGCCCGTCGGGCTGCGGAAAGTCCACCTACCTGCGCTGCCTGAACCGGATGAACGACATCATTCCCGACACGCGCGTCGAGGGAGAAGTCCTGCTCGACGGCCGCGACATCTACGCCGCCGGAATGGACGTCGTCGACCTGCGCCGCCGCGTCGGCATGGTGTTCCAGAAGTCGAACCCGTTTCCGAAGTCGATCTTCGACAACGTTGCATACGGCCTCAAGATCAACGGCCTCTGCTCCCGCTCCGAGATGCCCGAACGCGTCGAGAAGGCGCTGCGCCGCTCTGCCCTCTGGGAAGAGGTCAAGGACCGCCTCGACACCTCCGCCATGGGACTCTCCGGCGGCCAGCAGCAGCGGCTGTGCATCGCGCGGGCCCTCGCGGTCGAGCCGGAGGTTCTGCTCATGGACGAGCCGTGCTCGGCGCTCGATCCGATCGCCACGGCGAAGGTCGAGGAGCTGATCCACGAGCTGAAGGTCGATTTCACGATCGTCATTGTCACGCACAACATGCAGCAGGCGGCGCGCGTCTCCGAGTCCACCGCGTTCTTCATGCTCGGGCGCCTCGTCGAGCACGACCGCACCGAGAAGATCTTCACCAACCCCGGACAGAAGATCACCGAGGACTACATTACCGGGCGATTCGGGTAGGCCGGACGTCACACCGGGAAAGGTCCACAATGAAGGCCATGGTTTCCAAGGGTAAGGACGGGGCGGCGACTCCGCGCAGCGAGGCCCACACGGGCTCGATGAAGCGCATCGCGCTCATCGAGGACGACGCCGACATCGCGTACACGATCCGGCTGAACCTGCGCAAGGAGAAGCGCTACCAGGTCGAGCACTACGTCTCTGGTCTCGCGGCGCTGGCGGCGCTCCAGGAGAAGCCCTTCGACCTCGTGATCCTCGACCTGAACCTGCCGGACATCGACGGCCTCGCGCTGTGCCGGGAGCTGCGCCGCGCGGACGAGACGCGCAAGGTGCCGATCATCATGCTGACGGCGCGCGTCGAAGAGCGCGACAAGCTGCTCGGCTTCGAGATCGGCGCGGACGACTACAT
>JANMBR010000108.1:0-2607 GCA_031360505.1 Acidobacteriota bacterium
GAAGGCGAGACGCTCGCGGACCGCCTCGGCAAGGGCGCGCTGCCGACCGAGCAGATCCTGCGCTACGGGATCGAGATCGCCGACGCGCTCGACAAGGCGCACCGGCAAGGCATCGTGCACCGCGATCTCAAGCCCGGCAACATCATGATCACGAAGACGGGGGTGAAGCTCCTCGATTTCGGCCTGGCCAAGCCGCTCACCGCGGCCGGCGCGCGGCCCGTCTCGGGCGCGTCGGTGCTCGCGACCGAAGCGCAGGTGAGCCAGCCGCTGACCGAGCGCGGCACGGTGCTCGGCACGTTCCAGTACATGTCGCCCGAGCAGCTCGAGGGCGGCGAGGCGGACGGCCGCTCCGACATTTTCGCGTTTGGCGCCGTCCTGTACGAGATGGCGACGGGCAAGAAGGCGTTCACGGGCAAGAGCCAGGCGTCGCTGATCGGCTCGATCCTGCGCGACGATCCGCCGTCGGTCACCGAGGCCTCCCCGATGATCCCCCCGGCCTTGAATCGCGTCGTCAAGACCTGCCTCGCCAAGGATCCCGAGGACCGTTTCCAGACCGCGCACGACGCGAAGCTGCAACTCGAATGGATCGCGGAGGGCGGCTCGCAGGCCGGCGTGCCCGCGCCCGTCGTCACGCGCCGCAAGAACCGCGAGAAGCTCGCGTGGGCCGTCGCCGCGGTCGCGATCGTCGCCGCGGTCCTCGCCACGTACGGATACTTGCGCCGCGCGCCGAAGCCGCCGCGCCTCGTGCGGTTCGAGGTTCCCGTTCCCCCGAACCTCATCTCGATCGACACGCCGCGTATTTCTCCCGACGGGCAGACCCTGGCGTTCAACGCCACCGACGCGGAGGGGAAGAACCAGATCTGGGTCCGGCCGTTGAACGCGCTCGTCGCTCAGCCGCTGGCGGGAACGGAGGGGACGACGCGCCCCTTCTGGTCGCCCGACAGCCGTTTCATCGGCTTCTTTGCCGGCGGAAAGCTGAAAAAGGTCGACGTCGCGGGCGGGCCGCCCACCAAGATCTGCGACGCTCCGACCGGGTCCGACGGGACGTGGAGCCCCGAGGGCCTCATTCTCTTCGACGGCACGGGCGCCGACCCGATCCAGCGCGTGTCGGCCGCGGGCGGAACGCCGCTGCCGGCGGTCAAGCAGGACTCCGCGCGCAAGGAAGTCCAGATCGGCTGGCCCGAGTTTCTCCCCGACGGGCGCCACTTCATCTACATGGCGATCAGCCAGAAGGTGGACGAGAGCGCCTACCGGATCGGCTCGCTCGACTCGAACGAAACGAAGGCGTTCGCCCCGGCGCAGACGATGTTGACCTACGCGCCGCAGGGCTACCTGCTGTTCGTGCGCGATCGGACGCTCGTCGCGCAGCCGTTCGACGCGAAGGCCATGAAGACGACCGGCGAGCCCGTGCCTCTCGCCGAGCAGATCGGCACGGACGCCGTGGGGCTTGCGCGGTTCTCGGTGTCGCGCGACGGCGTGCTCGCCTATCGGACGGGGGAGTCGGGCAATCGGATGGTCTGGGTCGATCGAACGGGCAAGGAGCTCGGCGTGCTCGGCGATCCGGGCGACTACGCTGAGCCGAGCCTGTCTGCCTCCGGCGACCGCCTCGCCTTCGGCCTGCGGGACGCGCGCGCGGGCAAGGAGGACGTGTGGATCCGCGACCTCGCCCGCGGCGTGAACTCGCGCCTGACGTTCGGCGCGGGAAACAACTCGTCCGCGCTCTGGTCGCCCGACGGCGCGACGATCGTTTTCTACTCGGACCGGGAGGGGGCCGCCGGCATTTACGAGAAGGCGTCGAATGGTCAGGGAGACGAGAAGCTCGTGCTCCGGGCCGACGAGCTCTCGATTCCCGTCAGCTTTTCACCGGATGGCGGTCTCCTCACCTTGTACCGGCGCACCCCGAAGACGGGATGGGACGTCTTTTCTCTGCCGATGGCGGGCGAGCGCAAGCCCGTCCCGTTCGCCACCGCGTCCTTCAACGAGCTCACACCGGCGCTCTCGCCCGATGGACGCTTCCTCGTCTACACGTCGAACGAGTCCGGCCGCAACGAGATCTACGCGCAGAGCTTTCCCGGGCCGGGGGGCAAGTGGCAGATCTCGAACGCCGGGGGAACGGACCCGCACTGGCGCGCCGACGGCAAGGAACTCTACTACCGGGGGGCCGACCAGAAGCTCATGTCCGTCGAGATCCGCGGCGGCGACACGCTCCAGGCCGGCATCCCGCAGGCGCTCTTCCAGGGGCGCGTGCACATCGGCAACGCGCGCAACAAGTTCGTTCCCACCGGCGACGGCCAGCGCTTCCTCTTCGTCGCGCCCCTCGGCCGCGAGTCCATGACGCCGACGACGGTCGTGCTGAACTGGTTCACGGCTTTAGGAAAATGAGATGACGCTTGCTGCTGGCACACGTCTTGGCCCCTACGAGATCCTCGCGCCGATCGGGGCGGGCGGGATGGGAGAGGTCTACAAGGCGCGCGACACGCGGCTCGAGCGCACGGTCGCGGTGAAGGTGCTCGCCGCCCATCTTTCGGCGAGCGAAGAGGTCCGCCAGCGCTTCGAGCGCGAGGCGAAGACGATCTCGCAGTTCTCGCATCCGCACATCTGCGCGCT
>JANMBR010000149.1:0-3385 GCA_031360505.1 Acidobacteriota bacterium
GTGTAGCTCGGGTGGAACTGGCCGTCGAGCCCCTCGCTCTTGAGAAACGCGTGGATGGCGTCGATTCGATCGGAGACGACGAGCGCGGGCCCCGCCGCCTGCTTCGCCAGGAAGTATCGCAGCGGCCGGTCGAGGGATCGCGCGAGGATCACGCGGCGTCCGTCCCGCGCGACGAGAGCGAAGGAGCCGTCGATCTCGCGCACCGCGTCGGGAATCCGGCTGGCCAGACGCGCGCGGGCCTCGTCGAGCGTCATGTTGTGGATGCGGTTGCGGGCCGGGTCGGTGAGGTCGATCACGCGCTCGACGTACTGGTCGTTCATGGGCTGCATCCTCCCGTCGCAATCGCATCCTACAGCGGCCGCGGGAAGCGACTGCGGGAGACAAAGAGGCGTAGATCGTTTAAAATGAACGAAATGGCGGCGACGTCGTCGAGCGAAGCTACGCCGGCCGAGAGGCCGGGTTCCGGCAGCACCGTGTCCGCCCTCGTCGCTGCGGCCAGATCCAAGCAATGGATCAAGAACCTCGTCCTGCCCCTGCCGTTTCTGTTCGGCCGGGCCCTGGGCACGCCCGGAGGGTGGCTGCTCGCGGCGGCGGGGTTCTTCGTGTTCAGCGCCATCGCGAGCGGTATCTACATGGTCAACGACGTGATGGACCGGGAACGCGACCGCGCCCATCCCGAGAAGCGACACCGACCGCTCGCGTCCGGGCGGCTGGCCGTTTCGACGGCCGTAGCTGCTGCCGTCGTGCTGGAAGTCGTGGGGCTTTCCGCCGCATTCCTGCTCCGCGCGGATTTCGGCCGGTGGTGTGCCGCTTATGCCGCCTTGATGATCGCCTACTCGCTGCTGCTCAAGCGGATCCCGTTTCTCGAGGCCCTGATCGTGGCTGCGGGCATGCCGTTGCGGGCGCTCGCGGGCGCGGCGCTGGCAGGCGTCCGGCCCTCGCAATTTCTCCTGATCTGCGCGTACCTGCTCGCACTCTTCCTCGTCGCGGGCAAGCGGCAGTGGGAGTTCCACAACGCGGGGCATCGTTCCTCCTCCGAGCACCGGCCGGCGCTCGCTGCGTATCGCGCCGAGGGGCTGGACTATCTCTTCATCGTCACGGGCCTCACGACCGTATCGGCCTACAGCGCCTACAGCGTCCTGGGAACGACCGCGGCCCACTATGGCCAGTCGCTCGCGGCCACCGTGCCCTTCGTCGTCCTCGGGCTGGCCCGATACATGCACCTCGTCTACCGCCGCGGGGGAGGGGGCAGTCCCACCCAGGCCCTCCTCGTCGACGACTCGTGGCTTCTGGTCCTCGTCATTGGCTGGGTGGCAACAGCAGGATGGATCATCTATGGTCACTGATCGGGAAGTCGGGGGGCCGAAGGGCGGCGCTCCGCCCATCGAGCGTCCGGTGCGCCTCGGGGTCGGGTTCCTCGCGTACAACGAGGAGGAGCTGATCGCGAAGACGGTCGCCGAAGCGGTCGCGTCGCTGTCGGCGATTCCGGGGCTCACCTGGCACGTGGTCGTCGTCAACGACGGCAGCCGCGACCGCACGGGTGAGATCGCCGAGGAGCTGGCAAAGAAGGACCCGCGGATTTCCGTCGTGCACCACAACGGCAACAAGGGCTATGCGGTCGCGACGGAGACGGCCCTGCAGAACGTGCCGGGTGAGGTGATCATGGTCGTCGACGGCGACGGCCAGCACACGATGGCCGACGCGACACGATTCCTCGAGGCGATCGACCAGGGCAACGACGTCGTGTTCTGCTGGAAGAAGGTGCGGCACGACCCCGTCGGGCGCCTGATCCTCTCGCGCGGCTTGCGGATCCTCTCGCACTGGATCCTGGGTTCACCGCTCCACGACATCAACGCCGGCTGCCGCGCGTTCCGCAAAGACGTGGCCCGGCGGATCGAGATCAAACACCGGATCAACTTCGTGGGCGACGAGATCTACGCCCGGTGCCGGATTGCAGGCTGGAAGGTCACCGAAGTCATCGTCCAGCACTTCCCGCGCGAGGCCGGTCAGTCGATCCATCGCCCGTTCAAGATGCTCGGCACGATCTGGCGGGTCATCCGTTACCTCTTCGACCTGCGCGCCGAGATGAGTCAGGCGGAGCAGCTGCGCCGCCTCGTGGTGAAGCCCAAGTGAGCGGCGGGATCGTCATCCTGGGCGCGGGCCCCACGGGCCTCGGCGCGGCGTACCGGCTGCGCGAGCGCGGCGAGGATGCGTTCGAGATCTTCGAGCGCTCGGGGCAGGTGGGCGGCCTCGCGACCAGCTTCGTCGACCCGAAGGGATGGACTTGGGACGTCTCGGGCCACATCATTTTCTCCGGCTACAAGTACTTCAACGAGTTCCTCGGCAAGGTCCTTGGCAACGATGGTGTCCGCTGGATCGATCGCGAAAGCTGGATCAAGTTCGAGGATAAGTACGTCCGGTATCCCTTCCAGAACCACCTGTCGTCGCTGCCCGAGCGCGCGATGCTCGAGTGCCTGATCGGCCTCGTCGAGTCCCAGACGATCGACAAGGACCGGGCGTTCAAGAACTTCGAGGAGTGGGTCCTGGCGAAGTTCGGCGCCGGCGTCGCGAAGCACTTCATGAACCCGTACAACTTCAAGGTCTGGGCCACGCCCTTGAAGGAGATGGGCTATTACTGGATAGCCGAGCGCGTGTCGGTCGTCGAGTGGCGAAAGGCCATCGAGGCGACGGTGGTCCCGAAGGCGACGGAATGGGGCCCGAACGCGAAGTTCGGCTATCCGCTCCACGGGGGTACGCTCGGCCTCTGGAAGGGCGTGCTGCCATTCATCGGCGACCGCGTGCGGTACCACAAGCGCGCGATCGGGGTGGACGAGGAGAAGCGGGAGATCGAGTTTTCCGACGGGACCACCCGCCAGTTCGACAAGCTGTTGACGACTCTTCCCCTCGAAGCCTTCGTGTCGCGTCTGAAGCACGCGCCCGAAGAGGTGCGCGAAGCCGCGCAGAAGCTCCTTTTCAACCGGCTCTTCTCCGTCGGCGTCGGCTTGAAGCGCCCGTCGCCGTCGGACAAGAACTGGATCTACTTTCCGAACCCGAAGACCCCGTTCTACCGGATGACCTACCTCTCCAACTATTCGCCCGAAATCGTCCCGGGCGGCGACACGAGCAAGTACTTCTCGGTCCTGACCGAGACCTCGTATTCGAAGTTCAAGCCACTGCCCGAGGGCGATTTCGGCAAGGCGGTCGTGGACGGCCTCGTCGCCGAGGGCATTCTGCAGCCGTCCGACCTGCCGCTCATCGAGACGGTCTTTCTCATCCACGCCGCGCACTCGTATCCGATTCCGTCGAACGAACGAAACGCGTCGCTCGATACGATCCACGCCTACCTCGAACCGCGCGGGATCTTCTCGCGCGGCCGCTTCGGCTC
>JANMBR010000192.1:0-8664 GCA_031360505.1 Acidobacteriota bacterium
AAGGACGCCTGCCCGCTCGAATAGAAGTAGGCCACGCGCTCGGCGATCGCGAAGGGGTCGCCCTCGAGTCGTCCTCGTTCCGCATCGAACCGCTGCCCGAGCAGCGCGCCTTCCCGGACGAAGACGAGGTAGCCGGGACCGGCGTACTGCACGGCGGAGCTCATTGGCGCAATCGCGCGCGGCGCCTTCCCCGGCTCCGCCAGCATCAGCTTTCCGTTGCCGTCCTGCAGCCGGACGTTGTAGAGGAAGCGATTCCCGTCCGGCAGGAACGACGGCCAGTTGAGACGCGTTTCGCCATGCGCTGCATCCGGTTTGATCACGCTCGTCGGCGCGCCGCCTGCCGCGGACACCCGGTAGATTTCGGCTCCCTGGATGCTCGCGAAGAGGATCTCGCCGCTCGCTCCCCAGGTTCCGGATTTGCCTCCCCCCGCCATCACGTCGCAGATCGGAACCGCTGCGCCTCCCGACAGATCGACCCGCTTCAACTTCCCCGCCGCGAAGAAGCCGAGCGACCGGCCGTCGGGAGACCAGAAGAGCGACGAAGCATCTTCGGTCCCCGGGACCGGTCGGCCCTCGAGCGCGGACAGTTCCCGGATCCAGATCCCGGGTCCTTCCTGCGGACCGGGCGCGGCGATGCCGCGTCGCGCGGCGGACGACGCGAACGAGGAGGTGACGTAGGCGACCCGCAATCCGTCGGGCGAGACCGCGATCGTCGTGGTCTCGAACGTCGAGACGAAGGCCCTGCCGCCCGGCGGCGTCAGCGCAAAGCGAATGGGCCGCGCGGGCTGCACGCGCGATGTCCCGGCTCGGAGGAGCGCGAGGACCGCGGCTGCCATCGACAGAACGGCGATCCCCCAGGGCAGCCACCGTGCGCGGCGACGGCGGGGCGCGACCGCGACTTCCGAAGGGGACGAAGTGCTTCGGTTGGACAAGGCCTCCAGCTGCAATCCGACGTCGTGCGCCGTCTGCCACCGCTCATCGGGATCCTTCGCCAGACACGCCCTAACGAGCCGATCGAGCGCCGGCGGGCTCATCGGCCGAATCGCGGAAACAAGAGGCGGCTCGCTCGTGAGGATCGCCGAGATCACCGCCGCCTGGCTCTTCCCCTCGAAGGCTTTCGTGCCCGTCGCCATCTCGTACAGCGTCGCGCCCAGTGAAAAGATGTCCGTCCGCGAATCGACCGGCCTTGCCTCGAGCTGTTCCGGAGACATGTAGGAAAGGGTCCCCACGATCGCGCCGTCGCGGGTCAAGTCGGCTGCCGCCGTCGCCGCCGTCGTGAGACCCTCCGGGCCCGGAACGCGAGAGGTCGCCTTCGCAAGTCCGAAGTCGAGCAGCTTGACGCCGGACTTCGTCAGCATGACGTTGCCCGGCTTCAGGTCCCGATGGACGAGGCCCTTGCGGTGCGCCGCCATCAGCGCCGCGCACATCTCGGTTCCGACCCGCGCCAGCTGCTCGGTCGGCAGGGGACCCCGCGCCAGACGGGCGGCGAGCGTCTCGCCCTCGAGAAGCTCGGTGACCGCGTAGGCGACGCCGTCCTGGCTTCCAAAGTCGAAGATCGCCAGGATGTTCGGGTGCGAGAGCGATGCGACCGCCCGCGCCTCTCGCTCGAAGCGCGCGAGCGTCTCGGGATCCGCTGCGACTCGCTCGGGAAGCACCTTGATCGCGACGTCGCGCCCGAGCTTCGCATCGCGCGCGCGATAGACCTCCCCCATTCCGCCCACACCGAGGAGCGAAAGAATCTCGTAGGAGCCGAGGCGGGAGCCGGTTGACAGCGTCATTGGATGGATGCACCCGGGATTCTAGTCTGTCGGCACAAGCCGGCCGACGCCGGATCCCGGAGGGCGCCCCGATTCGTGTCCCGTCGCGAAAGTCGCGATCGCGAAATCGGTCGCAGGGGCTGGGCTTATCCCCGCTCGCGGGCGGCCGCAAAGGCCGCCCCTACGAACCCCAAAGCCTACGAGCTCGTGCCGCTTCGGCGGCGCACGGAGACGAGCGAGATCTCCGTATCGCAGCGTCCGCACAGAAGCTCGGCCTGACCGTCGAGCCACTCCTCTTCGAGCCGCAGCTCCGAGGCGCAGGAGGGGCACGCCAGCACCACGGCCGGAGGCGCTGGGATCTCGGTCTTGTCGGGCGCGCCGCGGCGGGCCATGCCTCCGCGCCTCATGGGATCAAAAGGGACAACGTTGTCGTCATTTTTCACCGTCGTTCCTCCTGTCCGAAATGCCGCTGCGCAGCAACGGCGGTGCCTCCGGAGGGACTGGCGAGGGACAGGCGCGCCGGTCCTCGTTTTCTGCCTTTGCGGATGGCGGCCAGGGCGAGGCCGATCACGAAGAGCACCGCTCCGGTCGTGAGCAGGCTCGCAAACACGGCGCGCACGGGGCGCGGCGCCTGCGCCAGATCGCGCCCGCCGGCGCCGACGACGACGCCGCCGAGGAAAATGCAGAGCAGCGCCACGAGCAGCAGGCTCCTCGGCCAGTCGTCTGACCGGCGGCAGGGCTGCGAAGAGACGAGCCTCAGGCCGCGCATGCCGGAAGAGGAATCGCGGCAGGCCGGGCCGGCCGCCGCGCAACTGCGTTCGGAGCGAGGTCGAATGCCAATCGGCCCTCCGAAACGTCCGGGACCGCGGGGAGGGTCCCCGTCCCGGTTTTCAACACTCTGATTCTAACCGGCGCGCGGCGGCGCGGCAACGGAATTATGCTTGCCGCGCCTTTCAGGAGCAACGCCATGCAGTTTCGACTCGGTTTCGTGCCCGCACTCTTCTTCGTTGCCGCGACACCGGCGGCGCCGCCCGCGATTCCCGCCGAAGCGCCCGCGCTTCGCGGCTTTTTCCCCGCGAGCGTCGCGGCCCAGGAAAAAGTCGAGCGCGAGTTTCGCTCGCTGCCGGATCCGGCCGTCGCGCGCGAGACCATGCGCCGCCTCTCGGCCGCCCCCCACAACCTCGGATCCCCCGAGGGTGCGAGGAACGCCGAGTGGATCCTGGCGCGGTTCAAGGAGTGGGGCCTCGACGCGCACATCGAGACGTTCGACGTGCTCTTCCCCACCCCGAAGGAGCGCGTCGTCGAGCTCGTCGAGCCCGTGAAGTTCCGCGCCTCGCTCGCCGAGACTCCGCTCAAGGAAGATCCCACGAGCAGCCAGACGGCCCTGCAGCTGCCGACCTACAACGCCTACTCCACCGATGGCGAGGCGACGGCACCGCTCGTCTACGTCAACTACGGGGTCCCGGCGGACTACGAGGCTCTCGAGCGGCTCGGTGTCGACGTGCGCGGCAAGATCGTGATCGCCCGCTACGGCGGCGGCTGGCGCGGAATCAAACCGAAAGTCGCGGCCGAGCACGGCGCGGTCGGCTGCATCATCTATTCGGACCCCCGCGACGACGGGTTCTTCCAAGGGGAGGTCTACCCGACGGGGCCCTTCCGCCCCGAGCAGGGCGCGCAGCGCGGCAGCGTTGCCGACATGCCGCTCTACTCGGGCGACCCCCTGACGCCGGGCATCGGCGCAGTCGAAGGCGCCAAACGCCTCGACCGCAAGGACGCCCAGACCATCACGAAGATCCCGGTGCTTCCGATTTCCTACGGCGACGCGAAGCCTCTGCTCGCCGCGCTGGAGGGCCCGGTCGCGCCCGAGGGCTGGCGCGGCGCGCTGCCCATCACCTACCGTATCGGCCCCGGGCCGGCGAAAGTCCATCTGAAGCTCGTCTTCGACTGGAAGCTCGTGCCCGCGCGCGATGTCGTCGCGAAGATCGAGGGCTCCGTCTGGCCGGACGAGTGGGTGATCCGGGGCAACCACCACGACGCGTGGGTCAACGGGGCCGAGGATCCCATCAGCGGCCTCTCCGCGATGCTCGAAGAGGCGCGCGCTCTGGGATCGCTCGTCGAGCGCGGCTGGCGCCCCAAGCGCACGATCGTATTCTGCGCGTGGGACGGTGAGGAGGAGGGGCTGCTCGGCTCGACCGAATGGGCCGAGACGCACGCCGCCGAGCTTGGAAGCAAGGCGGTCGCGTACATCAACACCGACGGCAACGGCCGCGGGTTCCTGAACGTCGGAGGGTCGCAGACGCTCGAAGGGGTCGTCAGCGGTGCGGCGTCCCAGGTCGAGGACCCCGAGAAGAAGATGACAGTACTCGCCCGGGCGCGGCTCAAGCAGATCGCCGACGAGGACAAGCCCGAGCGGCGCAAGACCGTGCGCGACCGCGCCAGCTTGGAGATCGAGGCCCTCGGTTCCGGGTCGGACTTCACGCCGTTCCTGCAGCACCTCGGGATCGCATCGCTCAACATCGGCTTCGGCGGCGAGGACCAGGGCGGCGTCTACCACTCCATCTACGACAGCTTTTCGTGGTACTCGCGCTTCGCGGACACGGACTTCGCGTACGCGCGCGCCCTTGCACAAACCGGCGGGACACTGACGCTGCGCCTGGCCAACGCCGACGTCCTGGCCCTCGACTTCAGCGCGGCGGCCGCAGCGATCGCCCGGTACGTGAAGGAGGTCGGCGAGCTCGCGGATGCGAAGCGCCTGGAAGCCGAGGAGAAAAACAGGCAGATCGAGGAGAACCTGCCGTGGGCGCTGGCCGATCCGAAGAAACCCTTCGTCGCGCCAAAGGCCGAGACGCCCGTGCCTCACTTCGACTTCTCGCCCCTGCAGAACGCCTCAGACTCCCTGACGGCCGCCTCGGGCGCCTATGCGCGCGCCTTCGACTCGGCATTCCTGCCGGGCGCGCCGCCGATCCCGCACGAGCGCCTCGCCGCCCTGAACGCCGCGCTGCGGGCGTTCGAGCGCAGCCTGACTTCCGAGGCCGGGCTGCCCGGGCGTCCCTGGTACAAGCACTACATCTACGCTCCCGGCGCCTACACGGGCTACGGCGTCAAGACGCTTCCGGCGGTGCGCGAGCCGCTCGAGCAGAAGCGTTGGGACGACGTCAACCGCGGCGCCGCGGCGACAGGAGCGGTGATCGAGAAGGCGGCCGAGCAGGTGCGGGCGGCGGCGAAGCTGCTGTCGGCGACGGCGCCGTAGAGCGATCAATCTGGGCAGAGGCGCCTGGAGAGAGCGCCTGGGGTCAGACCCCCTGCGCGATCAAGCTGCGCAGAGGCGCCTGGAGAGAGCGCCTGGGGTCAGACCCCCTGCGGGGGTCAGACCCCGCTAAGATTTTGTATGCGCAACCGCGCAGGTGCCGTCGCAGCGCGCGGTGACGCGGCCCTCGGAGTCGAAGATCTCGGCTGCCGCAAAGACGAGGTTCAGTCCGGCACGAACGAGTCGCGCCTCGGCAACCAGCCGGTCGCCACGCGTGGGACGAAAAAAGCTCATCGAAAGGTTCACCGTCGCCGAACGCGTTTCGGGGCGCGTGAGCCAGCCGACGGTCCCGATCACGAGGTCGAACAGCCCGGCGAGCACGACGCCGTTCACGGCATCCGTGCCGAGGCCCCCGCGATGGACGACCTGGACCGGGTCGATGACGGCGCGCACGCGGTCCACGCGCTCGAATGCGAGATTCGCCCCGAAATGCTTCATCGACGGCGAGGCGTTCCACATCTCGCCGAGTATTCGAAGCGACTCGAGCGTCGGATAGGCCGGCGAGAAAGGCTTGCCCTCGTCGATCATGGCGGGAAGACTCTACTTCAGAGCCATGCGGCACCTGAAGTAGAGAGGGCACCTGGGGTCAGACCCCCTTGGGGGTCAGACCCCGCAATTATTTTAGCCCTTCGACGACGAAGAGGTCGGAGAGCAGGCGCGTGAAGCAGTACGCATAGCCCTTTCCGTCCGGCGTCACGAGAACGTTCGAGATGCGCTCGACGCCCGAGGGATCCGCGGGGATCAGCTCCTTCCAGGACTCGCGCCGGCCGGTCTCGACCTCCACGCGCGTGACCTTTGCCGGCACGTCCCCTCGCTTCCACACGTAGACCAGGCGGCCGTCCGGCGAGAAGCGCAGCGGGAATTCGCCGTCCTCCACTCCTGAGAGGATGCGCGCCTGTCCGCCGTCGACGGGAAAGAGCATCGCCTTGCGGTCCGCGGCGATCGCGGCGACGAACTTGCCATCCGGCGTCACCGCGAAGCCGGGCAGCGCCGCCACGATGCCCTCGGGCGATATCGGCCGCGGCTTGCCGCCGCCATCGACGGGCTGGACGTAGAGCCGCAGCTGGTGGCCCGGCTCGGTGCCGGCGAAGACGATGTTCTGGCTGTCCGGAAACCACGTCGCGGCCTGCTCGGGGCTGACACCGCCGGCGGCCAGCTGCTTGTGCTCCCCCGTCCCGGTCGGCAGGAGGATGAAGGGGGAATTTGGAATCGGCAGCATCGAGAGGGCCCACTTGCCGTCCGGCGAGATGGCCATCGCGTTGCCTTCGCCGAGGCGCACGACGGGCGAGCGGTCGGACTTGCGAAGGAAGACCGTGTAGTTCGCGCCGCCCGCCTCGCCTTCCTCGTCGAAGAGGAGCGTGCGGGCATCCGGGGTGAGGTCGGCCGCAAAGGAGTAGTCGAGAAAGGACATATCGCGCTCGCGCGTGTCGCCCTGCAGCACGGCGAGCACTCCTACGCGCGGGCTTTCGCGCGTCAGCAGCACGCGGCCGCTGCGGGCCACGTCGTGAAGCTTCAGGCCGCCCGGCACCCGGGTCACGACGCGCAGATGCTTCGACGGCGTGACCGCCCAGAGCGAGCGGTTGGCGCCTGCCTCCGTGGCGGTGAACCAGACCTCGTCGCCCGAGGCGGACCAGGCCAGGCCCCCTTCGCTCGCCCACTTGCCCGTCAGCGTCGTCTTCTTGCCGGCCATGTCGATGACCGCGACGGTGCCCGCGTCGTCGAGCGGAAACGGGTGGTCGAGAAAGGCGATGCGGTCGCCCTTGGGCGAAAGGCGCGCGTAGCTGACGTGGCCGGAGGTCTCGTAGAGGATCTTGCCGAGAGGAAACTCGATGCGGGATTTCCCGGCCGCGTCGCGCACGATCATGAGCGTGGTGCCGTCGGGCGCCCAGTCGGCCTCCTGCACGCCCTCGGCGACGTCGCGCGGCGAACCACCCGTCAGGGCCGCGCGCGCGAGCGTCCCGGCGCAGACGCCCGGGTGGTTCGAGCGGCAGCCGATCGCGATCGCCATTTCGCCCGACGGCGAGATCGAGAGCAAGTTCGCGCTCGGCAGCTCGAGCGGGAGCGAGTCGGGGCTGGACGGGTGCTTGAGAAAGAGCTTCAGCGGGCTGCCGTCCCAGGCGGCGCTGTAGACGATCGTCTGTCCGTCCGGGGCAAAGCGCGCGGCGCGGATGGTGCCGCTGCCGAAGGTGATCTGCTGGTACGAGGGCGGCAGCGTTTTGACGAGACGCTTCTGAAGGAGCATTCCCGCGCCGAGCGCGGCCAGGATCGCGACGCCCGCGAGGAGCGGCCGCGCGAGGGGGCGCTTGCGCGTGACGGGCGCCGCCGCAAGCCCGCCGGACACTTCGCCCGAGACCGACACCGACGCCTCGGACAGATGCTCGCGGATGCCGCGAACGTCGCGGGCGAGGTCGCGCGTCGACGCGTACCGCTCCTCCGGGTCCTTCTGCAGGCACCGCTCGACGATCCAGCGGAAGGGCGCCGGGACGCCTGCGTTCAACTGCGCGACGGGCTCGGTCTCTTCGCGGATGATCGCCGTGAGCGTCTCCGCCGTCGTCCCGCGCTGAAAGGCGCGCTTGCCCGTCGACATCTCGTAGAACATCGAGCCGAGCGCGAACTGGTCCGAACGGAAGTCGAGTTGCTTGCCGCTCGCCTGTTCGGGCGACATGTAGCCGATCGTGCCGAGCACCGTACCGACCTGAGTCGCCTGCGCCGTCGGGAGGTTCGAGGTCTCCTCCTGTTGGGGCTTCAGGAGCTTGGCGAGCCCGAAGTCGAGGATCTTGACGGCCCCGTCCTTCGTGATCATCACGTTCTCGGGCTTCAGGTCCCGGTGGACAATGCCGGCCGCGTGCGCCTTTGCGAGGCCGTCCGCCATCTGGTAGGCGAGATCGAGAAGCCGCTTCGTCGACAGCGCCCCGGAATGGAGCACCTCGCGCAGGGTCTTCCCATCGATGAGCTCCATCGCGATGTAGATCGTCGTCTCGTCGGAGCCGATGTCGTAGATCGTGACGATGTTCGAATGGTTCAGAGCCGAGGCCGAGCGCGCCTCCTGCTCGAAGCGCTTGCGCCGATCGGCGTCCGCGGCAAACTCCGGCGAGAGCACCTTGACCGCAACGTCGCGCCCGAGGCGCGAATCCCGCGCGCGGTAGACCTCCCCCATCCCGCCCGCGCCGAGGGGGGCGACGATCTCGAAGGGGCCGAGGCGTGTGCCTGCTGCGAGTGTCATTCGTGTGTCGCGGGGATTCTAACCAGATTGACTTAGAATCGCCCGCATTCTTTGGAAGAAAGGGAACCGATGAAACTCGCGCGATGGATTGGCGTGCTCTTCGGCCTGGCGGCGCTGGCGTCCGCGGCCGAGCCCGAGGTCATGGCCGTCCGGGCGGGCCGGCTGATCGATCCGAAGGCCGGCGCCGTGATTCCGGGCGCGGTGATCGTGATCGAGAACGGCAAGGTCAAGGCAGTCGGGCCGGGCATCGCGGTCCCTGCCGGCGCGAGGGTGATCGACCTCTCGGCAATGACCGTCCTGCCGGGCCTCATGGACTGCCACACGCACCTCGTCGGCGACTACGTGAACGACTCGGACCCGCTGACGGAGCTCAAGGA
>JANMBR010000023.1:0-28507 GCA_031360505.1 Acidobacteriota bacterium
TCCGAGCTCGGCGGGATCCGCGGCGCGGCCGCGGCCTCCGGCGCCGGGATCCGAGACCTGCGCGACCGGCTCTGGGTCTCCATCGACAACGACGATTCGCGCGACCTCGACCAGTTGACGGTCGCTGAGCCGCTGGTGGACGGCGCGGTGAAGATCCTCGTCGCCGTCGCCGACGTGGACGCGTTGGTCGAGAAGGGCTCGGCCCTCGACGCCCACGCGCGCACCAACACGACATCGGTCTACACGGCCGCCGAGATCTTTCCGATGCTCCCGGAGAAGCTCTCGACCGACATGACGTCTCTGAACGAGGGCGAGGATCGTCTCGCGGTCGTCGTCGAGATGACGTTCGCGAAAGACGGCGCGCTTCAGGCCTCGGACGTCTACCGAGCGGCGGTCCACAACAAGACCAAGCTCGCGTACGACAGCGTGTCCGTGGGTCTCGAGGGCGGAGCGTTTCCGGAGAAGGCCCAATCGGTCGCCGGCGTGCCCGAGCAGCTGAAGATTCAGGACGGGGTCGCGCAGGCGCTGCGCACCCGGCGCCACGAGCAGGGCGCCCTCGATTTCGAGACGATCGAGCCGCGCGCCGTCTTTGCCGACGACACGATTGTGGACCTCTCCGTCCAGGAGAAGAATCGCGCGCGCCAGCTCATCGAGGATTTCATGATCGCGGCCAACGGCGTCACGGCGCGCTTTCTCGCGTCGAAGAAGTTCGCGGCGCTGCGGCGCGTGGTGCGCTCGCCAGAGCGCTGGCAGAGGATCGTGGCCGTCGCCGCCGAGTACCACGAGCGCCTGCCGGCCGAGCCGGATGCGCGGGCGCTCGAGGCGTTCCTCTTAAAGCAGATGAAGGCCGACCCCCTGCGGTTCCCGGATCTCTCGCTCGTGATCGTGAAACTCATGGGCGCGGGCGAGTACGTCGTCGAGCGGCCTGGCGAGACGCCCATCGGCCACTTCGGCCTCGCGGTGCGCGACTACACCCACTCGACCGCACCCAACCGCCGCTACCCGGACCTGCTCACGCAGCGGCTGTTGAAGGCCGCGATGGCGGGCGAGCCGACGCCTTACGGCGTCGCCGAGCTCGGCCCCCTGGCGGCGCACTGCACCGAGCAGGAAGACGACGCGAGCAAGGTCGAACGCATCGTGCGCAAGGCCGCCGCGGCCCTGCTGCTCGAGTCCAGGATCGGTCAGCTCTTCGACGGCGTCGTGACCGGAGCATCCGAGAAGGGAACCTGGGTCCGCATCTTCTCGCCGCCCGCCGAAGGCAAGCTCGTCCACGGCTTCGACGGCGTCGAGGTCGGCGACAAGCTGCGGGTCAAGCTCATCTCGACGGATGTCGATCGGGGCTTCATCGATTTCGTCCGGGTCGGAGGGAGCCCCCCGCCATCGAGGGGAACCCCGGCGGCCCAGCCGCCTTGAGGCAGCATGGGACTCTGTCCTCACCGCCGCGTTGATTCCGCCGGCGCGGACGGTGAGGTAGATTCCCCTCCTGTTGAAAGGCGTCATGCGGAAAGCGGGAGGATCGAATGATGAGACGGTTTTACGGGCTTGCGCTCGCGGTGTCCGCGCTGCTCGGCTTCGGCGGAGCCGCTGAGATGGACGCGCAGACGCCGGCCGACAAGCCGCCGACGGTCGAGGAGGCGAAGAAGTTCGCCGACGACGCGGAAGCCGCGCTCCTGAAACTCTGGGTCGACCAGAGTCGGGCCGACTGGATCAAATCGACCTACATCACCGACGACACGCTGAAACTTGCCGCGCAGGCTGCCGATAAGTCGATCGCGGCCGGAGTGAAGTTCGCCAAGCAGGCCACGCGCTACGACAAGCTCACGCTGCCGCCGGAGACCGCGCGCAAGTTGAAGCTTCTCAAGCTCTCGCTCACGCTGGCGGCGCCCGCGGACCCTTCCGAGTCGGCCGAGCTGACGCAGATCGCGGCCGCGATGGAGGGCGCGTACGGCAAGGGCAAGTATTGCCCGACCAAGGACAAGTGCCTCGACCTCGAGGACATTACGAAGATCATGGCGACTTCGCGCGACGCGAAGGAGCTCCTCGACGTCTGGGCCGGCTGGCACGCGGTTGGCGGCCCCATGAAGAAAGACTTCGTGCGCTACGTGGAGCTCGGAAACAAGGGTGCCCGGGAGCTCGGATTCAAGGACATGGGCGCGATGTGGCGCTCGAAGTACGACATGAGTCCCGAGGAGTTCGCCGTGGAGCTCGACCGCCTCTGGGAGCAGGTGCGGCCGCTCTACGTGTCGCTCCACGCCTACGTTCGCTGGAAGCTGCGCGAGAAGTACGGCGACGTCGTGCCGGCGTCGGGTCCGATCCCGGCGCACCTGCTTGGCAACATGTGGGCGCAGACGTGGGACAACGTGTACCCGCTCGTCGCCCCGAAGGGCGCGGATCCGGGCTTCGACCTGACGACGATTTTGAAGGGCCGCAACACGGACCCGCTGCAGATGGTGCGCTACGGCGAGGGCTTCTTCTCGTCGCTCGGCTTCGATCCGCTTCCGAAGACCTTCTGGGAGCGCTCGATGTTCACCAAGCCGAAGGACCGCGAGGTCGTCTGCCATGCGAGCGCCTGGGACATCGACTATGTCGACGACCTGCGGATCAAGATGTGCATCGACATCACGGCCGAGGACTTCACGACGATCCACCACGAGCTCGGCCACAACTACTACCAGCGCGCCTACGACAAGCAGCCCGTCCTCTTCCGCGACAGCGCGAACGACGGCTTCCACGAAGCCGTGGGCGACACGATCGCGCTCTCTGTCACGCCCGAGTACCTCGTGCGCCTGGGACTCCTCGACAAGGCGCCGGACACGTCGAAGGACATCGGCCTGCTGCTCGCCAGGGCCCTCGAGAAGGTCGCGTTCCTGCCGTTCGGCCTGATGATCGACCAGTACCGGTGGAAGGTGTTCTCGGGAGAGATCACGCCGGCCGAGTACAACAAGGTGTGGTGGGAGCTGCGCAGGAAGTACCAGGGCATCGCGCCGACGACGCCGCGCGGCGAGGACGGGTTCGATCCGGCCGCGAAATACCACGTCGCGGCAAACGTGCCGTACACGCGCTACTTTCTCGCCGACATCCTGCAGTTCCAGTTCCACCGTGCGCTCGCGAAGACTGCGGGCTGCAACGGGCCGCTCAACCGCTGCTCGATCTACGGCAACAAGGAGGCGGGCAAGAAGTTGAACGACATGCTCGCGATGGGCTGCTCGAAGCCCTGGCCGGACGCGCTCGAAGCGATCACCGGGCAGCGGCAAATGGACGCCACCGCGATCCGCGACTACTTCGCGCCGCTGCAGGCCTGGCTGGACGAGCAGAACAAGGGCAAGCCGATCGGCTGGTGACGGGCGAAACGCGCAGCGCCATCGCTCGTCATCCTGAGGGCCGCAGGCCCGAAGGATCCTTTGAGAAGCCGCACCGAGGCATAAAAGGGATCCTTCGCTCCGCTCAGGATGACAAGAGGGGTGACCCGGCGTCCTAGTACTTCAGTCGCATCATCGTCGCCGGCGCGGTGGGACGCGGCACGACGACGAACAGGTTGTCGTACTCGTCCGCGGCGATCTTGATCTCTTCCACGCAGCCGAACCCCTTCAGAATTCCGGGCACGGTGTTCGAGTGGCCGGCGACGAGCACGATGTCCGTGCCGTGCTTCTGCCGGATGTCTCCGACGAGCGCCGTCTCCTTGTCGTAGATCACCACCTCGAGGCCGAGAGCCGAAGCGAGGGGCTGGACCGTGTCGCGCGTGCGCTCGGTGTCGGTCGAGTAGATCGCGGTGACGCCGGCGTCCTTCAACATCTTCGCGAGGCGTTCGGCCCGGGCGCGCCCGGCCTCGGTGAGCCGTTCGTCGGTGTCCGAGATCTTTTCGCCGTGCCGGACGACCAGAACGGCATTCTGGGCGAGCGCGGGAACGCCCCACGCGAGCAGGCCGATCGAGAGCAGAACCCCTTGGGCGCCGCGGTTTTTCATGCGGGAAGGGTACCGGAGCCGCCGGCAGAGAGTTAGATTCCCAAAACGAACCGCCGCCGGCGGGCGTCCTAGTAGCGTAAGACACGGTTCCGGACGCAAAACCGGAGGGGCGGCTATCCTCGCTGAGACGCGTATCGCATTGATGGCAAAGGAGCTTGCCCTGACGGGGTACGAAATCCGGGCCGACGACTCGGAGCTGCTCGCGGGTTTGAAGGCAGGGTCCCTGCCGGCCTTCGAGCGGCTTTACGAGACGCACGGGGGGCGGATGAAGTCGGTCGCCATGAATCTCCTGGGCAGCGCCGCCGACGCGGAGGATGCGGTCCAGGAGGCCTTTCTCAAGGTGTACCGCGGCGCCGCGGGCTTTCGCGGCGGCTCGAGCGTCTCGACGTGGATCTATCGGATCCTCGTGAACACCTGCTACGACCTGATGCGCAAGGGCCGTCGACGGCCGGAGAGCCCTTTGCCCGCGGAAATCGCGCTCGCGCCGTCGGCCGAGAAGGACCACCCACTGCGCCTCGCGATCGAGGTCGCCCTGCGCCGCCTCGATCCGAAGGAGCGCGCGGCCTTCCTGCTCTGCGAGGTCGAGGGCTTCACGCACCGCGAGGCGGGCGAGATCTTGGACGTCAAGGAAAACACTTCGCGCACGCTCCTCTTCCGCGCCAAGCGCCGCCTCCAGCGCGAGCTTTCCGCGAGCGGCGCGTTCCTGCCGCCGGAGCCTGCGTGAAGACGAGCTGCCGGGACCTCGAGCGGGTCCTCCAGGACGCGGGCGCCGACCGGGAGCTCGCAGCCTCGTTCGATCGGCATGCGGCGGCGTGTGCGGCGTGCGGGCGCGAGCTCGCCGAGTGGCGGAGGGTGTCCGCCGCCACGCGCATGCTCCCGAAGTCCTGGGACTCGCCCGAGCTCTGGCCTCGCATCCACCAGGCGCTCGCCGACGAATCGCAGCGGGCGCCCGAGCGCTCCGCCGGAATCGGCTGGCGCTGGATTCCGGCGGCTTCGATCATCGCGCTCTTTGCGATCGCCACGGCGGGGCTCTGGGTCTTTCGCAACAGCGGCGGCCGCGACCCCCTCACGGCGCACTGGCAGACGACGAAGGATCCGCTGCTGACCGACCAGGCGGTGGACGAAGTCGAGACCGCGGAGAAGGCCTACCTCGCCTCCATCGAGAGGCTCTCGAGGCTCGCCGAGCCCAGGCTGGCCAGCGCCGCGTCACCCGTGCTCGTCAACTACCGCGAGAAGCTCGACGTCCTCGACTCGGCGATCGCGGAGCTGAAGACTTCGATCGACCAGAACCGCTTCAACACGCACCTGCGCCGGGAGCTGCTCGCCGTGTACCAGGAGAAGCAGCGCACCCTGCAGAATCTGATGAAAGAGGTCAAATCATGATCCGCTCCGCCCGACTCGCCACGCTGCTCTTCGCGGCCCTCGCCGCGATCGCGCCCGCGCTCTCGGCCGGCGAGGCGCGCGAACCGCGCTCGGACTACGACCGGGAGTTCTCGAGGACGCTGCCGTTCAAAGCCGGTCAGCGGCTGGACATCGAGCACAGCCAGGGGGCTCTGCGCATCGGCACCCACGCACTGCCCGAAGTGCGGATCCGCGCGACGATCCGCGTCTCGTCCTCGGATGCCGCCGGCGCGCAGAAGTTCGGCGAGGGGATCTCCGTCACGGTCGAGGACACCGGCTCGGCCATCTTCGTGCGGACGAAGTTTCCGGAAAAGAAATGGTCGTTCTTCGGCAGTGGCCACATCTCGTATTCGGTCGACTACGACATCACGATGCCCGAGACCATGCCGCTTTCGGCGCGGAACAAGTTCGGCGACGTCGCCGTCGTCGGCCTCAAGGCCTCCGCGACCCTCGTCAACGCGAACGGCCAGCTCGACTTCAGCAACGGCCGCGGCCGGCAAAGGCTCGAAAACGCGTTCGGCTCGATCACCGTGTCCCAAAATATCGGCGACGTCGAGGTTTCTGGCTCCAGCGGCGCCGTCACAACGACCGACGTCGAGGGCGCGCTGTCGATCAAGTGCCGTTTCGGCGCCGTCCAGACGCGCCGCACCAAGGGCCCGCTGACCATCAATTCCTCCAACGGCGCGATCCTGGTCGAGGACACGTCGGGCGCCGGAATCGTGACGGGCTCGTTTGGCCGGATCGACGTCAAGACCGTGGGCGGCAACCTTGAGGTGCAGAACTCGAACGGTGAGGTGACGGTGTCCGGAGTCGGCGGGAGCGTCAAGGCGAGGAATTCCTTCGGGGCCGTGGAGCTCTCGGGCGGCGCAGGGGCGGTCGAGATTGAGAACTCGAACGGCGCGATCCGCGTGCGGGACGTCAAGGGCGGAGCGATCCTGAAGACGAGCTTCGGCGGGGTGGACGCGTCCGGCATTCCCGGGGACGCGACGGTCGTGGCCGACAACGGCCCCGTGACGCTCGTGAACATGGGCGGCGCCGTGGACGTGCGCGGCTCCTTCGCGAAGATCACGGTGGCGCAGGCAAAGAAGGGCGTGAAGGTCGCCGGCAACAACAGCGCCGTCTCTGTGGCCGACATCGGCGGGTCAGCGTCGATCAGCACGAGCTTCGGCCTCGTCGAGGCCGTGCACATCGGAGGAGACCTCACGGTGGACAACTCGAACGGCGCGATCAAGGCGTCCGGGGTGGCGGGCGGCGCCAACATCACGACTTCCTTCGCCGGTGTGACGCTCGACGGCGTCACGGGCCGTGTGGAGGTCGACAACCAGAACGGCTCGGTGGACGTGAAGGCGCTGGTCGGAAAGGGCGGCAAGTGTTTCCCGGTGTCGCTCAAGAGCTCCTTCGGCCCGATCCGGATCTCTCTGCCCGAGGGCGTCGGCTACGACGTCAGCGCACACACCTCGTTCGGCAAGGTTGCGAGTCAGGTTCCGCTCACCGTCACGGGCTCGCTTTCCGCGGATTCCCTCTCGGGCAAGATCGGCGACGGCAAGTGCCCGCTGACGCTCGAAAACTCGAACGGGAGCATCGACATCGTGAAAGGCAAGTAGGCGCTCGCGTTTCGGTGTCGTAGGGGCGGCCCTCGCGGCCGCCCGCGATGGCCACGGTTTCGCAGAGGCGGGCGGGGCCAAGCCCCGCCCCTGCGGAACGGGCGTAACGACGGCTCCTAGCAGCTCGTGCCGGGCGTCAGGAACGGGAGCGTCTGGACCGGGAAGTTTCCGATGAGCGGGAAGACCGACGGCAGGTCGAGCGCAGAGACGCCGAACCAGCGGGCCAGGGTGGCGCCGTACTGCTCGACGGAGGTCGTCGGAATCCAGCGGCCGCGGTCGTACTGCGAGACGTCGTCGACGCCGCCGACGACGAGCTCCGGGAAGATCTGGCCGTTGCCGCCCGGGGTCCCGTAGAAGTTGCCGCCCGCGACCGCGTCGCCCATGACGAAATGGTGGGCGCCCCAGCCGTGGTCGCTGCCGACCGACCCGTTGTCGCCCGAGGGCTCGAGGGTGCGGCCGAAGTCCGAAAGCGTGAAAGTCACGACGCGGTCCGAAATGCCGAGCTCGGCGGTGGCGGCGTAGAAGGCGTTCATGGCCTGGGAGAGCTCGACGAAGCGGCCGGCCTGATCGGTGTTCTGGTCCTGGTGCGTGTCGTAGCCACCCTGCTCGACGTAGAAGATCTGGCGGTTCAACGACAGCTGCGGCGAGGTCAGGTTCAGCTTCATCACCTTGGCAACCTGCAGAAGCTGGTTGCCGAGGTCGGTGGCCGGGAAAACGGTCGTGAGGGTCGGGTCGACCGAGAGTGCCGCGCCGATGTCCACGGCCTGCTGCGTCGTATCGCTCGCGGCCGCGATCAGCGTCGCCGTCCGGTCGATCGTGCGGGCATAGTCCATGGAGGTCTTGCGCGCGACGTCGTCCGGCGAGCCGTAGAAGCCGTTCAGGACCAGCACCTGGTCGAGCGCACCCGTGTCGATCGCGAGCGGCCGCTGGCCGGCGCCCACGCAGAAGGTCGAAGCGCCGGAGATCGTCGTCACGGTCGGGAAGCCGGACCCGCTGTTGCAGCCGAGCGTGACGTCGGCGGCGCGCCCGCCCCATCCGGTCGCGATACGCTGGTCGGCGCGCGCCGTCTGCCAGCAGTCGATCTGGTCCGAGTGCGAGAAGAGCGAGTAGGGCGTCTGCTTGGCGTCAATGTTCGCCTGTGTCACGGGCTCGACGAGCGGGCCGACGTTCGAAACGACGCCGATGCGGTTCTGGCTGTAGAGGGTGGCGAGCTCGGCGAGGCTCGGGTGAAAGCCGAAGGTCCGCCCCCCGAGGCTTGCCGGGGCCCCGACGGACACGAGGCCTCCCGGCTGGCCCACCTGGGGAATCTGGAGGCCCGAGTTCACGGGCCGCGCGGTCGCGTACTGGGCGTAGTGGGCCGCGTCGGTCGGCACGATCATGTTGTTCGAGTCGTTGCCGCCGTCCATGAAGATGCAGACCATGGCGCGGTAGTCGCTCGGCGCGTTGGGGCGCGCGTAGAGATTCATGAGGCCGAGCTTCTGCAGGCTCGCCTGCGCGGCGGCCGCGGACATCGCGGCGCAGGTCGTGCGAACCAGGAATTCTCTCCGGGACTGTGTCATGGCTTACCTCTGTACCTGGTATTGCGACGCGACGCCGACGAGATAGAGGGCCTGGTACGCGCGGCGAAGCGGATCGCCGGCGTCCACGGCGTTGACGGCCGTGATGATCGAAGCGCGCAGCTCGTCCGACATGGTTCCGTGGAGCATCAGGCGATTCAACCGGTCCACGAGATTGGCCGGGGTCGAGGCGAGCAGCGTCAGCTCGGAGTAGTCGAGCGAGGTTCCCAACGGCGAGTCGCCCGTCGGGTCGGCCGCGATGCCTCCCCAGAAGGTCATCTGGTTGACGAAATTCGCGCGCTTCAAGGATGTCTGCGAGTTCATGATCCCGAACTCGGGCCCGAGCACGCCGGCCGAGGCCGGGGGAGCGGCGTAGAACTGCGGGTAGTAGCTGAAGACGGAAGACGGCTTCCATACCTTCTGGCCGAGCTCGCGCGCGAACGGCTCGATGTTGCCGTCGCTCTCGGTCGAGCGGTCCTCCGACATCGCGCGGAAGGCGCGCAGCACGTTGTTCAGATAGAGCACCGGCTCCTTCAGGTGGCCGTAGATCGGGTCGGTCGGCTCGTTGCGGGCTTCCGGGTCGAGCACGATCGCCTTGACCATCGCCCAGAGGCTGCCGCGCTGGCCGGTGCCGTTGTCGTTGAAGGACCCGGCCACGCGCTCGACGTAATCGGGCGAGGGGTTCGACGTCACGAGGCTGTGAATGAGCTCGCGCGCCAGGTACGGCCCGACGTTCTGGTGGTTGAAGATCGCGTCGATCGTCTGGTTCAGGTCCTGAGTGCCGGACTGGTCCGCGGGCAGGACGACCGGGCCGCCGGGAAATCCCGCGAAGAGCGTCTTCGCGTCGGTGTCGTGCAGGTCGAGGTCGTACGACATCGGATTGACCCAGTCGTAGCAGGTCGCCGCTGCGTTGGGCGCCGGACAGGGCGTTTCGTCGATGTACCAACCGGTGTAGACGCGCTTGAACTCGTCGATGACGGCCTGATCGTAGGAGGGCAGCGGCTTGCCGCCGCCGTCGTTCTGCGTCGTGCCGTCCTGGTTCAAGAGCTCGGTCCCGATCGCGAAGAGCTGCATGATCTCTCGCGCGTAGTTCTCGTTCGGGTCGTATTTCGTGGACGTGTCCATGTTGAGGTATTCGCCCATGGCCGGATTGAGCGTGGCCTGGTACAGGATGTCCCGGTAGTTGCCGAAGGCGTTCTGATCCAGCACGCGCAGGTACGGCGCCATCTCGAAGGGGTACGGGAGCGCTTCCTCGGAGACGACGACGACTTTGTGGAGCGCCCAGGAAACGCGCTGGCGCAGCTGGTCGGGGCCGTAGAGGGCGTTCGTAAAGAATCGGTTCTGGATCCGGTACGACGAGTAGTTGTCGTTGTAGCACGTGTCGTCGCAGGTAGCCGGCGTGTCATTGGGCCAGAGCGGGAAGAGGGAGTTCGGATAGCTCGACTGCGCGGCAGCGTTCTGCGCCGCGAGCCACGGCAGGTATCCCTGGCCGAGCATGGCGCCGATCTCGGAGTCGCTCGGGCCCCAGGTCGCCTGCTCGAGGAAACGGGTGGCCTCGGGGCGGTGGAAGGTCTTCGTCATGAAGACCGCCATCTGTCCGCGGGTGACCGAATTGGAGGGGCAGTAGGCCGTGCCGCCGCACCCCGCGGTGACCGAGAGCCGCGCGAGCTCCTCGATCCAGGGCGCCAGCGGCAGCGTGACCGCCACGTCGCTGAAGACCCCCTGCGCCGGCGGCGGCGCGTAGCTGTTGCCGTGGTAGACCTTCAAGAGGAAGGCGGCCATCTGGCCGCGCGTGATCGGGTTGTTCGGGCAATAGCGCAGGGGCCCGGTCGCGCAGCCGCCCGTGATGCCTTCCGTGTAGAGCTCTTCGATCCAGTCGGCCGCGAAGTCGGACGCGCCGACGTCGCTGAAGATCGCCCCGCTCGCGGGGGGCGGGACGTAGGCGGAGCCGTGCCCGGCGCGCAGCAGGAAGACGGCCATCTGGGCGCGGGTGATCGAGGAGCTGGGGCAGTAGTTGCCGCCGCCGCAGCCGGACGTGATCCCGTCGCGGACCATCGTCTCGACCGGCGAGTGGAACGGGCTCGACTGGGCCACGTCGAGGAAGTCGGTGAACCAGCCCCCGGGGATGACTCCCGAGGCGCCGCCGGGGTTGTCGACGGTGATGTCGTAGAGGGCGCCGGCGGCGCGCCCGGGCATGGTCGCCCCGATGCGCGTCGAGCTCGTGACGCTCGCTGAGGCCGTGGCGCCGCCGACCGTAACGCTGGCGCCGCTGACGAACTGGTTGCCGTAGATCGAGACCGCGGTTCCTCCCGCGGCCGGGCCCGACGTGCCGGACACGTAGGCGACCTGGAAAGAGGTTGCCGCTCGCGACTCTCCTGCGGCCAGGAGAGACACAAGGGCGAAGGCTGCGCCTTTTTTCGTGAGCATGGACACCTCGGCTGTTGGATTATCCGGGCAGTGTCCGGGAAGCTTAGGCCTTCCCGCCGTGCCGCGCGACTGGCCATCCGGTCCATAGAAAGGACAGGTCGGGCCCGGCCGTCTGCCCCCTCTCCCGACGGGAGAGGGTTGGGGCGAGGGGGTCCCGCTACTTCGGGTCGGCGTACACCCGGTATTTCGGATCCGTCTCGAGGTGCGTGCGCGAGAAGAGCTCCCAGACCTGCGCGTTGATCTCTTTGAACTTCGAGTAGTAGTCGTGCGTGTGGCCGGGGATCTCGGTCAGCGTCACGGGGAACCCTCGGGACTTCAAGGCTTCGGCCGTTGCCCGGACGCTGGTCAGCGGAAAGTACGCGTCGCGCGTGCCGATGAAGATCGCGATCGGGATCTTGCGCGCGGCGAAGTCGAAGAGGGAGTGGTACGCGGGCTCGACGGACCCCGCATGGGCGGCCGCGGCGGCGAAGTATTCGGACTCGAGGCAGGCCATCTGGAGTGTGAACACCGCGCCCGCGGAGTGGCCCAAGAGATAGACGCGCCGGGGATCGATCGGGTATTTCGACTTGATCTCTTCCACGAGGTCGCGCAACAGAAGCGGCCCGTCCTGCGGCGAGGCCCAGTGCACCGAGTCCGACGAGTCCGGTCCGGCGAGCACGATGCCTTCCTTTTCGGCGAGGTCCTGCCACTGTGCAACGAGCGTCTTGCCGTCGCGGCCCGAGCCATGCAGCGTGATGATGAGGGGCGCCGGGTGCTGTGCCGAGACGCCGGGCGGGACGAAAAGATAGTAGGTGCGCTCCTTGTCGCGGGAGAGGAGGGTCCGCTTCTCGATCTGCGTTGCCGCGCGGGCGGACGCCGCGAGCACGAACAGGAGGAGGAGAGCCGAGGCAATGCGCGGCTTCATGACTTCATCGCGTGACCGTCACCAGCGGTGAAAGGCCGGGTGCCCTTCCTGGACCGCGACGAACGTGCCGCGGCAGGTGGCCGTGATCTTTCCCCGCGCCTCGATGGTCGCCTCGACGACGGCTCGGTCGTCGGTCGCCTCGACGACCCGCGCCCAGAGTCGCAGCGGCGCGTCCATGGGCGTCGGCCGCTTCAGGGTGACGTGGAAGTCCGCCGTGACGGTCGAGGGTGGCGTCTGTGCGCCCGAGCGCTTCATCAGATGGTGTGTGGCGGCCCAGTTGCTGTGGCAGTCGAGCAAGGCCCCGCAGATCCCGCCGTTCAAGATCCCCTCGAAGGCGAGGTGATGCGGCTCCGGGCGCCATTCGGCGACGACCGCGTCGCCTTCGACGAAGCTCTTGATGCGCAGACCCTTTTCGTTGGCCGGCCCGCAGCCGAAGCAGCGATTCTGCGGCGCGTACGTGTCCTGAAGGCTCTTCATGGTCGCTCTATCCTACTTGCGCGCGTTCGGGAGAGAATAGGGGCGGAGGTTCTTGATGGGCACGGTGGAAGAGGCAAAGGCGGACGCGTTGGCGGCCCACTCCTCCGAGAAGCGCGACGCGCTCTCGGTCGTCGACCGGCGCACCGGCAAGAGCTACGAGCTGCCGATCGTCAACGGCACGGTCCGCGCGATGGACTTCCGCCAGATGAAGGACGGGCCCGGCGACTTCGGCCTGATGACCTACGACCCGGCCTACCTCAACACGGCCTCCTGCACGAGCCGCATCACGTACATCGACGGCGACAAGGGCATCCTGCGCTACCGCGGCTACCCGATCGAGGTGCTGGCCGAGAAGTGCACGTTCCTCGAGGTGGCGTACCTGTTGCTCTACGGCGAGCTGCCGAGCAAGGCGCAGTACGAGAAGTGGGTCCACGACATCACGTACCACACGATGATCCACGAGTCGCTCAAGAAGCTCATGGACGCCTTCAACCACGACGCGCACCCGATGGGCATGCTGATCGCGACGGTCGCGGCGATGTCCACCTTCTACCCGGGGGCGCGCGACGTCCACGATGCGCCGGGCCGCACCAAGCAGATCCACCGCCTGATCGCAAAGATGCCGACAATCGCGGCCTTCGCCTACAAGCACAGCATGGGGATGCCGTATGTGTATCCCTCCAACGCGCTGGACTACGGCGAAAACTTCCTGACGATGCTCTTCAAGACGCCGGCCGAGAACTACAAGCCGAACCCGACCCTCGTGCGCGCCCTCGATGTGCTCTTCATCCTCCACGCCGACCACGAGCAGAACTGCGGCACGGCCGTGATGCGCGGCATCGGTTCGGCGCACACGGACCCGTACTCGGCGCTCGCCGGCGCGGCCGCCGCGCTCTATGGCCCGCTGCACGGCGGGGCGAACGAAGAAGTGTTGCGGATGTTGAAGGAGATCGGGTCCGTCTCGCGCGTGCCGGCCTTCATCGAGGAGGTCAAACAGGGCAAGGGCGAGAAGCGCCTGATGGGCTTCGGCCACCGCGTCTACAAGAACTTCGACCCGCGCGCCAAGATCATCAAGCGCATGGCCGAGGAGGTCTTCGACGTGACCGGCCGAAATCCGCTGCTCGACATCGCGCTCGAGCTCGAGCGCATCGCGCTGCAGGACGACTACTTCGTCAAGCGCAAGCTGTACCCGAATGTCGATTTCTACTCGGGCCTGATCTACCAGGCCATCGGCATTCCGTCCGATGCCTTCACGGTTCTCTTCGCGATCCCGCGGACGGCCGGATGGCTCGCCCAGTGGGAGGAGCTCCTCGAGGATCCGGAAGAGAAGATCGCACGCCCGCGCCAGGTCTACCTCGGCGAGGGCGAACGCGCCTTCACGCCGATGGAAAGGCGCTGAGCGCTGACGCCCCTCGGTCCCTGGGTCCTCGCGGCGGCGGTCGCCGCGGTCGCGCCTCCGCCCAATCCTCGAATTGCGGTGCCGGGAGGCGTCGTCGAGGTGGTGCTCGCCGGCCGGCCGGCGCTGCTGTCGGACCAGCAGCTGATCGCGTGGGTCGAGTCCGCCGCGCGCGCGATCGCCTCGTACTACGGGACATTTCCAGTCCCGCGTGTCGTGCTGACGATCCACGGCGGAGGCTCGGGCCGCATCACGAGCGGGCGCACGGACGGCGCGGGCGGCGACGCGACCATCGAGATCTCCGTCGGCGACGCGGCCACGCCCGCGGACCTTTCGACGAACTGGGAGCTCGTACACGAGATGGTTCACCTCGCGTTCCCCTCCATGCGCCGTCAGGCCTGGATCGAGGAAGGCCTCGCGACCTACGTCGAGCCGCTCGTCCGGGCGCGTTCGCAGCTCGTGCCGGCCGACGACATCTGGAAGTGGCTGATCTGGGGCCTTCCCCGCGGGCGGCATGCGCTCGATCCGGGCGGCCTCGACGGCGCGCGGTCGTGGGCCGCGACCTACTGGGGCGGCGCGCTCTTCTGCTTCGACGCGGACGTCGCGATCCGCCAGAAGTCCGGCGGGAAGAAGTCCCTCGACGACGCGCTGCGGGGCATCGTCCGCGCGGGTGGCAACGTGACCGTCTCGTGGAGCCTCGAGAAGGCGCTCGAAACGGGCGACCGCGCGGTCGGCCTTCCGGTCCTCAAGGAGCTCTACGCGCGCATGGCGACGCGGCCTCCCACCGAAGACCTCGACGCGGTCTTCCGCGCCCTCGGTGTTCGGGCAGCTCAGTCCGGTGTCTCCTACGACGACGCGGCCCCCCTCGCCTCCATCCGCCGCGCCATCACCACCGGCAGGTAACACGGGTCAGGTCTGGATTCCTCGAAGTCTGGGTCGCCTTCCTGGATCGGAGGGGCGGGGCTTGTCCCCGCCCGTCTCCGTGACGCCGTGACCCTGGCGGGCGGCCGCAAGGGCCGCCCCTACGGCCCCCGGAGGCGAAAGAGTTCTCTTACGGCACCCTAGGTCACGGGGAGGTCGAGCTGGTCGAGTGGGGGTGAAGGGGCAGATTCGCTCGACGAGCCGAGGCCGTGGACGGAGACTCCGAGCAAGCGCACGGGTTTGCGGCCGGCGTCGGTCTTGTCGAGGAGAGCGGCGGCGCGGGAAGCGATCTCGTCGGGCGAGCAGGTCGAGGGCTGGCGGGACTGGCTGCGGGTGATCGTGCGGAAGTCGGCGTAGCGCAGCTTGAGGACGACGGTGCGGGCGAAGAGCTGCTTGCGCTCGAGGATGGCGGCGGTGCGGCGGGCCAGGGCGTCCACCTCGCTGCGGATCGATGCAATGTCCTCGAGGTCCTTCGCGTAAGTTTCCTCGCAGCCGATGGATTTGCGCTCCTGGTTGGGGTTGACCTCGCGCTCGTCGATGCCGAGCGCGAGGTTGCGCAGCGAATCGGCCCAGCTGCCGACGGCCCGCTGCAGCAGGTCCGCGGGCGCCGTGCGGACGTCGACCAGGCGGGCGATGCCGGCCGCGCGGAGCTTGCCGGCCGTCACCGGGCCGACGCCCCAGAGCGCGTCCACGGGCAGCAGCTGAAGAAACCGTTCCACGCGCTCGGGTGCGATGACGGTCAGGCCGTCCGGCTTCTTCCAGCCGGAGGCGATCTTGGCGAGGAACTTGTTCGGCGCGACTCCGGCCGACGCGGTCAAGAGCGTCTCCTCCCGGATCTGCGTCTTCAGGCGCCGCGCAACGGCGACGCCGAGGGGCTCGCCCCAGGCGTTCTCGGTGACGTCGAGGTACGCCTCGTCGAGCGAGAGCGGCTCGACGAGCGGCGTGATCGCGCGGCAGATCGCGAAGACCTGCTGGGAAACCGCGGCGTACTTCTTAAAGTCCGGCCGCAGGATCACGAGGTCTGGGCAGAGGCGCATGGCCCGCGCCATCGGGATCGCGGAGCGGACGCCAAAGGTCCGCGCCTCGTAGCTCGCCGCCGCGACGACGCCGCGGCTCTCGGGCCGGCCGCCCACGGCGACGGGCTTGCCTTTGAGGGACGGATCGTCGCGCTGCTCGACGGACGCATAGAAGGCGTCCATGTCGACGTGGAGGATCTTGCGGACTCTAGACCGTTCCGTCGGCTCCCTCGTAATAGTCGAGCCCCGAGTGATCCAGCACCTCTTCCCCCACCAGGATTCGCAGTGTGTTCGCGAGCTTCAGGTGCTGGACGAAGAGATCGTGCTCGGGCTTCAGGTCCGGCCGCGACATGGGCGACTTGAAGTAGAAGGACAGCCACTCCTGGATCCCGCCGAGGCCCGCGCGCTTGGCCAGATCGAGGAAAAGGAGCAGATCGAGGACGACCGGCGCCGCGAGGATGGAGTCGCGGCAGAGGAAGTCGATCTTGATCTGCATCGGCTGGCCGAGCCAGCCGACGATGTCGATGTTGTCCCAACCCTCTTTGGCGTCGCCGCGGGGCGGGTAGTACTCGATGCGCACCTTGTGGAAGTAGTCCTTGTACAGCTCCGGGTAGAGCTCGGGCTCCAGGATTGCGTCGAGGACCGAGGCCTTGCTGACTTCCTTGGAGCGGAAGGAACCCGGATCGTCGAGCACCTCGCCGTCGCGGTTGCCGAGGATGTTCGTCGAGAACCAGCCCTTGAGGCCGAGCATACGCGCCTTCAGTCCCGGCGCGATGATCGTCTTCATCAGCGTCTGGCCCGTCTTGAAATCCTTGCCGGCGATCGGCACGCCGTTGGCGCGCGCCATCTCGTTCAACGCCGGGATGTCGACCGACAGGTTCGGCGCGCCGTTGGCGTAGGGCACGCCGCTCGCGATCGCCGCGTACGCGTAGATCATCGAGGGTGGGATGTCGGGGGAGTTGTCCTTCAAGCCCTTCTCGAACGCGGCGAGCGTCGCGTGCACCGGTTTCTGCTGCGTGTAAACCTCGGTCGAGCCGCACCACACCATGACTGCGCGCGCGGCGCCGGAAGCTTTGCGGAATCCCGCGATGTCCTTGACGAGCTCCTCGCCCAGGTGCATCTTCGTCGGCGCCTTCTTGACGTTCGGCCCGTCGAGGTTCTTGACCCACGAGCGCTCGAACACGGCGGACATGGGCTTGACCTTCTCGAGCTCGGAGCGGACCGGGGCCAGCATCTCCTTCGAAAGGACGCCGGCCTTCAGTGCCGCCTCGTACGCGTTGTCCGTGAAGATGTCCCAGCCGCCGAAGGCGAGATCGCCGAGGCCGGCCAGCGGCACGAGCTGCTTGATCGGCACAAAACGCGGCTGGCTGCGCTTGCCGAGGCGCAGCTTCTGGAGCTGCGTCACGGAGCCGATGGGCTCTGCCAGGCCCTTGTGGATCAGGTGCACACCCGCGATGAGCGTGGTCGAGACGGCGCCGAGGCCCGGCAGCAGGACGGCGAGGGGGCCTTCGGCCGGCGCGATCGACTTTGCGAGCTCCGGGTAGAACGATGTGCGGTCACTCATGAAGCACTCCTTGCGATGCGGCGGTCGTTCCACGCGACGGCCACGAGCGCGAGGAAAAAAGCCGGTACGGCGATGGCCGAGGAAACCACGAACCAGTCGGCAAAGCCGAAAGCGGACATTATCAGAACGAGGTAGATGAAGTCCCGGCGCGACAGGGCGTCCGCAATCCGGGAAATCGTCGTCTCCTCGTACACGGCCACGGAGGTGAACAGCGGGCCGTCCTTCGGGACGGTCATCGTGCGCTGGTAGACGAAAAAGGCCGAAGCCGCCGTGGCGACCACCGCCGTGGCGCCGCAGGCAAGGGGCCAAATGCGGCCGGTCGCGCGCGCGAGCCCCAGTCCCATCGCTCCGAAGACGGCCATGTGCACCACGTTGTCGCCCCAGAAATCGAGCGTGCCGCCCCACCGCGACTCCTGGAACTTCAGACGGGCGAGCTCGCCGTCGCATCCGTCCAGGATCGAGTGCAGCAGAAAGAGCAAACCGCCGATCACCTGGACGGCCGGACGCGACGAGAGAAAGAAGGGCGCGCCGGCCAGCCCGACGGCGACCGACACGAGGGTCATCTGGTTCGGCGTCACACGCGTGCCGGCGAGGCGGCGGCTGACCGCGAGCGAGATCCTGCGGTCGAAGTGCCGCGACATGAACCCTTCCGTTTCCTTGACGAGACCGCGCAGCAGGAACTCCTCCGCAACGGGGAGATCCGCGGCGCAAGCGACGGAAACGCCGACGGCGGCCGCTCCCGCGGCGAGGTCTCTCAGGTCTTTCGGATGGACGGCGACGTTCCAGGGCAGAAGCGTCGCGCCCGGAGGAGCCGTGAGCGTAAACTCCGCGCCGGCTCCGGCGAGCGCGAATTCCGCCGCCGGTGACGCGTCGGCGACGACGACGCGATGAAATCCCGCCCGTTTCGCGGCCAGGACCGTTCTCCGGATCATCGGTAGCCCGAGGACGACCGTCTCCGGCGCGATGCCGGCCAAGTCGGGGGCGACGAGGGCAAGGACGGGGGCGTCGCTCATCGCCTCGCACCGGGGCCGACCGCGCGTTCGGCCGACAGCGGCTCGCCGCCGCGGCGGTCGGACTCCCTGGCGAGGGCGAGGACGTTGGCGCACAGAGCGGCCTCGGCGAGGTTGTGTCCGCGCGCGCGCGGGCTCTGGATCTCGCCGAGAAATTCGTTGATGACGCCGCCGAACCAGTCCGGGTGATGCGAGCCCTCGGTGAGAGCCGGGAAGGTCCAGGTTTCGATCGTGATCAGGCCGTCCACGTCGTACAGCGTCAACCGGCCGCCGTCGAGCTTGAGCTTGCCGCGTGTGCCCGAGAGCTCGATGCGATTGGCGCGCTCCTCGGCGGACCAGGTCAGAAAAATCTCGGCCGAGGCCGCCGGGTGGAAGAGCATCAGGTCCACGGTGTCTTCGATCGGCCACTCGTGGTGCTTGCGGGTCGAGAGCCGCGCCGCGACGGTGCGGGGCGTCGAGGGCATCCAGCCTTGCACGACATACAGAGCATGCCAGCCGTGGTCGACGAGGATCCCGCCGCCCGACTGGGTGGAGTCGACGCGCCAGTTTTCCGCTTCGCCAACGGTGGCGGCCGGCTTGTCGCGCAGCGTTTCCCACCGGCAGTGGCGAACCTCGCCGAGCGCGCCCGAGCGGACGATCTCGCCGATCCTGGTCAGGACGGGAGCGTACTTCCAGTTGTGGACGGTGAAGAGCGTGCGCTCCTTCTCGGCGGCGAGCGCGGGCAGGCCGCGCAGCTCGTCGGGAGAGAGCACGAGCGGCTTCTCGCACAGGACGTGGAGCGAGTTGTCGAGCGCGACGCGGGAGAGTGCCGCGTGCGAGGCCGGCGGCGTGCAGATGTCCACGAAGTCGAGCTTTTCGCTCGCGATCAGGTCTTCGGCGGTTTCGTACCAGCGGGCGTTCGGAAACTCGACGGCAAAAGCCTCGAGCCGGTCCGGCCGGGCGTCGGCAGCCGCGACGATGTCCACGTCGCCGCGCTCCCGCCACGCGGGGAGGTGGCCGTTGACGGCCACGTGGCCCGCTCCGATGATCGCGCCCTTTAGCACCGTCGCCTCCGCTTCCGTCGCTTCCGCTCGCTCACGCTCGCTCTCGCTCCCGCGTCGCGAACCTCCTCCCTCCCTTCGGTCGGGAGACTATTCGCGACGCGAGCGGACAGGCGCCGTGTGGCCGGTTTCCGCCGAGCGGTTTCTCGTTGCTCGCGGCGTTCCTCCCTCCCTTCGGTCGGGAGACTATTCGCGCTGCGTGCGAAGAGCAGCCTCATGCGAGCTTCCATTCGTGAGCCACGACGCCGATCGCCTCGTCCAGAATGTCGAGCCCTTCGAGGGCGAGGTCCTCCGGGATGTTCAGAGGTGGGTTTAGGCGGATGATCGGGGTGTAGGACATCGCGAGCAGTCCGCGGCGCAGGCACTCCTGGAAGAGCGCCTTCGTGAAGTCCTTCGAGACGAGCTCCTTCGTCTGCCGGTCTTTGACGAGCTCGATCCCGAGCAAGAGCCCCTTGCCTCGCACGTCGCCGATGATGCGGTGCTTCTCCTGCATGGCCTGCAGGCGCGAGAGCATTTTGGCGCCGACGCGCTCGGAGTTTTCGACGAGGTTCTCGTTGACGATGATCTCGAGCGCCGCCAGCCCCGCGGCCGAGGCCAGCGGGTTGCCGCCGTACGAGGAGGAGCTGCCCGAGGGGTTCGCGAAGGGCTTCGCCTGCGTGAGCTCGTCGGTCGAGACGACGGCCGCGAGCGGAAAGCCGCCGCCGATGCCCTTGCCGCAGGTCATCACGTCGGGCACGACGCCGTCGTGGTCGACGCCCCAGAACTTCCCGGTGCGGCCGAAGCCCGTGATCATCTCGTCGGCGATGAAGAGGGCCCCGTGGTCCTTCGCGATCGCGCGCACGGCCGGAAGAAATCCGGGCGGCGGAATGACGTTGCCGGCTGTGCCCTGCATCGGCTCGACGATGATGGCGGCGATGTCGCCGCCGGACTGGTTCTTGATGACGTCGCGCGTCTTCTCGGCGCAGGCGATGCCGCAGTCGGGGAACTTGAGGTTCAGGGGACAGCGGTAGCAGTACGCGTACGGCGCCGTGTAGGTGCCCGGCACGAAGGGGCCGAGCCCATTCTTGAAGTCGCCCCACAAGAGCGGCAGCACGCCGCCGGTCTTCCCGTGGAAGCCCCCCGAGTAGCCGACGAACTCGTGCTTCCTGGTGGCGGATTTGGCCAGGCGGAAAGCGGCCTCGACGGCCTCGGCGCCGCCGGAGAAGAGCTGGACCCGCGAGAGTCCCTTCGGCGTGACCGTGCCGAGCAGGTCGAGGAACTTCGCGCGCACCTCCGTCGTGAAGCTGCCGAATGTGAGCTTTCCGGCCTGCTCCTGGAGCGCCTTGACGTAGAGCGGGTGGCAGTGACCGACGCTGCCGACGGCGATGCCGGCGATGAAGTCGATGTAGGAGTTGCCGTCCTCGTCAAAGATGCGGCTTCCCTGCCCGCGGGCCATCGCGAGGCCCGAGTAGAGCGCGAAGGACTGGAGGCCTGGCGCCATGTGCCGGGCTTCGAGCTCGGTGATGCGCTTCGAGCGCTCGCCGACCTCGAGGCGTTTGCCCGTCCTTTCGGTCATCGGGCGACCCCCAGGCGGGCGAAGCGCGCGGCGAGCAGTGCGGCGATGTGTTCGGCGGCCACGGGGCGGAAGAGGGCGAAGCTCGGCCACGCATTGAGGTCGATGATGGAGATGCCGCCATCCTCCGAGACGATCGCGTCGCCGCCGTAGACGTCGAGGCCGAGCGCGGAAGCGGCCCGCGTCGTGGCGGCGGCGAGGCCGTCGGGGTCGAAGGTGTAGTTCGAGAGTCTCTGGTCGCGGTGGTAGAACCACTGGAACCAGGAGGGGCGGTCCTCGTCCCCGTTGACTCCGGCCACACCGTAGAACTTGATCAGGTCGCCCGGCACGTGGTCCTGCACGACCGCCTTCGTGATTCCGCGCGCGGCAAAGCGCGCGAGGCTGGCGGTGAGGGCCGCAGCGTCTCCGTTGAAGCAGACGTCGCCGGCGTCGGTCGCGTGCACATCGCCGCGCTTCAACCAGCAGGGCCCGGGGAACGCGGCCGGGCCCGAGGTTCGGACGAGGACGCTCTTCGGGTGCGCCACGCCGTGCTTTTCGAAGAGCGCGATCGTGCGCTCGCGGTCCGTGTTGCGGATCCCCGCGGGCGAATTCACGATCCGCGTGCCGCGCCGCTCCCAGGCGGCGAGCCTCTCGACGATGGGCATGCGCTCGCACATGACGAAGAGGGAGGGCGGCACGGCCTCGAAGTCGTCCGTCTCAGGCAGCTCGTCGGGCGACTTCAGCTCGACCGAGAGGCCGAGCCGCTCGAGCTCGCGCGCGGCGGCGCGCAGGATCTCCGCGTCGTCGGTCTCGCGGCCCGGCGAGTGGGCGAGCTCGCGGTAAATGCCCCAGCACTGCGCGCTCATGCGCCCGCCCGTCCCGCGGCCATCTCCTCGGCCACGGCGAGATCCTCGGCGCGGTCGACGTCGACGACCTTCGGGATGTCCACGGCCTCGATCGGCTCGCCGGACTTGGCGAGCCAGACGAGAAAGTCACGCAGGCGGCCGAGCTCCGACGGGATGGCGAGCCGCCGCACCTTCTCCGGAAAGACGTAGATCCCGGCCGTCACGGCGTCGCCCGACGTGCCGCCGACGACGGTGACGCGCCCCGCGCGGGTCGTCGAGACCCAGAGGGGCTTCTCGTCGTGGACGTATCCGGTCACGGCGAGGACGGTCGAGTTGGCGGGCAGCTCCTCCGCGCGGCGGACGAAACGGACGAACTCCTTCGGCGGGCAGAACGCATCCACCGTCGAGACGAGCAGCCGGCCGGGCGGCGCGGCCTCCAGGATTTCGCGAAAGCTCTCGAGCGACGAGCGCGTGGTCTTGACGACGACCTTCGAGACGAGCCTGCCGAACCGCTCGCGAACGTAGGCTTCGCAGTCGCGCTCGGCCTCGTTGAAGATGACGGCGGCCGAGGCGATGCCCGCGGCCTCGAAGTTGCCGAGGACGTGGGCGATGAGCGGCACGCCGCCGACCTGGATCATGGGCTTGGCGACGCCGAGCTCCTTCAGGCGCGAGCCCTCGCCCGCGGCGATGACGGCGCCCGCCGAGATCGCGCTCATCGAGTGACCTCGATCTCGGGCACCACCGGGGGCAGCGTCACGCGCCCGACGCCGAGCACGTGCCGGCGCAGCAGCACGACGAACCCCGGCACGAGCCACAGGAGCTCGCGCCCGCGGCGCACGAGCGCGTACGCCGTGCCCTGCGCGGCGGTCATTCCGACGAGCGCGTAGACGCCGATGCGCACGCCCTCGGCGCTGCCGACGCGGCCGGGGATGAAGAGGAGGATATTGTTCAGCACCATCGCGAGCGACTCGATCGCAATCGCCGTTGCCCAGCCGTGCGAGGGGGAGAGCAGGCGCAGCACCAGGTACGTCTCGACGAGCCCGCCGCACCAGCCGACGAAGCACCACGCCACGGCGGAGGCGAAGCGGCCGCTCTTCTCGCGGTAGAACTCCCCGATCGTCGCGTCCAGGCGTTCGGCCGACTCCGCCAGGCGCGACGCGTGCCTCGCGAAGGGGCGAAAGCGCCCGAGCCACGTCAGGCCGCCGCGAAAGGCGCCGCGGCGCAGCCCCCAGGTCATGCCGACGACCATCGCGCCGAGCGTGATCAGGCTCGCGAGCGCGGCGAAGCGCGCCACGGTCGGCAGCGGAAACCATGTGAGCGCAAAGCCGACGCCGGCCGTCAGGAAGAGCCACTGCGCCAGGACGTCGGCGTGACGGTGCACGGTCACGGTGGCAAGCGCGCGCGAGAAGCCCATCCGGTCTTTCAAGAGTTGCGCCTTCACCGGCTCGCCGCCGACGCTCGTGAAGTAGTTGATCGAGTCGCCCCCGAGATATGCGGCGAAGAGCTCGCCGAACGACATGGGCCGCGGGGCGGGCCCCGTCAGGACCCACCACCCGAGCGCGAAGGCGAGCTGGGCCAGCGCGTAGAGCGCGACGAGCCCAACGAACCAGCCGCCGATGAGCGCGAGGTTCGACGCGACCGACTTCCAGCCGACCGTGGCGAGAATCGCGCCGAGCACCGCAAGCCCCGCGACGAAGAGCGCGATCTGCAGCGCGCGCCGGCGCCTGCCCTGCGCGCTTGCGCGCGGCGGGGGCGGCTCATGGGCTGCGGGAACGGTCGCGACGCGCGCGCCCGGGCGACTCATGTGGGGCTCCGAAGAAGAAGGCGGTTAAGAAACCCTGACGGGCAGGAGCGCCTTGAGCTCCTGGGGCAACGGGAAGGAGACGTCCTCCTTGACCGTTTCGAACTCCTCCACGACCCGGACGCCGAAGCGCTCGCGGCTCAAGGCCACGACCTCCTGCACGAGGATCTCGGGGGCCGAGGCGCTGGCGGTTAGTCCCAGCACCTTGACGCCCTGGAGCCACTCCGGCTGGATGTCCTTCGCGCGCTCGATCAGGTACGAGGCGACGCCGTTGGCGCGCGCAACTTCGCACATTCGCAGCGAGTTGGAGCTGTTGGGGGCGCCGAGGACGAGCAGCATGTCCACGTGCGGCGCCATTGCCTTGACGGCGTCCTGGCGGTTCTGCGTCGCGTAACAGATGTCCTGCTTGGAGGGCGCCTTCAGGTTCGGAAAGCGGCGCTTGAGAACAGCGAGGATGTCGCGCGTGTCGTCGATCGAAAGGGTGGTCTGCGTCAGGTACGCGACGCGGTCCGCGTCCGGGACCGTGACCTTCTCCGCGTCTTCCTTCGTCTCGACGAGGCGAATGGCGTCGGGCGCCTCGCCGAGCGTGCCGACCGTCTCGTCGTGGTCATGGTGGCCGACGAGGATGATCGTGTAGCCCTGGCGGGCGTAGTGGATCGCCTCGAGGTGCACCTTGGTCACGAGGGGACAGGTCGCGTCGATCGTACGCAGGTTCTTCGCGGTCGCCATCTCACGGACGGCGGGCGCGATGCCGTGGGCCGAGTAGATGAGCGCGGCGTCGTCGGGGACCTCGTCGACCTCTTCGACGAAGCGGGCGCCCTTGTCGCGCAGCTCGTCGACGACGTAGCGGTTGTGGATGATCTCCTTGCGCACGTACACGGGGCCGTCGGCGACCTCGAGGGCCTTCTCGACGACGTCGATCGCGCGCACGACGCCGGCACAGAAACCGCGCAGCCCGGCGACGAGCAGCTTCTCGACGTGGACTCCGGAAAAGTCGCGGTCGCTCACCAGGTCACCGTTTCGGCAAATTTCTTTTCCTTCAGCAACCCGTCGGACGCGGTGCCCGCTGCCGTCGAGTGCCCGAGGTCGGGGAAAGTCGCGAGGACCTTGCCGACGACGCCCTCGACGTCGAGCTTCAGGTTATGGCGCTGCTGGAGCTGCGGGCTGTGGTCGATGAACTGGTCGGCGATCGCGTGGACTTTGAGGTGCTCGCACGGCAGCCCCGCGTCGTGGAACGCCTCGAGCACGCCCGCGCCAAATCCGCCGATCTCGAGGTGCTCCTCGAGTGTCAGGATCCGCGGCGTCGCAGCCACGATGCGCTTCAAGAGCTCCATGTCGAGCGGCTTGGCAAAGCGCGCGTTGGCGACGGCGCAAGAAATACCGCGCTTCTCGAGCTCCTCGGCCGCCTGGAGTCCGACATTGACCATCGAGCCGTAGGCGAAAAGCGTGAGATCCCGCCCCTCGCGGACGATCTCGCCGCGTCCGGCCGAAATCGCCTTCAGCGTCGGGTCGAGCTCGATGCCGAGGGCGAGTCCGCGCGGGTAGCGCACCGCGTAAGGGCGCCCCGAGGTGATGGCGGTGTAGAGCATGTGCTGCAGCTCGTTCTCGTCCTTGGGCGCGCAGACCGTCATGTTGGGGATCACGCGCATGTACGAGATGTCGAACACGCCCTGGTGCGTCTTGCCGTCGTCGCCGACGAGGCCGGCGCGGTCGACGCAGATCGTCACGCCGAAGTTCTGGAGAGCGACGTCGTGGATGAGCTGGTCGAAGGCGCGCTGCAGGAAGGTCGAGTAGATCGAGACGACCGGCTTCCACCCGGCCTTGGCCATGCCGCCGGCCATGATCACCGCGTGCTCCTCGGCGATGCCGACGTCGTAGACGCGGTCGGGGAACACCTTTTTCACCTCGATCAGGCCGGTTCCCTCGAGCATCGCGGCGGAAATCGCCACGATCTTCGGGTCCTTCTGCATCATCGTGATGAGGGTCTTCGCGAAGACCTGCGAGTAGGTCAGCCGCACTCCGGCCCCGCCGGCGCCCGTCGGCGTGCCCGGCTGGTGAAACTTCGACGGGTTCTGCTCGGCCTGCTGGAAGCCGCGGCCCTTGTGCGTGAGGGCATGGATGACGACCGGGGTGCCGTCCTTGGAGACCTCGCGGGCGCGCGCAAGGGCCTCCTCGAGCTCCCGGTAGTCGTGCCCGTTCACCGGGCCGACGTAGTGGAAGCCGAGCTCGTCCCAGATCAGGTTCGGGAAGAACAGGCCTTCGACCGAACTCTTCACCTTGCGCGCGAGCTCCCAGGCCTTGTCGCCCTTGGGCAGGCGCTTGAAGAAGCTGTGGCCGGCCTCGATGAACTTCTGGTAGGTCGGATGGAGCTCGAAGCGGTTGCGCCAGTGCGCCAGCCAACCCACGTTCTCCGAGATCGACCAGCCGTTGTCATTCAGGATGACGATCAGGCGCTTGGGCTTGATGTGGACGATGTTGTTCAGCGCCTCGTAGCTCGGGCCCGAGGTCATCGAGCCGTCGCCCACGACGACGACCGTGTAGGGGTCGTTCAACTCGTTCTGGGTGGCGATGGACATTCCGAGCCCGTAGGACAGGCCGGTCCCGGCGTGGCCGGCAGCGAGCGTGTCGTGGACGCTCTCGGAGGGCTCGGCGAAGCCGGAAAGCCCGCCGGGGGTGCGGATCGTGGGGAAGGCGTCCCGCCGGCCGGTCACGAGCTTGTGGGTGTAGCACTGGTTGGAGGTATCCCACACCAGGTGGTCCTTCGGGCTGTCGAAGGCGCGATGCAGGGCAAGCGTCAGTTCGACGACGCCGAGGTTCGAGGCGAGGTGCCCACCCGTCTTCGTGATCGTCTGAATGATGATGTCGCGACAGTCTTGCGCGACTTCCGCTAACTGCTCGTGTGTGAGGGTCTTGAGGTCCTGCGGACCTTCGATTCGGCTCAGGATGGGCATGCTTTTCCTAACTCCCGTTCGCGAGGAACGCGCATGATACTCTACAACCTTATATGCCAAATGGGCTTATCCTCGGCTCTGAAGAGCACAAGAAGCTGCTCTGCCGGACCTTCATCGACACCCACGATCCCTTCAAGCCGGCCGAGATCCGCTGGCCCGACCTCGACGCCGAGACCCTGCAGCGTTTGAAGGATATGCCGGTCTGGAACGAGGCGACCCGGACCGAGGCCGCGACGGCCGTCAAGGTCCAGTCGCTCGGCGACACCGAGAAAGACCCCCTCATGGCCGAGGCGATCAGCCTTCAGGGCTACGAGGAGGGCCGCCACGCCGAGGTCCTGATGCTCCTGACGAAGCACTACGGGATCCCGGTGGCCCCGTTTCCGCCTCCGGAGATCCCGAAAGACCCGACCCTCGCATTTCTGCGGACAGGCTACGGCGAGTGCCTCGATTCGTTCTTCGCGTTCGGCCTGTTTCGCCTCGGCGAACGGGCGCAGTTGTTCCCGAAGGCCCTCATCGACGTCTTCGAGCAGATCATGCAGGAAGAAGCGCGCCACATCCTCTTCATCGTCAACTGGGCCGCCTACCTGCGCGCTCGCCGGTCGCTCGCGCAGCGCCCCGCGTTCGATCTCTGGCGCGGCTGGAACATCGCGGCGCAGGCCTTCGACCGGTTGAAGGGCGCGCTCAAGATGGCGGGCGGCGACGGCAAGAAGGACGACGACAAGGATGACAAGAAGGATCCGGCCACCGGACGCGACGCGGACCAGGTTGGATTCACGATGAAGTCGCACTCGATGTTCGGCGACTTCTCGCTGCGGGCGTTCCTCGAGACATGTCTCGAGGAAAACGACAAGCGTCTCGCGCCGTACGACCAGCGTCTGCTGCGCCCGTTGCTCGTGCCGTCGGTCGTGAGAACGGTCGTGAAGGTGCTGCCGAGGAAGAAGGCGGCGAGCAAGCCGGCCGCGCAAGAGAAGGCGGCGTAAGGCTCGCGGTCTCCGTCATCCCGCGTAGCGAGGGATCTCTTTCGTAGCCTCAGTAAGACTCAAAAGGGATCCTTCGGGCCTTCGGCCCTCAGGATGACAAGAGTCAAATCGCGGGCTCTCCGCGATCCAGCGCTTTCTTCAAGCGCTGCACGATCAGGAACACTTCGGGCCGACTGACCTTCGATCCCGGGCCACTTTTCTCGACGCGATCCAGGGCGGCCCAGGCCAGACGCACCGGCAGGGCCGTGAACTCGACGAGGCCGCGCGGCGCGCCCGCTTTCTGCAGCGCGAGGATGTACTCGCCCGCAATCCCGAGGTCCTTTCGCGCGAGGGCGAAGACTTCGGACTTCGGAACCTCGGCGGGCAGGTAGCGGCGCCCCTCTTGCGCGTCGACCTCGGAGTCTTTCAGGATGTTGACGAGCTGCAGGGCTTCGCCGAAGGTCGCCGCGCGCTCGCGCAGGTAGCCGGCGACGCCCGCGAGCGCGGGCCGGTCGAGCAGGAAGAGCTCGGAGAGCATCTCGCCGACGATGCCGGCGACGATGTAGCAGTAGTCCTTGAGCTCCTGGATCGAATGCAGTGTGAGATTTCCCTCGCGCGTCTGCGACACGATCCCGGCCATGCCCTCGGCCGAGCGGATGACGTGCGTGCGGATCGAGGCGATCGCGCCCGGCGAGAGCGCGAAGAATGCGTCGAGGACGAACGGGATCTCGGCCATCAGCTCCCGGTAACCGGCGTGGTGCGCGACATTGCGCTCGACCCAACCGCGCGACAGCGTTTCTGCCCGTTCGCGGGAGTCGTCGGCGAGGAGATCGTTGAACTCGGCGATCGCGGCGATCCGGTCCTCGGGCGGCCAATGCGCCGCGTCCTCGAACGTGTCGGCGATGCGGAAGAGCAGGTACGCGATCATCACCTCGCGCCGCGTCGGCTCGGGCAGGACCGGGATCGACAGCGCAAACGTTCGGCTGGTTTTCTCGAGAAGATTGGCCAGATCGGGTTTCGTCATCGGAGACCTGGCATTGCCGTGCCGGTCACCCGGGCGGGGCAAGCCCCGCCCCTACGGCGCCCGGCGACGAATTGTCCGCGTGGTGCCGTAGAGGCGGCCCTTGGGCCGCCCGCGATA
>JANMBR010000203.1:0-4986 GCA_031360505.1 Acidobacteriota bacterium
CCGCCGGGAGGTGGGCGACGCGGCCGGATTTCTGGGTCTCTTCGCGGAGGTCTGTCGGCTCTTCGAGAGCCCCGAGGACTACGTCGGCGCCGCGCTGGCCGTGGCCGGAGCGCTGGCCGACGACGGAGTGGACTACGCCGAAATCTACGTCTCGCCCGAGATCTTCACGCGGATCGGCCTCGACGCGCGCGCCTGCCTCGAAGCGGTGGACGTGGGCTTTCGCGAAGCGCTCGAGACGCGCGGGGTCCTCTGCCGGATCCTGCTCGACGTCGTGCGCCACTGGGGCCCGGAATCCGCCGACCGCGTCCTCGATCTCTACGAAAAGAATCCCCTGCCTTCGATCGTGGGTTTCGGCATGGGGGGCGACGAGGGGTCGGTGCCGGCGGCGGCGTTCGGCGGAATCTACCTGCGCGCCCGCGCGCTTGGCCTGCGCACGTCCGTGCACGCGGGGGAATGGGCCGGCGCGCAGTCGGTGCGCGACGTCCTCGACGCGCTGCGGCCCGACCGCCTCGACCATGGCATCGCGGCAGCCGAGGACCCGTTGCTGCTCGCCCGCCTCGTCGAAGAGGACACGATCCTCTGCGTGGCTCCGACGAGCAACCTGCGCACCGGCGCCGTCGCCACCGCCCGAGCCCATCCGCTCAAACGCCTCATCGACGCCGGCGTGCGCGTGACGCTCTCGGCCGACGATCCCGTGCTCTTCTCGACGACGACGCGCGGTGAGTACCGTTTCGCGCGGGAAGAGCTCGGCCTCACCGACGGCGATCTGCGCAAGCTCGCAGACAACTCCTGGCACGCGGCCTTCTGCACGAAGGCCGAACGCGAGGCGGGGCTGAGGCGAGTTCAGCGGTAGGAACGGAACGGGGTTCCGGGCGGCCGTAGGGGCGGCCCTTGGGCCGCCCGGGCGGGGCAAGCCCCGCCCCTACGACACCCTGTAGCGCATCGAGCGTCACCCCGAGAGCGTCGCCTCGTAGATTGCGCGGTAGCGGGCGACGAGCGCATCGGTCGGGAACTCGCGCTCGGCGCGCAGGCGGCACGCCGCCGAAAAGCGCTTCCAGAGCTCGCCGTCGCGGAGCAGGCCGAGCGCGGCCTCGGCCATGCCTTCCACGTCGCCGACCGGGCGCAGGAATCCGTGCTTTCCGTCCTCGACGACCTCCGGCAGTCCGCCGGCCGCCGTCCCGACGACGGGCACACCGCAGGCCATGGCTTCGAGCGCCGCGAGCCCGAAGGACTCGGCGTCCGACGGGAGCAGCATCAGGCGCGTCGCGGGCAGGATCATCTCGACCGCGGCCACGTTTCCGAGGAACGTCGTGCGGTCCTCGAAGCCGCCTTCGCGCGCGAGTCTCTCGGCGAGCGAGCGGTCGGGCCCGTCCCCGATGAGCAGCAGGCGTGCGGGAACCTGGCGCCGGATGCGGTCGAAGACCGCCAGCACGTCCTGGACCCGCTTGACCGGGCGGAAATTGGAAACGTGCACGATGAGCGCCTCGCGGTTGCGCGCGATCGCCTTCGCGAATGGGGAGGCCCCGTCCGGGCGGTACTGCCGCGTGTCGACGAAATTCGGGACGACCTCGATCGTGCGGCGCACGCCGAATTCCTTGACGGTCACGTCCCGCAGGTAGCTCGATACGGCCGTCACGGCGTCGCTCTGCTCGATGCCCCAGCGCGTGATGGGCAGGTAGGAGCGATCCTGGCCGACGATCGTGATGTCGGTGCCATGCAGCGTCGTCACGACCTTCAGCTTCGCGCCGCCGTTGCCCTTGCTCATTTCGCGCGCGAGGATCGCCGAGATCGCATGGGGCAGCGCGTAGTGGACGTGCAGCAGGTCGAGGTGGGCGTGCGCGGCGACCTCGGCCATCTTCGTCGCGAGCGCCAGCGTGTAGGGCGGCGACACGAAGAGCGGGTAGGAAGGCGCGACGACCTCATGAAAATGAACGCGCTCGCGCGGCAGGTCCAGGCGCGAGGGAAGGGCGTACGAGATGAAGTGCACCTCGTCTCCGAGCTCGGCCAGCGCGATCCCGAGCTCCGTCGCGATGACACCGCTGCCGCCGAACGTCGGGTAACAGGTGATCCCGATCTTCATCAGTACCCGGGCTCGAAGCCGGAAAACGCCTGGACGAGGTCGTCCATGCGGGGCGGCCGTCGCGAGAGGAAGCCCTCGCCGAACTCGACGCCGATGAGAGCTCCGTGCTGGCGCGCGCGCGACTCGATCATGTCGAGGAAATCCTCCTGCGAAAGGATGGTCTGCGGCTCGGTCGAGCCGGGTTTGTGGAACTGGCTCTCGAAGGCGCGCATGGCGGCGCGCCGGATCTCGATGTAGGGCGTCACGTCCACGACGAAGGTGGGCGTCTGCGGGTCGAAGGTCGGGAAGTAGATGGTCTGCTGCGGGCGGTAGGCCGGGTGGGCGGTCTCCAGCTTGCGCAACCCGGCATAAAAGGAAGCGTCCGTGACGAGCTGCCCCGCGCGCCGGTGGTCCGGATGCCGGTCGTCGGGATAAGGCGTCAGGATGACGCGCGGTTTCTCCCTCCGGATGACGTCGATGACGATGAGCTCCTCTTCACGGCCGCGGCGCAGGCCCCCGTCGCCAAGGTCGAGCGACTCGCGGAACTCGGCGCCCAGGATCTCGGCGGCCCGACGCGCCTCGACCGCGCGAATCTCCGCCGAGCCGCGTGTGCCCATCTCGCCGCGCGTGAGGTCGATGATGCCGAACCGGTAGCCGCCGGCCTTCAGGCGCGCGAGCGTGCCACCGCACGTCAGCTCGACGTCGTCCGGGTGCGCGGCAATCGCGAGGACGTCAACCGCCATGGGCGCCTCCATTGCTGTCGAGGCCGAGGTCGATGACCGCGGCGCCCTCGGTCGAGGCGCCGGCCGCGCGCCGCAGTGCGTCGGGGATGCCGGGCCCCCAGGTGAGCATCCACGCGAGCGGCGGGTAGAGCCGCTCGGCCGGAATTCCATCGGGCATCAGGGCTTGTGCGAGGCGCCGGCGTCGGTCCGAAGTCACGCTGCCCTTGCGCTCGACGGCCTTGCGGGCCCGGTCGGAGAGCTGCTCGAACTGGTACGCGATCTTCTTGCGCGCCGTGTCGAGCGCGCCCGTGAGCGAGGCGTCCAGCGCCGCGAGTGGGCCGGCCAGCGCCGCGAGGTGGTCGTCGGTCACCTGCGCCAGACGCGCCGCCCTGTCGGCCTCGGCAACGGGCGCCGCCTCCGACTGCGCGGGGGAGGAAAGCAGATCTTCCGCCGCGATGCCGAGCTGCTCGGAGAGCCTGCGCTCGGCGGGTCCGCGCAGCACGAAGTGCGTGCGGGGGATGAGGACCGGAGGCGTGACGCCGAAGAGCGGGAAGAGCGGGAGGCTCTGCGCGTGGTACGCGATCTCCGCCGCCCCCAGAACGCTGGCTGCCATGGGGAAGAGATACGACTTTAAGACCGGTCGGGTTATGACGTCGGCCGACGGCCAGGCCTGTCCGGCTTCGACGCGGGCGACGGCGGCCGGGAGGTCGTCGATGCGGCGGCGCCCCTGCGCGTCGATTGCGAAGAAGGAAAACCCCTCGGGAACTGGCGCCGGAACCGGCCTTCCCGAATCGCGCAGCTTCCCCTCCGTGGCGAGCAGGGCCGATTTCAGCGCGTCGGCCTTTCTTGCCGCATCGAGGAAAAGCTCGACGGTCGGCGCTCGCGCGGCTTCGACGAGCGGCTCGAGGACCAGGAGAGGATCCGGGTCAACGAGATCGAGCAGCGTCTCCATGAAAGCTTCCCCGTAGAGCGTGCCGGGCGCGCTCTTGCGGGAGAAACCGTCGAGGATGCACGCGCCCTCGACGCCGTTCGCGTCGGACCGGAAGGCCTCGACGATTGCGCCGACGCCCTCGGGGATCGGAAGCTTGCCGACCGGCTGGCGATTCTGGCGGTCCGCTCCCTCGAGGATGAGGCGCTGTGGTCCCTCGGGCGTCGGCCTCGCCGTCTGCGCGATTTCCTGCAGATCGTGGTCGTCCGTCAGCGCCCAGAAGACCGGCACCGCCGGTACGCCGCGGCGCGAGATTTCGCGCGCGAGGTGGATCGCGTCGAACGCCTTCATGAGCGTGAAAAGGGGCCCCGTGAAGAGGCCCACCTGGTGTCCCGCCGAGACGGCGACGGCACGGCCGGCAGCCAGCTCCTCGGCCATCCTGAGGGCCTCGGGACCGCGACATCGGAAGGCCGAGGCGGGGATCCGCGCGGGCCGTCCCGCGGCGAGCAGCCGCCGGCCGCGCTCGGCCGCCGCTTCCACCGTAGGCCGGTCGGGGTAGAAGTCGGAGCCCGTCAGGAATTCGAGGAAGAGCGGCGAGAGCCCGGGGTATTTCGCGTAGGGGATCATGAAGGCTCCGGCTTGTGTGCGAGGACGATCAGGCGCGGCGAGTCGGGCCCCGCGGGGGTCTCGTCGAAGTCGCCCCACACCTTCGCGACCCGCAGGCCCGCCCCCTCGAGCAGCGCCACGAGCTCGTCGGCGGCGTATGCGCGCACGCTCTCGCGGAAGATCTCCGCCGAGCCCGCGCGCCGCACTTCGATCTCTTTCTCGAGCCGCGCGGTGGCGGCGTTCCACGTGCGGCGGATCCGGTACTCCTTCTCGCCGCAGCAGCGGCGCTCTTCCGCGACCAGGCGCGCGAGGACGTGGTCGCGGCAGAACGTGTCGCAGAGAAACGCGCCGCCGGCCTGGAGCACGCGCTCGATCTCGGCGACGACGGCGGTGTTTTCCGCCTCGGTCAGGAAATAGCCAAAGCTCGTGAAGAAGTTGACGACCGTGCGAAACGAGCCGTCCCGAAAGGGCAGGGAGCGCATGTCGCCGCGCACCAGGGCGAGGTGGCGATCGCGCTGGCGCGCGAGGTCCAGTAGCGGCGCCGAGTAGTCGAGGCCGATGGAGGGCGAGCCCGCCTCGGCGAACGGGATCGAATGGCGTCCCGAGCCGCAGCAGAGATCCAACAGCGGATTGGGCTGGCTCGGAAGGTGCGCGAGGGCGAAGGCCGCCTC
>JANMBR010000265.1:0-3471 GCA_031360505.1 Acidobacteriota bacterium
GATTCCCGTGGCCACCTGGACGAGGAAAAGGAAGAGGGCCATCCCGCCGAGGTAGTAAAGGATCGTGTACCGGTGGATCGGTACTTCCTTCTTCGCCGCGAGATGGGCGATCCCGTCCCATCCGATCCGATCCCTCAGCCAAGCGGCCGGGGACAGGCGCGCGTCCGCGGTGCGGCGCTCAGGTCCGCCGGATGACAACCTTGTCCCCTCGCACCGCCACGTCCAGCTTCGTGAGCGGCCTGGGCGGAGGCCCCGCGATGTTGGTGCCGTTGCCGTCGTACACGCCGTTGTGGCAGGCGCACCAGATGTCGCTTCGGTCCCCCCGGTATTGGACGGTGCAGGCCAGGTGCGTGCACGTGGCGGTCAGCGCCTTGAGCTCGCCCGCCGCCGTCCGGAAGAGGATCACCGGCTTTCCGGAGAAGGGGACGATCCGTCCCGAGTTGGGCAGAATGTCTGAAGCCTTCACGTCGAGCTCGATCTCCGAGAGCGAGGGCTCGGAAGAGACGGGAGGAATGATGTATCGCAGGACCGGATAGAGAAACGAGACGAAGCTTGCGCCGAGGCTCGTGCTCAGCAGGTACGTGAGCCACCGCCGCCGGGAGTGGTCCTGGTCTGCGACGTCCATCGAGAGTGGGCCTAGCCTATGTCCGCGGGGCAGGAGCGGCGTGATGTTTCTGCATCAGACGGGAGCTTGTTCTCCTTGAAAACCCGGAAAGCGCTCGCGCATGGAGTTCGAAAGGTGGCATCGCCAGCAGACGCGTTGGTGCGTCGTCAGGACCTGCGCCATCTGCTCGGGAGAAATGTCCTCCCATTCGACCGTCCTTCGGTTCGGGGTCAGGAGCGCCGGCTTGTGCTCGACCCAGTGGATCTGGCCGATGGCCTTGCCGCAGAGGCCGCACGAGGCATCCTGGTACCACTCGACGAGCATCGTGCGCACGACGCACTCGGCCGGGGCCGCGTGGATCTGCGCAAGGCAGGGTTGGCCGCAGAGCTTGCGCTCGGGCCATCGCGAGCAGGCGCCGAGCCGCAGGTCCGGTTCGCCGATGCTGCTCGAGGCCATGATGCGTCCGGCGTCGACACGCACCGCCGCCGGAGAATCCGTCTCGGGACAGGTCACGACGCGCGTGCCGCGGTACTTGAAGCGGGCGCGGCCGGCCACCCAGAACACCGGAAGGAGCGAAAGGACGAAGAGGATCAGAAACACTTGCAGAAGCGCCATATTTCACCCCCCTGGGAGGCGGCATCAGTCTAGGCAGCTTGCATCCATCGCCGCGTGATTCAACTGCATCAATCGGCGGCCGCCCCGGCCTGGGTGAGCGACCGGGCCCTGCTACAGGACTTGCTTGGCGCGCAGCTCGGTGAAGATGACGGAACCGAGCAGGACGACGGCCGCGAACAGGAGCGCCGGTCCGACGATCATGACACCGGCGAAGAGGTACGCCGTCTCCTTGACGAGCAAGGCAAATGCGTGAACGACGGCCAGAGCCGTCAACAGTACGGCGAGCCTCAGTCGAAACATTCCCCGGCCAGGGGCCGCGGAAGGCGCCGTCACCGGAGGGCCTGCTTCGGGGGCTCGGCCGCCGATTCGTCGGCGTGGTGCGCCGGGCCGTGGCAGTCGAGACAGGAGTCCTTGCCGCTCATGAGATTGGGGATCTCATCCTTCTCGTGTTTGGCGAGAAAGTTCTGCGCGCCGCCGTGGCAGGAGAGGCAGCGCAGGTTCGAGTAGGGCTTGCGGATCTTGATCGGCGTCGGGTACGTCCCGGTGATGTTGTAGTAAACGTGCCCGAGGCCCGCGAGCTTGGCGCTCACAGTGCCAAACATGCCGTAGTCGCTGTGGCACGTGTAGCACTGGTCGCCCTGAATGTAGCGGTTCTTGTAGTGCGTGGCCGCCAGGGAATCGCTCTTCGGATTGCGCAGGTCCGCGATGTGGCTTTCCATGACATGACAGGACCCGCACGCCTCGACGCTCATGGACTCCTGCATACCGTGGGCGGTTGCGAGGAACACCACGACGACGGGGATGACGAGGATGGCGCCGAAGAGCAGGGCTTTCGAGACGACGGTGACCCCGTCTCCGCGGATCATCCGCCAGACGAGGACGAGCAGGACGAGATTGAAGAGCGCGAAGAGGAGCCCGACCCCCTGCACCCACTGGCTCGTCGTGCCGATCCAGCCCCTGGGCTGGGGCACACCGAAATCCGCAGGGCTCGCTGCGAGCGGGCCCGCGGTCAGGAAGAGGAGGAGGCAGGTGAGGCGCAGCCTCACTTCCCGGGATAGTCCTTGAGCCACGCTCCGTCGACGGCTTTGGCGCCCTTCTTGTCCTTTTCCGCGATGAGCCACTTGCCGACGTCGTTGGGCTCGTGCAGCCCCGCGTCCTTCTTGGGGATCTTGTCGACGTGGCAGTACTGGCAGTTCTTCGCATCGACGCCGGCCGCCTTGGCTTGTTTCTGAATGTCCATGGTCGCGGTCGAGGTGGCGCTCAGCGCGATCCACCCGCACCACACGAGGAGGCTCACCATGGCGCCGAGACGGGATCCTTTGCTTCTCATCGGGAGTCCTCCTTGCCGCGGTTCATGTCGCGAGCGGGAAAATGATAGCAGCCTACGGTCTCCAGTGCAGGCCGACGTAGTAGCGGTTGCCGTTGTAGTTCGCCAGGGGGCCGGCCTGGTCGAAGGCGACGCGTTCGTTGTATTTGTCCTGGAGCCACTCGAAGTTGAGTCCGACGTTCTGAATGAAAAAGTACTCCGCCAGGACGCGAAAGCGGTCCACGGTGAACGGAATGGACCCGTTGTTGTTCATCCAGAGGTACGCCGCGTCGAGCGAGAAGCGATCCTTCTGAAAGTGGACGCCGCCCTCCCAGTTGTGGCCGAACTCCTGTTGCTCGGTCGGGACGATGTCGAAGTCCTGGGGAACCCGGATGAGGATCTTTCGATTCGTCAGGAACTCGCCGCCCGAACCGCGCAGCGTCAGCATGTTCTTCAGGAGGGTGACCTCGACGTCGGCCTCGAACTCGCGGACCTTCGTGCTGTATCCGATCTCGACGATGTCGTCGGCGGCGTGCGTCTGGCGGAAGAACGCGCCGACCTTCAGGAAGTCCTTGAAGCTCCAGACGCCGCGGACGTTGTAGCGGTCCCGGTCGATGTAGTCGGTCCGGAAGATCGGCTGGTCGGCGGAGTCGTGGTGGTAGTCGGCGGTGAGCGTCAGGCCCGACTGGGAAAAGGAGGCGCCGCCGCCGTAGGTATTGACGCGGCGCTGGAACCGGCCGCCCTGGCCGCCCGGGATCAGGATCTCTTCGGCGTCGGGCGTGGCGTTCACGTCCTGCTGGGTCTGCGACCATCCCGCGTTGACGGCGACAGGGCCGAGCATGCGCGCCGTCACGCTGGCGTCGTAGACCCGGGTCATGTCGTCCACGACCGTCCGGGCGTTGATCTGGCGCAACAGGTCGCCGGTGCTCTGGCCGGCGTAGGTCAC
>JANMBR010000321.1:0-11245 GCA_031360505.1 Acidobacteriota bacterium
TCCGGCCCGGTCCAGGCCTCGAACATCGTCAGCACCGCGGCGCCCTTCTGGTAGGAGATCCCGTCGAAGGCGTTGACGATGTCGTCGTTGGAGGCGATCTCCTGGCGAATCTTGCGCGCGGAGACGAGCGTGTCGTCGAACATGACGTTCGAGCTCGAGACCACGCGCTCGATGTCCCCGGCCCACTCCGGCTTCCATTCGATCATCGTCCGGTCCGCCATCCACGTGGCGAAGGACTCGTTCAACCACACGTCGTCCCACCACGCGAGCGTCACGAGGTCGCCGAACCACTGGTGCGCCATCTCGTGGGCGTTGATGGACGCCTGTGTGCGCTGGAAGTGGATCGACTCCTCCTCCGGCGGAGCCAGCAGGACGCGCTCGGACCAGGTGATCAGGCCTGCGTTCTCCATGGCGGCGAAGGTCACCGTCTGCGGGATCGCGAGCTGATCGAGCTTTTCGTAGGGGTACGGAATGCCGAAGTACGCCTCGAGGCGCTCGAGCAGCGGCCCGGTCGTCTGCGCTGCGTAGCGCCCCTGCGACGCCTTGCCGCGCAGAGTCACGATGCGGATCGGCGTCTTCTTCGCGCCGGCTGACCCGGCGTCGAGGTACTCGAAGGGCCCGACCGCGAACGCGACGAGGTAACTCGGCAGCGGCTCGGTCTTCTTGAAGCGCACGACTCGCGTGCCGTTTGCGCCGGCCGCCTCGAACTCGATCAGACTGTTCGACACTGCCGTCGTGCCGTCGGGTATGCGCAGCGTCAGCTGCCAGCGCACCTTGTAGGAGGGCTCGTCGAAACACGGAAACGCGCGCCGCGCGTCGGTCGTCTCGAGCTGGGTGAACGCGTACCAGTCTGCCCCGTCCTTCTGGCGAAACACCCCTTGCGTCGAAGTCTCATCCAGCTTGCCGGTGTACTCGACGTGAAGCTTGACCCCGCCTGGAGGGAGCGGCTTGTCGAATGCGAAGCCGACGAAATTCTCGCCGCCAGGCACCGTCCGGACACCGACCACGCGCCCCCCCGCGTTGGCCGACGCCTTCGCGATCGTGAGGTCGCTGGCGTTCAACCACAGCAGGCTGGTCTTCTCCTTGATCCGGATGTCGATGTCGACCGAGCCCTGGAACGTGTCCTTACCCGGATCGATCGCAAGCTCCACGGCGTATCCGGTGGGCTCGGCGGTGGACGGCAACCGCAGCGTCGGAGGCTCGGGCCCGGGATCCGCTGCCACCGGCCCGGCCAGGAAACAAGCCAGCGCCGCCACAATCGCAAGAACCTCCGGAAACGCCCTCGTTCGCCGCATGCAAGCTCCTTTTCGACACACTTCCAGACCTCTCTTATCCGTATCCCCTCAGAAAAGGTTGCGCCCCCGAAGGCTCCCGTCTCCCGTCCCACCGGCATAAACTCCCCCTTCACGCAGGGAGGCTCCATGTCCAAGAAACTCCTCATGGCTTTCGCCGCGCTGCTGGCCTTCGCCGGGGCCGCGCCGCAAGGGGGGCAAACACTCGTGACGCCATCGACCATCCAGAAACTCACCGCCGAGCTCGCAACGAAGTACGGGGAATCCGAGCGCTCGCGCATCGAGCGCGGGTTGAACCAGGCCGCGCGATTCTGGCGCAAAGAAGACGGCGACGAAGACGCCTTCGCGGAGGTCGCGCGAGCCCAGATCGCGCAGGACTCCACGGTCCGCAATGCCCTCTTCTCGCGAATGGAGTTCGCCCTCGAGTCGCTCAACGGGCACATGAACGAGATCTCGCGCGACTTGCGCCGGCAGTCGGACCTCGACATCGGCGAGATCTACCCCTTCGACGAGCTCCTCGCGGGCTACGACCCCTCGGCGCACGTCAACGACGACCTCTTCCACAATCGGCTCGCCTTCGCGGTGCTCCTGAACTTCCCGGTCACGACGCTCGATCAGCGCCTGACCGAGGGCCAGACCTGGTCGCGGCGCCAATGGGCCGAGGCGCGGCTGGCCGAACGCTTCTCGCGGCGCGTGCCGGCCGATGTCAATCTCGCGATCGGAGAGGCGACCGCCGCGGCCGACCGATACATCGCGCGCTACAACATCTGGACGCATCACCTCGTGGACGCGAAGGGACAGCGCCTCTTCCCCGCGAAGCAGCGCCTGCTCTCGCACTGGAATCTTCGCGACCAGATCAAGGCGGACTACGCCGACAAGAAGGACGGGCTCGCGCGGCAGCGCCAGATCGCGCTCGTGATGGACCGCATCGTCACGCAGACGATTCCCGACCTCGTCGTGGATAACCCGCACGTCGACTGGGACCCCTCCGCGAACACCGTCAAGCTTTCGGCGGTCAAGGACTTCGACTCGGCCACGCACCCCGACATGAAACTCTCCAATGCGCCTGAGCCCGACACGCGGTACGCGACGCTGCTCTCGACCTTCCAGGCCGCGCGCAAGGCCGATCCGTACTCGCCGCTGGCGCCGACCTTGATCGCCCGGCGCTTCGACGACGACCGGCAGATCCCCGAGGCGCAGGTGCGCGCAATGCTCGAGGCCGTTCTCTCCTCGCCGCTCGTGCCCAGGCTCGCGGCGCTGATCGAGTCGCGCCTCGGCCGCCCGCTCGAGCCATTCGACATCTGGTACGACGGCTTCCGCCCGCGCGGCTCGAACACGGAAGAGCAGCTCGACGCGATCGTCCGCAAGCGCTACCCCTCGGCCGAGGCTTACAAGGCCGACATTCCGAACCTGCTCGTGCAGCTCGGCTTTTCGAAGGAAAAAGCCCAGTACCTGGCCGACCACATCGTCGTGGATCCCGCGCGCGGTTCCGGTCACGCCCTCGGCGCGCAGCGGCGCGCGGACCAGGCTCACCTTCGCACGCGCGTCGAGAAGGACGGCATGAACTTCAAGGGCTTCAACATCGCCGTCCACGAGATGGGCCACAACGTCGAGCAGACGTTCTCGTTGAACGACGTGGACTCGACGCTGCTCCAGGGCGTGCCGAACACGGCCTTCACGGAAGCGCTCGCGTTCGTGTTCCAGGCGCACGACCTCGAGCTGCTCGGCCTCACCAAGCCCGACGCGAAGACACAGGCGCTCAAGACCCTGAACGATTTCTGGGCCACGTACGAAATCGCCGGCGTCGCGCTCGTGGACATGGGCGTGTGGCACTGGATGTACGACCACCCCGACGCGACTCCCGCCCAGTTGAAGGACGCGACGCTCCAGATCTGCCGCGACCTGTGGAACCAGTACTACACCCCCGTCTTCAAGAAGAAAGATGTCGTCCTCACTCTCGGCATTTACTCGCACATGATCGACGCCTTCCTCTACCTGCCCGACTACCCGATCGGCCACCTCATCGCGTTCCAGATCGAGCAGCAGGTCGAGAAGTCGCACAACCTCGGCTCCGAGTTCGAGCGGATGGCCAGAATCGGCAACGTCGCGCCCGACATCTGGATGAAGCAGGCCACCGGAGCGCCCGTCGGGCCGCAGGCCCTGCTCACCGCGACGGACAAAGCGCTCGCGCAGCTGGCGAAATGATGCGCTTGGAAGCGACTCGCAAGGCCGCTTTCCCTCTCCCGCCGGGAGAGGGAGTAGGGCCATGGCGAACGATCAGGACGATACCGCCGAGCTTCGCGCAGCGACCGGGGCCAGGAAAGGTTTTCTTCACTTAGAATCCGGGGATCGCAGCACTCCGACAGGCGGCTCTGGCGGCGCTTCAGCTCGTCTGGAACCCCGCGTTCAATCCCGAGCCGGGACCGTACGCGGTCGTCCAGACCCAGATCATCCTCTCGTGGTGAGCATGGATATTCGCGGCGCGATGCCGGAGCGCGAGCTGCGCCGGGTGATCCTGGCTTCGAGCCTCGGCACCCTCTTCGAGTGGTACGACTTCTATCTTTACGGCTCGCTCGCCGTCTTCTTCGGCGAGCTCTTCTTCCCGCCCGGCAACGATCGCGCGGCGCTGCTCGCCAGCCTGGCGACCTTCGGCGCGGGCTTCGGCGTCCGGCCGCTCGGCGCGATCGTCTTCGGCCGGATCGGCGACCGGATCGGCCGCAAGTACACGTTTCTCGTCACGATGGTGACGATGGGCCTCTCGACGGCGCTCATCGGCTTCCTGCCGACCTACGCTCGCGTCGGCATTCTCGCGCCCATCCTCCTCGTGTCCCTGCGCTTGCTGCAGGGCCTCGCGCTCGGGGGCGAGTACGGCGGCGCCGCGACCTACGTCGCCGAGCACGTGCCCGACTCGCGGCGCGGCTACTACACGAGCTACATCCAGACGACCGCGACGCTCGGCTTCTTCGTCTCGCTCGGCGTGATCGGCCTCTGCCGCGGCGGCCTCGGCCCCGAGGCGTTCAAGGCGTGGGGCTGGCGCGTGCCGTTCCTGGCGTCGTTCGCGCTGCTCGCCGTGTCGCTCTACATGCGCCTCAAGATGCGCGAGTCGCCGCTCTTTGCGCGATTGAAGATCGAAGGGCGCGTCTCGAAGAACCCGCTCAGGGAGAGCTTCGCGAACCCGAGGAATCTCAAGTACGTGCTGCTCGCCCTCTTCGGCGCGACGGCCGGCCAGGGCGTCGTCTGGTACACGGGGCAGTTCTACGCCCTGACGTTCCTGCAGAAGCCGCTGAACCTCGACTGGCGCCTGGCGTATCCGCTCATGGCCGTCGCGCTCGCGCTCGGGACGCCGTTCTTTCTCCTCTTCGGACGGCTGTCGGACCGGCTCGGCCGGAAATGGATCATGCTCGGCGGCTGCCTGCTTGCGGCGTTGACCTACGTGCCGCTCTACGTGGCGTTGAAGGCGCTCGCAAATCCCACGATGGCGGCGAGCGTCACGACACTGCCCTTCCAGAACCTCGCCGGGATCGTCGCCATCCTCTTCGTTCAGATGATCTACGTCACGATGGTCTACGGCCCGATCGCCGCGTTCCTCGTCGAGCTCTTCCCGACGTCCATCCGCTACACCTCCATGTCGCTGCCCTACCACCTCGGCAACGGCTGGTTCGGCGGATTCCTGCCGCTCATCGCGACCGCGGTCACAACGTCGGCCTGGGCCAAAGACAAGTTCGGCGCGAACGCGATCTACACGGGCCTCGCCTACCCGATCGCCGTCTGCCTCATGACGCTCGTCGTCGGCGGGCTCTTCGTCCGCGAGACGAAGGACCACCGGATCGACACGCCGATTCGGTAACCGCGCCGCGACTTCGCCGGACGCTTCTCAGCGGCACTGTCCCTGCTGTTCGCATCGCGAATAGTCTCCCGACGAAGGAGGGAGGAGGTTCGCGATGCGGGAGCACGCAGCGGTCGCGCAGCAGCGCGATCCGCGAGGAGCGACGGTCTACTTCCCCGGGACGAGACGCTCGAGCTCCTGGAACCAGTTGGTGACGACCTGGATCTCGGTCGCAGAAGCGTCGGTGGCAACGAGGAAGCGGCCGTCGGGTGCGACGTCGTAGTACGACTGCTCGGAATAGGCAGACCGGTCGAAGGGCGCTTCGAGAACGAGCGAGGGGCTCGCGAGGCGCAGATCCGGGCTCTCCGAAACTCCGACCCCGAAGATGCGATCGCCGTTGCGAAAGAAGAGCTGCTGGCCGTCGCGCGACCAGATCGGCTCGCAGCCCCCCTCGAGTGAGACCTGCGTGTCAGTGGGCGTGCCGACCCTGCGCACGTAGACCTGCTTCCGGCCCGATCGGTCCGACGTGAAGGCGAGAAAGCGCCCTCCGGGAGACAGAGCCGGGCTCGCGTCGTTGAACTCCGTCACGGTCGAATCGACGACCTTGCCCTGGTCGTCGACCAGACCGACGTCGAACCCGGTCTTCGGGTTGTACTCGTAGTAAGCCAGCAGAGTGCCCGACGGAGTGGCTACCCACGATGCCGGGCACTGATCGAACTCGCGGGTCAGTAACCGCTTTGCTTCTCCCCCTTCGATCGGGACCTCGTAGAGATCCCAGTCTCCCCCTCGATTCGAGCAGAATGCGATGCGCTTGCCGTCAGGCGCCCAGACGGCGACACCGTTGTTCGAGTTTTCCGCGCGTCGAACGACGATGCGGTCGACGCCCCGCTCGACGTCGAGAACCCGGAGGTTGCCTTCGCTGTCGTCGAAGGCGATGCTCCGGCCGTCCGGCGAGAGCCGCGCCGCCACCGCGGGGCCGTGCCGTTTCCAGAGCGGCACAGCGGGACCCTGGCGGCCCTGCCAGAGCAGCGTCCCCTCTGCAAGCGTTTCTCGCGCATACAGGAGCGCGCCCGTTTTCGAGTACGCCACCCAGGCTCGACCCGATTCCGACCACACGAGCCGCACGCCCTCGAGAACCGGAATCGCCGGACCCATGCGCCCGGACTGAGCCGGATCGAATCGAGCGCCGAAGAGCCCCGGCCCGCGTTGAAAATCCCCAAAGAGGATGTGACCCGTCGGAACGAAGCCTGCCATGCCCGCCGTCGGCAGGAAAACCGACCACTTGCGGCTCGCCAGATCGAGAACGCTCAGGCCGTCCGGATGGCCGCCCCACTGAACGAAGAGAATCTGCTTGCCGCCATCCACATACTGCGGCCAGACGTGCGCATAGCCTTTGTCGCGGAAATCGGGTCGGGTCAGTTCCTCGGGAGCGCCCCCCTCGGCGCTCACACGCCAGAGCCCGCCGTCCTGGGTCGGCGTGAACACGATCGTGCCGTCTCGTCCCCAGGTTCCGCCGACGGGGATCCGGGCGGTCGCGAGCGTCACCGGCGCGCCGCCCGCCCACGCAACCTTCTTCAACTTCCCGCCCGCGAAAAAACCGATCCACTCTCCGTCCGGAGAGAAGAAGGGCATCATCGCGTCCTCGGTTCCCGCCACCGGCGTCGACTCGAACGTATCGAGGGAGCGGCGGTAGAGCAGGACGCCGTCCTTCGTCAGCGCGGCGTACGCGAGCCGCCTCCCGTCCTCGGAGATCGCGAAGGGCATGTACCAGAGCCGCGGCATCCGCTGACCGGGGGGAAGCAGGATGGTCGAGCGCATCACGGACCCCGCGCCGGCGGCCGCGCTCTTCGTGAGAAAGCTCCGTCCCAGCACCACGCCGATGGCGGCCGCCAAGAGCGCCGCGAGGACCGCCCGGATCAGAGCAGCGCGTCGCACCGGCGCTGGCCCGATCGGGGCCGGTTCGTCCGCGCGCTCGAGCTCGATCCGAGCCTCACCGATGTCGCGCACCCTCTCGCGCGGATCCTTCTCCAGGCAGCGGCGCAAGAACTCCCGCAACCGCGGCGGCGTCTGCGCCGGCAGCGCGTCCCAGTCGGGCTCGCTCCGGACGATCGCCGCGAGCACGTCCGTGACTGTCTCTCCCGGGAACGGCTTCAATCCCGTCAGCGCCTCGTAGAGGCAGCAGCCAAACGCCCAGATGTCCGTCCGCTTGTCGGTCGCCTTGCCGCGCGCCTGCTCCGGGCTCATGTAGGCGGCTGTGCCGAGAATGACGCCCGCCTGCGTTGCCCCGCGCGTGATCGTGGGAGATTGCGACAGGTCGGTTGCGGACGCTTCCGTGTCGAACGCCTTCGCCAACCCGAAGTCGAGGAGCTTGACCTTCTCCTCGGGCGTGACCATGACGTTTCCGGGCTTCAGGTCCCGGTGGACGATCCCCTTCTCGTGCGCCGCCTCGAGCGCACCGGCAATCTGGCCAAAGAGAAGCTGGGCCTCGTCGATCGGCATCGGGCCCCGCGCGATGCGGACACCGAGCGTTTCCCCGTCGACGAGCTCCATGACCAGCAGGCGCGATCCCCCGGCTTCTTCCAGGCCGTGGAGCGTCGCGATGCCGGGGTGGTTCAGCGAGGCGAGCAGCCTCGCTTCCCGCTCGAAACGCGCCAGCCGCTCGGCGTCGCTGGCAAAGGCTTCCGGCAGGATCTTGACCGCGACGTCGCGCGACAGGCGCGTGTCGGTGGCCCGGTAGACCTCCCCCATCCCTCCCGCCCCGAGGAGGTTTCGGATCTCGTATGGGCCCATTCGGGCGCCGGCTGTCAGCGGCATGTGTTCGAGCCGGGAGGCTCGCGCCACGGAGTCTATCGAACGGCGTCCCGTATACCTGCAGTAGCATTCGCCCAGCTTTCGAGGCCCACAAATGCGCTGCCCGTCCTGTTCGAACGAGGTGCCGGAAGCCAGCCGCTTCTGTCCGGCCTGCGGCGCGCCCACGGGTTCGCTGTCCCAGCTTCCGACGGGCCTGGCCACGCCGTCGGTCGCGGAGGCGGCGCAGCGGCGAGGCAAGTCGGATAGCCCTGTCGGCCGTCTCGCCTCCTCGCCGTCGCTCGATGGCGGCGGCTTTTCTCCCGGCACGATCCTCAGCGAGCGCTACCGCATCATCGGCCTCGTCGGCCGCGGCGGCATGGGCGAGGTCTATCGCGCGGACGACCTGAAGCTCGGTCAGCCGGTCGCGCTGAAGTTCCTGCCGGCCAAGCTCGCCTCGGAGCCGGCGTGGATCGAGCGTTTCTACGCCGAGGTGCGCCACGCCCGCGGCGTCTCGCATCCGAACGTCTGCCGCGTCTACGACGTCGGCGAGATCGAGGGACGGCACTTCTTGTCCATGGAGTACGTCGATGGCGAGGACCTCGCGTCGCTCCTGCGACGCATCGGGCGGCTCCCGCAGGACAAGGCGATCGAGATCGCGCGCGAGATGTGCGCCGGGCTCGGCGCGGCGCACGACAAGGGTGTGCTGCACCGGGACCTGAAGCCCGGCAACGTCATGATCGACGGCCGGGGCCGCGCGAAGATCACCGACTTCGGTCTCGCGGTCGGCGTCGACGACGACAAGGGCGGCGCGGAAGTCTCCGGCACCCCCGCCTACATGGCGCCCGAGCAGCTCGCGGGCAAGGGCGCCTCGATCCAGAGCGACATCTACGCGCTCGGTCTCGTGCTCTACGAGCTCTTTACCGGGCGCAAAGCCTTCGAGGCGGCGACGCTCGCCGAGTGGAGGCGCAAGCACAGCGAGGAGCAGCCGACCGCCCCCTCGACGGTGACGCCCGGCTTCGATCCGGTCGTCGAACGCGTGATCCTGCGCTGCCTCGAGAAGGAGCCGAAGTTGCGGCCGCGGTCGGTCGCCGCCGTGGCCGCGGCGCTGCCCGGAGGCGATCCGCTCGCCGCCGCGATCGCCGCCGGAGAGACACCCTCGCCCGAGATGGTTGCCGCCGCCGGCAGCGACGAAGGAATGAAGCCGGCGGCAGCATGGATTTGTCTGGTACTGATCCTCGCGGGATTGGCGCTCGCCGCGTATCTCTCGCCCCGCGCCTACCGCCATGGGCACGTGTCGCTCGAGAAGCCGCCCGAAGTCCTCACCGAACGGGCGAAGGGAATCATCCAAACGTTCGGTTACACGGAGAAGCCGCTCGGCACCGCGTGGGGCTTTTCCGGAAACGGTGAGTACCGGAGCTGGGTCGAGGAGCACGACAAGTCGAAGGACCGCTGGAGGGACATGGAAGACGGGCGTCCGGCCGCGATCTACTTCTGGTACCGGCAGAGCCCCGGCCAGCTCATCCCCGAACGCTTCCGCGGGGAAGACTTTGGGGGGATACAAGTCAGCGAGACCGATCCGCCGCAAACGACGAGCGGCATGATCAGCGTCGAGCTCGACCCGTTGGGCCGCCTGATTCGCTTTGAGGCGGTCCCGTCTTCCGGGCCGCAGGCGTCGTCCGCCACGGTCGATTGGTCGATCCTTCTCGCCGAAGCCGAGCTCGACGCCGCGGCCTTCTCGCCGACCGAGCCGCAGTGGCTTCCCCCCTCGTACGCGGATGCCCGGATGTCGTGGGCCGAAAGCAAACCCGAACGACCCGACCGGCCGCTGCGCGTCGAGGCGGCGGCCGTCAACGGACGGCCCGTTTTCTTCGAACTTGCCGGCCCCTGGAGCCGTCCGCCCCGGACGACTCATCCGGCCGAGCTGACGGGGGTCAGCCGGGACTTCGACCTCCTGTTTCTCGGCATACTGGTCGTCGGCGCGGCGCTGATCGCCCGGCGGAACCTGCGTCTGGGCCGCAGCGACCGTCGAGGGGCCATGCGCCTGGCCGCCTTCACGTTCGCTGGCTCGATGCTCAGCTGGGCGTTCCTGGCGAGTCACGTCGCGGGCGATTCGGAGCTCGCCCTGCTTCTCCTGGGCGCGAGCGTCTTCCTCTTCCTCGCCGGCGTGAGCTGGCTGCTGTACGTCGCTCTCGAGCCGCTCATCCGGCGCCGCTGGCCGGACTCGCTGATCGCCTGGACGCGTCTGCTCTCGGGCCGCTTTTCCGACCCGCTGGTCGGGCGCGTGCTCCTGGCAGGCGCCCTGCTCGGCATTTTTGGAGCCATCGCCCGGGAGCTGCGGGAGCTCGCACTCCGAGCCTTCGTAGCGACGCCTCCGATTCCGCCCTTCCCGTGGGACACGACGTTGCGTGGCCCGCGAGCCGTAGCGACTCACCTCTCCAACCCCGCGATCGCCATGTTCTTCGCGCTCGCCACCGCGATGCTCTACTTCCTGCTGCGCGCGGTTCTCAGGAAGGAGTGGCTCGCGGCCTCCGTCTTCGTGCTGTTCTTCGCTGTGCCTTCGTTTCTCGAGGGTGGCCCGATTTCCGGGGCTTTCGGCCTCGTCGTAGCCGCCGCCTCGATCCTCGTCTTCCTGCGCTTCGGCCTGCTCGCTCTGGTCTTTGCCGATCTCTTCGGCCACTGCCTGCAGTTCCCGCTGACGACCGACTCCTCGGCCTGGTACGCCGGGACATCGCTGTTCGTGCTCAGCTATCTCGCAGCGCTCGCGATATATGGTTTCCGCATCGCTCTGGCCGGCCGGCCCATGTTTTCCGGAACGAGCCTCGACGATTAGGAGGACATCGATGCTGCCTCGCCGCTCCATTCTCGGACTCGCCTTGCTGCTCGTTTCGGCGCTCGGCCTCGCCCAGGAGGGCTTCGGCCCCTTCACCACCGACTTTCCGCCCGAGGAATTCGCGGCGCGGCGCGCGAAGGTCTACGACGCGATCGGCGACAAGGCCTTCGCCGTGATCCAGGGCGCGCCGAGCCCCACGGGCTACACGCGCTTCCGGCAGTCGAACGACTTCTACTACCTGTGCGGCATCGAGGTGCCGCGCGCCTACCTGCTGCTCGACGGCGCGGCGCGCAAGGCGACGCTCTACCTGCCGCACCGGGACGACGGCCGCGAGAAGGGCGAGGGCAGGATGCTCTCGGCCGAGGACGGCGACGAGGTCAAGAAGCTTTCGGGAGTGGACGCCGTGTACGGGACGGATCTGCTCGCAGAGCAGATGATCAACAAGTACCACCGGCGCGGCCTGCGCATCCTCTTCACTCCCATGGCGCCAGCCGAGGGCGCCTCGAT
>JANMBR010000356.1:0-1794 GCA_031360505.1 Acidobacteriota bacterium
AAGCTCGTCGAGGCGCCCGTGGGCGACGTCTCGGGGATGGCTACTGGAACGCAGCCCGGAATGGTCATGGGGACCATTGGCTACATGTCGCCGGAGCAGGCGAGCGGCCGCGCCGTAGATTTTCGCTCGGACCAGTTCGCGCTCGGCTCGATCCTCTACGAGCTCGCGACCGGCCAGCGCGCTTTCCGCCGCGAGACGTCCGCGGAGTCGCTGACGGCGATCATTCGCGAAGAGCCGCGGCCGATCGCGCAGGTCAATGCCCGCGTTCCCGCCCCGGTTCGTTGGATCGTCGAGCGGTGCCTGTCCAAGGAGCCCGAGAGGCGTTATGCCTCGACGCGCGATCTGGCGCGCGACCTCGCCATGGTGCGGGACCATCTCTCGGAGATGGGCTCGGGCGAGGTGGTCGCGGCGGTATCTGCTTCCGCCGAGTCCGCCCTCCCGACGTTTCAGCGCCTGAGCTTCCGCCGCGGGACGATCCTCTCCGCGCGCTTTGCTCCCGACGGCCAGACGGTGATCTACGGTGCGTCGTGGGACGGCGAGCCGGTGCGGCTCTTTTCGACGCGCCCCGAGAGCCCGGAGTCGAGCCCGCTCATGCTGCCGAACGCCGAGGTGCTCTCGATCTCACGCTCCGGCCAGATGGCGGTCTCGCTCGATCGCCGGTGGGCGGGCCGCTTCATCTGGAGCGGCACGCTCGCGCAGGTCCCGCTCGTCGGAGGCGCGCCGCGGGAGCTCGCCGACGACGTGCAGTGGGCGGACTGGGGAGAGGACGGGTCGAGCCTTGCGGTCGTCTTCCGGGAGGCCGGAAAGGCGCGCCTGGAGTACCCGATTGGAAACGTGCTCTACGAGACGGCCGGTTGGATCAGCCATCCTCGTGTATCTCCGCGCGGGGACCTCGTCGCCTTCCTGGACCACCCGGTCCTGGGCGACGACTTCGGCTCGGTCGCTACGGTGGATCGTCAGCGCAAGGTGACGACGCTTTCGAGGGACTGGGTCACGGCGTATGGCCTCGCCTGGCTCGACGACGCCGAGGTGCTGTTCACCGCGACGCGCGTCGGCGTGGCGCGCGCGATCTGGACCGTCTCTCTCTCGGGGCAGGAGCGCCTGCTGGCGCGTACGCCGGGTGAGCTGACGATCCAGGACGCAGGAGCAGGCTCCCGGATTCTCATGACGAGCGACAACGGCAAGGTCGGGATCGTCACCCTCTCGTCCGGATCCGAGAAGGAGCGGGACCTGTCGCATCTGGACTGGTCGCTCGTCCGGGATCTCTCTCAGGACGGCCGGCTGCTGCTCTTCGACGAGTCCGGGGAGGGCGCGGGGTCGCGTCAGGGCGTGTACCTGCGCAAGACGGACGGCTCGCCCGCGGTGCGTCTGGGCGACGGAACGGCTTGCGGAATCTCGCCCGACGGGCGCTGGGCCTTGTCGCTATCCTTCGATGACTCCGGTTCCTCCTCCGGCGAGGTCGGGGGCAAGTACAAGCAGGTCGCGCTGCTGCCCACAAAGGCGGGGCAGCCGAAGTTCCTTCCGGCGCATGTGTTGAACCTCCACCGGGCGAGCTGGATGCCGGACGGCAAGCGGGTATTGCTCGCCGCCAACGAGCCCGACGGCGCGGTGCGTCTCTACTGTCAGAGCCTCGACGGCGAAAAGCCGGCGCCGATCACGCCCGAAGGGATCACCATCGGATCATTCCCCGTCTCGCCCGACGGCAAGCGCGTCGTGGCCCAGACGGGGGATGGCGTCCATTACCTCTTTCCCCTCGAGGGCGGGCAGGCCGAGGCGGTCGCGGGTCTGGGCCCC
>JANMBR010000375.1:0-1852 GCA_031360505.1 Acidobacteriota bacterium
ACGACGACATAGCGACCGGCGTCGCGCAGCATCTCGAGCCCCTCGGGCACGGCGGTCGGATTTCCCGAGGCCTCGATGACGACGTCGGCGCCCCGGCCGGACGTGCGGTCGAGGACCCAGCGGACGCGGTCCTCCGAGCGCGCGACGGTCGTCATGTCGAGCACGTCCTGCGCCCCGAGCCGCAGCGCCGCCTCCAATCGCGCGCGCGGTGCCCCGACGACGAGCACGCGCAGGGCGCCCGAAAGCTGCGCAAAGATCGCGGCGTTCAATCCGACCGGGCCGCTGCCCTGGACGACGACCGTGTCGCCCATGGCGACGCCCGCGCGCTCGATCGCGTGGAATCCCGTCGGCAGGCCGCATCCGCCGCCCAGGAAATCTTCCGCGTCGAGCCCCTCGGGAAGCGGGGCAAGCTTGACGCCCGGGAGAATCTCGATCCGCTCGGCCCATCCGCCGAGCAGCCCCTCGCTCGCCGGCGCCGTGATCCCGTAGACGCGGCGATGGGGACAGCGCGTCGCGGCGCGCGCGACGAGGCAGTACCAGCACGCGCCGCACGTCCCGTAGACGTCGTAGAAGGTGACGAGCGCGCCCAGTGGAATGTCGCGGCCCTCGACGTCCGAAAGCGGCCCGTTGCTTTCGAGCACGCGCCCGACGTTCACATGGCCCGGGATGATCGGGTACGGAACTGCCGAGAGCCGCCCGTGCCAGAGGTGGACGTCCGTGCCGCAGACCTCGCTGGCCACGGTCTCGAGCACGGCGCCGCCGGGGCGGGGCCTTGGCGCGGGCACGCGCACGTGCTCGAGCGGCCGCCCCGGACCGGTCATGAGGACGGCCGCGACCGCCTCGACTGTCAAGCGGGAGCCAAATCCGGCACCAGACGGAAGCGACGCCGGCCGTGGATTCGATAGATCGCGAAGTCGCGGCGGTCCGTGGTGAAGACCTGATTCGCGTCGAGCTCTTCGGCGAGCACAACCAGTGTCGCGTCCGCAAAATCCATTGGCAGGTCGGCGTATTGCTGAATGAGGGCGTGCGCCCGGCGCAGCATTCCGCGCGTTAGAGGCAGAAGAGTCGCGCCGCCACTCAGAAACATGTCGATGGCAGCAGCGCGGCCGCCAGGGAAGCGGCCCATGAGGTAAGTGGATTCGGTGAGCACCGCCTCCGTACTCACGATCGTGCCTTCCCAGCCGTCCAGGAATCGCCGGCACGCACCGTGATGGATCTGCGTCCGATCGAGCAGAGAGATCAGGGCGCCGGTGTCGAGGAGGAGCTCAGCGCCCACGCTTGACGGACTCGAGGATGTACTCGCTGTGCCGCTCGGCCAGGTCGGGAATTCCGGAGTCGAAGGCGCCGATCAGATGCCGGACGCGGTCGTAGGCCCGGCCCGGCCGAGCCGCGGGCTCGCCGAGGTAGGCCTGGAGTGCCAGTCGGACGATCTCGGACCTCTTGCGCTGAGCGCGGCGGGCCGCGGCCGCGAGCGACTGGGATAGTTCCCGGGGTAGACGGACGGTCAGTTGATCGCGCACTGCATTGCAGTATATCGCAGTGCCTGGAGCAGGAAGGGGGGCTTTCTGGCCGAGCGTGATATTAGAACTTCATGCGTTGGGCCCGCGGTCCGACTGTGGCGCTCGTTCTGCTCGCCGCCGGCGAGCTCGCGCTGGGTCAAGAGGCCTCCAGTCCCGTTCCCGACGTGGGCGCGGGCGCGGTGCTCGATCGGCTCGGCGCCCTCGTCAAGGACGGGCACATCGACGTCGAGGCGGATCTGCTCGCGGGCAGCGTCCCCGCAATTCCCAAGTACACGCTCGAAGTCGAAGGCGCTCCGCGCACGAGCATTACGGCGGACGCCATTGACGGCGTG
>JANMBR010000376.1:0-1848 GCA_031360505.1 Acidobacteriota bacterium
ACGACGACATAGCGACCGGCGTCGCGCAGCATCTCGAGCCCCTCGGGCACGGCGGTCGGATTTCCCGAGGCCTCGATGACGACGTCGGCGCCCCGGCCGGACGTGCGGTCGAGGACCCAGCGGACGCGGTCCTCCGAGCGCACGACGGTCGTCACGTCGAGCACGTCCTGCGCCCCGAGCCGCAGCGCCGCCTCCAGTCGCGCGCGCGGCGCCCCGACGACGAGGACGCGCAGCGCGCCCGAAAGCTGCGCGAAGATCGCGGCGTTCAATCCGCCCGGACCGCTGCCCTGGACGACGACCGTGTCGCCCATCGCGACGCCCGCGCGCTCGATCGCGTGGAATCCCGTCGGCAGGCCGCATCCGCCGCCCAGGAAATCTTCCGCGTCGAGCCCCTCGGGAAGGGGAACGAGCTTGACGCCCGGGAGGATCTCGATCTGCTCAGCCCAGCCTCCGAGGAGGCCCTCGCTCGCCGGCGCCGTGATCCCGTAGACGCGGCGATGCGGACAGCGCGTCGCGGCCCGCGCGACGAGGCAGTGCCAGCACGCGCCGCACGTCCCGTAGACGTCGTAGAAGGTGACGAGCGCGCCGACCGGGATGCCGCGGCCCTCGACGTCCGCGAGCGGCCCGTTCGTTTCGAGCAGGCGCCCCACGTTCACGTGGCCGGGAATGATCGGGTAGGGAACCCCTGAAAGCCGCCCGTGCGAGAGATGGACGTCCGTGCCGCAGACCTCGCTCGCCACAGTCTCGAGCACCGCGCCGCCGGGCGCGGGCCGCGGCGCGGGCAGCCGCACGTGCTCGAGAGGCCGCCCCGGGGCGTGCATGAGGACCGCCGCCACCGTCCCGGCCGTCAAGCGGGCGTCCTCAGATCCGGCACGAGGCGGAAGCGGCGCCGACTGTGAATTCGATAGATCTCGAAATCGCGCCGGTCGGTCGTGAAGACCTGATTCGCGTCGAGCTCCTCGGCGAGCACGACGAGCGTCGCGTCCGCGAAGTCCATCGGAAGATCGGCGTACTGCTCGACGAGGGCGTGGGCCCGGCGCAGCATTTCGCGCGTCAGAGGGAGAAGTGTCGCACCGCCACTCAGGAACAGGTCGATGGCGGCGGCGCGGCCGCCGGGGAGGCGGCCCATCAGATGGGTTGATTCGGTGAGCACCGCTTCCGTACTCACGATCGTTCCTTCCCAGCCGTCCAGGAATCGCCGGCACGCGTCGTGGTGGATCTGTGTCCGATCGAGAAGGCAGACCAGGGCGCCGGTGTCGAGGAGAAGCTCAGCGCCCACGCTTGAGAGACTCGAGGACGTACTCGCTGTGCCGCTCGGCCAGGTCGGAAATTCCAGAATCAAACGCCCCGATCAGGTGACGGACGCGGTCGTAGGGCCGACCCGGCCGGGCCGCGGGCTCTCCGAGGTAGGCCTGGAGAGCCAGGCGGACGATCTCGGACCTCTTGCGTTGAGCGCGGCGGGCGGCCGCCGCGAGCGACGGAGAGAGCTCCCGGGGGAGGCGGACGGTCAATTGATCGCGCATGGCATTGCAGTATAACGCAGTGCAAACGGCTTCTCCGGCGCGTGATATTTAGAAGTCCATGCATTGGGCCCGCGGTCTGACTGTGGCGCTCGTTTTGCTCACCGTTGCCGTGTTCGGTATCGGTCAGCCGGCCGAACCCACGCCGGCTCCTCCCGCCGCGAACATGGGAGAGGTGCTCGACCGCCTCGGCGCCCTCGTCAAGGACGGGCACATCGACGTCGAGGCGGATCTGCTCGCGGGCAGCGTCCCCGCAATTCCCAAGTACACGCTCGAAGTCGAAGGCGCTCCGCGCACGAGCATTACGGCGGACGCCATTGACGGCGTG
>JANMBR010000384.1:0-4563 GCA_031360505.1 Acidobacteriota bacterium
CGTTGACGGTCCTCCCCGAGACGCTGGGCGGGGCGAGCGTCGACGGCGTTCTGCGACAGCTCGCCGAAATCGAAGCCGGCCTCGATGCGGAGCTCTCGACTGTCCCCGAGCCGATGCGGCCGCTCGTGCGCGAGCGCGCCGTGGCTTACCTGGCCCGCGTGCAAGCCGCGCCAAGGGAGTCGGCCGAAGACAGGGAGAAATTCCTGCTCGAATACGGTCCCAGCTTCTGGATGGCCCTCGCGAAACGGGTGCCCTGACGACGCGGTTGCCCGGGCGACCCGATCAACCGCGGGCAGATGCCGGTCTTCCTCGTGAAGACGTTCGGGCTACAGCTCTACGGGCCGTAGCGAGAGCGGCGCCGAACCGACGCGAGCCGGTCGCGCTGCGCCGGCCGCAGCAGCCTCGACCGGAGTGGCAATCACGACCTCGAAGCCGGGCGGCTCCGCGAGATGCCGCTTCAGGTTGCTTTGGATCGGCTCGCAGGGCGAAGCCTGGCAGGCAGCGCCGCCTGAATCGCAAGCGCGCGCTCTACTTTCGAAACCGCCGTCGCGCCGCGGCCGCGATCTGGGGGTCGGTCATCTTGTCCGTCGTTTCGACGCCGACGATGGCCTTGCCGAGTCCCGCGTCACGGAGGCGCTTTTCCAACTCGTGCTTCGCCTCGCCGGGGCCGAGGATCAGAATGGATCTGGCATGGCGCAGAAACGCGATGACTTTGTCGTAATACTGGTTGAGGTGCGTTTCGAACTGCCTGTCCCGCGCATCTTCCGGGCTGCCCTCGCCCCCGGAAAAACGGACGTGCTTCTCGAGGCCTGATTGAATTCTCGTCAGGTCGTCCGTGTCACCGGCGACGATGGCGATGACGGCCTGCCGGTGATCGATCCACAAGGCCATGTCTTGTTCCATGAGCGTATTCTCCAAATCGTGTGCTCCCGAGACGAACTCCCCAACGGACGGAGCTCTCGCGACGCAGCCTATCCTGATCCTCCTGCCCGGGCCTTACTGAACTGGAGCGCGTGGGGAGATCGTCTCGAGATCTCTCAGCCGCGTCATGGTCCGCGGTTTTCGGCATGAACGGCCCGGAACTAACGTGGGATCTGGAACGCCCTGACCAGAAACGTTGCCATCTGCTGGTTGGGGATGCCCGCGTCCGGACAGAAGTTGTTGAGCCCGCAGCCCGCCGTAATCTGTTCTGAGAAGAGCTGACCGATCCAGTCCCCGAACGGCGCCCCGGGCGTCGGCGGACACGGCACATCGTCGAACATGTGTGTGCTCGCGCAGGACGGCGGCACGTAGCTCGGGCCGTGCGCGCCCTTCAGGATGAAGACCGCCGTCTGCCCCCGCGTGTGCACCGCGTCCGGGCAGAAGTTGCCCCCGCCGCACCCGGCCGTATACCCCTCCTCGAAGAACGATTGGATGTAGTCCGCGTTGTCGTCGCCCGCCTGCACGTCGTTGAAGGCGCCCGCGTACGGCGCCGGCACGAAGCCTGCCCCGTGCACCGCGCGCAGGATGAAGCCCGCCATGTCTGCCCGCGTCACCAGCGTGCTCGGGCAGAAGAGGAATCCCGCCGGGTCGCAGCCGGGCATGACTCCCGCCCCCGCCGCGCCGTAGATGAACGACTCGAAGATGCTCGCATCCGCCACGTCCAGGAACCGCACCGTGAAATCCACGGGCACCGGCGGCACCCCGTACGGTGTGTCGGTCACAACCTTGAGCTGCGCCTGCCGCAGCCCCGCCGAGAGCCCTGTCGAATCGAACGTGCAGGCGACCGGAAGGGTCGCACCGGCCGAGACCGTCCCCTGCGACGGGCCTTCCGACAGCCACGGGATCTCGTTGAACGCGCACACGTGGGATTCGCCCGACTCGACCTCCCAGATCAGCTGACCCACCTGGTCGACCAGCCACAGGTGACCGCTGCAGTCGATCTCCATGCCCGCGCCGCCGAAGTGGAGGAAGTCGAACAGCGGCTGGCCGTTCTCCGTGACGTTGAAGCCGCCGACCAGGTTCATGGCGTGCCGCGCGTCGAACACGAACACGTCGAACACCGCGCTCGGCGGGGGACCATGGTTGGTCATCGCGAAGAGGTGACCGGTCGTGCCGTCGTAGGCAAGGCCCGAGATGGGAATCGCGACCGACGCCGAGTCGAGCACGGCTCCATTCGCATCGATGTGGTAGATCACGCCCTCGTTCGAGCCGCCGACGTAGTACGTGTCGGTCGCGACGTCGTAGGCGAGGCCGCGCTGCGAGAACGCCGTCCAGGGGCTGCCGCAGATCTTGTCGCCGGTCGCCACCCGGAAGACGGGGTCGAGCTCGTGGATGCAGTTGTCGCCCCCGACGTTCACCCGCCAAAGCATCCCGGTCCGTGCGTTGAACGCGCCGTCCGCCGCGAACTCGGCGACCCACGGGTTGTCGTCGATGGTGCCGCCGGTCGGCGTGCCATCGGCAAGATAGCGATATTCGAGGCCGTCGCCTCCCAGCAGGGGGCTGTTGGCGATCCAGAAATCACCGGCATCCGTGTCGAAGGCGATGCCCCAGCCGCCCGACAGGTTCGTCGGATACGAATTGAGAACGTTGCCCGCCGCAAGCGGTGCGAAAACCTGCGGCGCGCCGGGAAGGGCCGCCAGACCTTCCGTGTCCCGGGTGTTGAAGCCGCCCTCCGGAACTCGCGCGAGCGCGGCCTGGCGCTTCGAGGGATCGGCGAAGGCGTGGGCCGCGCCCGCAAACGCAGGCGGCACCGTGAGCTCGACGAGCTCGAAGCCCGCATCCGCACTTCCGGCGTTCGTCAGGTCGAGGGTCTTCCCGACGATCTCGCCCGGGTTGACCCTGGCCGAGAGAGGCCTCGGGGCGACGTCGAGCCGCCCGGCCGCGAGGCTGAAGTCGAGACGGACCGCATCGTGGGCGACGATCGTCGTGCCCTTCGTCTGCAACGTGTACCGATCGAGTGCCGCCCGGAAGGACTGAACGCCAGTCCCCGCGAAGAGAATGTAAAGACCGTCCGGTTGTGCGAGGTCCTCCGGGGTGGCAAACGTCGTGGTCGACGGATTGCCCGGCTGCGGCAGGTTCGCGACCGTCGCGCCGTTTAAGCCCAACCCCGTGTTGGCGTCCAGGACGCTTCCGACCACCAACCCGCCCGCGCCGGCCACGCATGGGGAACCGGAGTAACCGGGCGCGACGCAGGCGGCGGTATCGACGTCGAGAGCGAAGTCCGCGACAACGCCGGTCTGGGCCGTGACGACCTGGCTGCCAGTCTGGTACCCGGGTGACACGGCCGTCGCCCGGAAGGTGTAGGTCGTCGCCGTGACGAGCGGGATGGAGTAGTTGCCCGTGGCCGGATCCGTGAACACCGTGAGGATCGGGCCGCGCGCCGTGGTGATGACGATCTTCGCGTAGAGAGGCCAGTTGCCGCCCGAGGAATCCCTCACGGTGCCGGTGACGGTCACCGGTGGCGCGACGGTCAGCGCAAAGTCCTGGACCGTGTCACCATCCTGGACGATGACGACACCCGGCACCGTCGTCGGAAAGTAACCGTACTTGGTCGCTGTCAGGCTGTACGTTCCCGCGGGTATGCCGAACGCATAGTGGCCCGAGGCATCCGTGTCGCTTCCGCCTCCCCCGCCTCCGCCCGTGACGACCACGTGCGCGCCCGCGAGCGAGCTCGCCCCGTCGGTGACCGAGCCCTCGACCGTGCCGAACCCGGGGGCCGAGCAGCTCGGAAACTTGAACGAGCCGATGCGCGTCTGCCAGTTGGAAACGCCCGGCAGCCCGACGTACATGGTCGTGTACCAGAACGTGCAGTCGTCGACGGGGTCGATGTCCAGGGTGCTGTAGTCCCCCCACCGAGACCCGAGGAACGAACCGGCGCCCGGAATCAGCTCGGTCTCTCCTTGTGCGAGCTGTCCGAGCGGGTCGGTCGCGAGGCGCCCGGCGTACCGGATCCCCGGGCCGATCGTGGTGTTCGACACGCTGTAACCCATCGCGATGTTGTTGTTGGCATCCATCGCGATCCCGCCCATCCAGCGATTCACGCCGTCCGCCGGAGCGAACGTCCCTTCCTGCAGAAGGGTGGGAGTTCCGTAGGGATCGCGAATCTCGTACCACCGCGGCACGACCCGATTCGCATCGTCCAGCACGTCGTGGTGGAGGACCAGGGACTCGTGCGTCCCGTAGTTCCGGTAGGGCAGGCGGTACAACACCCAACCCAGGGCTTCTGCGGCGCCGACGGGCTCCGGGACGCCGTAGAAGAAGGGCACGTAGTTGAAGGGCGAGATCGGCAGATCGGTCGGACCCGTGAAGGTCGAGTTGGAGGGCGTCGCGAAGTCGGGATGCATCTGGTACATGTGGATGACGCTGTTGGGCGATCCGTCGGTGTCCGGCGTTCCCACGCCCATCAGGATCTCCGGCGAGCCGGGCGGCGGCGGGTTGGGACCGTCGAGGTCCGCCGGGAGCAGCCCATCGAAAATCGAGTTATTGAGCGTCACGAAGATCGCGGTGAACGGCTGGCCGTTCAACATGGCCTGGCGGTCGAAGGCCGTGACCGTCATCGTGAAGCCGGGGGCCCCGCCGAAT
>JANMBR010000389.1:0-6762 GCA_031360505.1 Acidobacteriota bacterium
CCGACCTTGGCCCAGGGGCCTTCCGGAAGCCCCTGCGTCAGCTTCTTCCAGGAGTCGCCGCCGTCGGTCGACTTCCAGAGGCTGCTGCCCGGGCCGCCCGAGACGAGCTCCCACGGGTGGCGGACGACCTGCCAGAACGCGGCGTAAAGGATGCGCGGATTGGAGGGATCCATGGCGAGGTCCGAGGCGCCCGTCTTGTCGTCGACGTAGAGAATCTTCTTCCACGTCTTCCCGCCGTCTTCCGTGCGGAAGATGCCGCGCTCGGCGTTGGGGCCCCAGACGTGTCCCTGCGCCGCGACGTAGACGAGGTCGGGGTTCCTCGGGTGGACGCGCACGCGCGCGATCTGCCGCGTGTCTTTCAATCCCACGTTCTTCCAGGTGCGGCCCGCGTCGGTCGACTTGTACACGCCGTCGCCGTGCGAGACATTGCCGCGGATCGGCTCTTCGCCCGTGCCCACGTACACGACATTCGGGTCGGACTCGGCGACGGCGATCGCGCCGATCGATCCGGTCCGGAAGTCCTTGTCCGAGAGGACCTCCCAGTTCGAGCCGCCATCGGTCGTCTTCCAGACTCCCCCGCCGGCGGCCCCGAAGTAGAACGTCCGCGGGTCGCTGCGCAGGCCAGCGACGGCAGTCACCCGGCCGCCGCGATATGGGCCGATCGTCCGGAACTCGAGTCCCTCGAAGAGGTCTGAGAAGCTCTTCGGCTTTGCCTCTTTCGTCGTCACCGCGGACTGGGCGATCGCTCCGACAGCGAGCAGGAGCGAGATCAGGGCGAAATACGCCCCGGAACGAACAATGCGTCTCATGACTCTCCTTTGCGAAAGCGAATCGAGCGAACCGGTCGGGAAAGTATACGTGGGGTCAGGTCTCTCAAAGTGTGAGTTTCCTCAGCTCTTCCTGAGAAAAGTCACGCAATGAGAGACCTGACCCCAATCACTCGGCGAGGCGGTTGTATTTTTTGAGGATGCGGCGCAGCTCGCCGTGGGGCAGGGCGCGGACGACGAGGTCGTTGGCGCCTTTCATGGTCTCGGCGGCGATCATCGCGTTGATGATGGCCTCCTCGACCGACTGGACGGTCGCCGCGAAAAGCGGGTTCATCCGGTCGTTCGGGACGTCGGTCAGGGTGATCGTGCCCGTGGGCTTCGCGGCGCCGGGGTTGGCTGTCGAAAACGCGATGAAGATGTCGCCCGACCCGTTCCCGGCGGTCGAGCCGTCGCGCGCGAGACCGAGCGAGGCGCGGCGGGCGAGGCGCTTCAACTGGTGCGGCAAGAGCGGTGCGTCCGTGGCCACGACGATGATGATGGAGCCTGCGTCGTCGTCGCGCGTCCCCGCGCCCGCAATTTCGCGCCCAACCGGCACGCCGGCGATCAGCAGGTCGGTCTTGCGACCGTAGTTGCACTGCACGAGCGCGCCGACCATGTAGCCGCCGGCTTGCTCGGACAGCTTGCGCGAGGACGTTCCGATGCCGCCCTTGAACCCGTTGCAAACCATCCCTGTGCCGCCGCCCACGCTGCCCTCGGCGACGGGCCCGGTCCCCGCGGTCGAGAGCGCCTCGAACACGTTCGCCTCCTTGACGTGGAACCCGTTGATGTCGTTCAACTCGCCGTCCCACGTTTCCGCGACGACGGGATTCGACCACCAGTACCCGGTCGCGTCCGCCTCGCCCTGCCCGATCCGCCACGCGATCGTCGCGTCGTGCACGGTGCCGACGGAGTGCGTGTTCGTGATCATGACGGGACCCTCGAGAAAGCCCGACTCTTCGATCCACGTCGTACCGGTCATCTCTCCCGCACCGTTCAACGCAAACCACCCCGCGAACACGGGATCGCTGTTGGTGGCCTTGCCCCGCGGGAGGATCGCCGTCACGCCGGTGCGCACGGGTCCGACGCCGACCTTGAGCGCCCCCTCGCCGCGGATGATCGTGCTGTGCCCGACCGCGACCCCGCGCACATCGGTGATCGCATTGCCGAGCCCCGGCGTCCCGTCAAACGGAACACCGAGGTCGCGCGCCCTCGGCTTCTCGGCGGCGCCGACGACGGATGCCGCGAGGACACTCGCGGCGATGAAGACCCCCACAGTTCGTCTCATGGTGGACAGTTTATCGCCGGGAACTTCGCGCATCCTCTCGCCCCCAGGACTGATGTGGTAGACAGGCCCCGTGACGACCGTCGGCATCTTCGGCTTCGGCCGGATCGGGCGCAACCTCTTCCGGCTGCTCTATGCCCGGGAAGACATCCGGATCGGGGCGATTAGCGACCTGGCCGACCCGGCCGGCCTCGCCTACCTCCTGCGCTTCGACACGCTGCTCGGCCGCTTCACCGAGGACGTATCGGTCGAAAACGGACGACTGAAGGTGGCTGGACGCAGCATCCCGCTCCTGACGGGCAAGGACCAGCCGCCCGTTCCGCGCTGGGGAGACCTCGGCGTCCACACGGTGCTCGAGGCGACTTCCCGCGGCCGCACGCGCGCGGAGGTCGAGGCCCACCTCGCGGCCGGGGCACAGCGCGTCATTCTCCTCGCCCCGCCGCTCGAGAAGCCGGATGTCACCGTGGTCATGGGCGTCAACGAAGGCACGATGGCGCCGGGGCACCGCATGGTCTCCAACGCCTCCTCCACCGTGCATTGCCTGACGCCCGTCCTCGCGATCCTGCAGGCGGCCTTTGGAATCCGCCGCGCCCTCTTCACGACGATCCACTCCTACACGAGCGCGCACCGGCTCGCGGACGTCCCGACCGAAGACAAACGCCGCGGCCGCGCGGCCGCCGAGAACATCATTCCGCAGGCCTCGCGCTCGCCGGCGATGGTCCTGGACCTGCTGCCCGAGCTCGCCGGGAAACTCTCCGGCTACGCGATGAACGTGCCCGTGTCGAACGGCTCGGTCGTGGACCTCGTCACCTGGCACGAGAAGCCCGTCAGCGCCGCCTCGATCAACGAGGCCGTGCGCGCCGCCGCCGCGACGGAGCGATGGAAGCGCGTGCTCGACTTCGAGGACGCGCCGATCGTTTCCTCCGACGTCGCGCGCTCGCGCTTCTCGGCAACCTTCGACTCGCTCGCCACCATGACGCTCGGCGAAAACGTCTCGAAGACGCTCTCCTGGTTCGACTCCGGCTATGGCTACGCCCACCGTGCCGTGGATCTCGTCGAACGCTTCGCGGCGCTGGAGAAGGCATGAGTCCCGTGCGCGTCGGCATCAACGGGTTCGGCCGCATCGGCCGCAGCGTCTTCCGCATCCTTTCGGATCGCGCCGACATCGAGATCGCGATCGTCAACGACCTCTTCGACAACGACCACCTCGCCTACCTCCTGAAGTACGACACCGTCATGCGGGTCTTTCAGAGGGACGTGACGACCGACGCGCAGAGCATGACGGTCGCCGGCCGCCGCGTGGTCATGACGGCGGAAAAGGATCCGGCGAAAATCCCCTGGGGACGCCACCGCGTGGACGTCGTGGTCGAGGCGACCGGGAGAATCCTGACCCGCGAGGGGCTCGAGAAGCACCTCGCCGCCGGCGCGCGCAAAGTCATCCTCACGGTTCCCGCCAAAGATGAGATCGACGCCACGATCGTCATGGGCGTCAACGACGCGACGCTGCGCCCGGAGCACCGCATCGTCTCCAACGCCTCGTGCACGACCAATTGCCTGGCCCCGATTGCGAAGATCCTCGACGAGAGTTTCGGCATCGAAGAGGGCTTCATGACGACCGTGCACGCCTACACGAACGATCAGCGGCTCGCCGACGTGCCCCACAAGGACCTGCGCCGCAGCCGCGCGGCGGCGCAGAACATCATCCCGACGACGACAGGCGCCGCGAAGGCCGTGGGCAAGGTACTGCCGCGCTTGAAGGGCCGCCTCGACGGGATGGCGATCCGCGTCCCGGTCCCCGACGGCTCGATCGTGGACCTGACCTGTCGCATGGCGCGGCCCGTTTCTGCCGAAGAGGTCAACGCGGCCGTGCGCGCCGCGGCCCAGGGGCCACTCGCGAGGATCGTCGAGTACAGCGAGGTCCCCCTCGTCTCCTCCGACATCATCGGGAACCCGCATTCCTCCATCTTCGACGCGCTTTCGACGCAGGCCGCGAGCGACGGATACCTCAAGGTCCTCGCCTGGTACGACAACGAGTGGGGCTACTCGAACCGGGTCGTGGACCTCGTCGACCGACTTGCATCGCTGTAGCCGGATTCGCGGCGGCCTTCTCTTCTTCCTGGCGGCGGCGGCCTGCGCCAACAACCTCGCTCCCGGTCGTGTGACCGACAAGGTCGTCTGCCGCGAGGCTCCATCCCAGTCCTACGCCCTGTACCTTCCCTCGACATACACGCCGGAGAAGCCGTCGCCCATTCTCTACATGCTCGACGCGCGGGGCCGCGCGCTGCTGCCGATCGAACGATTCCGCGCCGCCGCGGAGGAGTTCGGCTGGGTCCTCGCCTCTTCCTACAACTCTCACAGCGACACGTCGAACGACTCGAACACGCCCGCACTACAGGCGATGTGGCGCGACACACACGCCCGCCTCGCGATCGACGAGCGCCGCGCCTACCTCTCGGGCTTTTCCGGCGGCGCGCGCGCGTCGGTCGATCTCGCCCTCAGCGCCCCCAAAGCGATTGCCGGCGTCATCGGTTGCGGCGCGGGCCTGCCCGACGATCGGGCGCCGGTGAAGAGCCTGCCCTTTCCGTATTTCGGCACGGCGGGCAACCGCGACTTCAATTACTACGAGATGCGCGAGCTCGAAGGCAAGCTGGCCGACGCAAAGGTGGAGCACCGCATCGAGTTCTTCGACGGCGGCCATGACTGGCCGCCCCCGGAGCTCGCGCAGGGCGCGATCGCCTGGATGGAGCTCGCAGCCACGAAGAGCGGCGCGCGGAGCCGGGACGACGAGCGGATCGCCGCTCTCTACGCGCGGGACCTCGACCGGGCACAGGCGCTCGCGGCGCAGGGAAACGAGACCGGGGCCTACCTCGCGTACGCGTATGCCGTGGAGGATTTCCGGGGACTGGCGGACGTTACTGCGCCCGCGGAAAAGGCCGCCGCGCTCGGAAGCTCCGCGTCCGTGCGCAAGACCCTTCGCGACGCCGAGAAGCGCGACGCGCGCGACCGCGCCGAGATCCGCGAGCTGGCGCGCAAGGTCCACGTCGCGCTGAACTCCCCGGAAGTGCCGCTGCCTGCCGCCGTCACGACCGGGATGGGGATCGAGGCGCTGAGGAAGCAGGCGACCACGGGAGCTGCCGAGGACCGCCTCTGTGCCGAACGGATCCTCGCGAACCTGCGGGTTCAGTCTTCCTTCTATCTGCCTGAACAGTTTCTCGCGCAGAAGGACTACCAGCGTGCCCGCCTGGCCCTCCTGATCGCGGCCGCGATCGATCCGGAGGACCCGCTCGTGTACTACAACCTCGCCTGCGCGTCAGCGCGCGCCGGGCACGTGGGACGCACGCTCGCCGACCTGCAGGACGCCGTCGCAAGGGGCTTTCGCCGCTTCGCGATGATCGACGACGACCCCGACTTCGCTGCTGTGCGCGGCGACCCGAAATTCCGCGCGTGGATCGAAGAGGCGCGAGCCCGCGCCGACGCTCCTAAGGCCCCGCCTTGAGAATCCGCTCCCGATAGCCCGCCATGCGGGCGCGGATCACGACGACCCGCTCCGCCGCCCGGGGGACCATGCCAATGGCCTTTTCGAGGTTGGCGAGCAGCCGCGGCGCCTGTTGCTCCTGGCGCAGCTGCGCGACGTAGACCTCGAGCTTTGCCCAGACGAAGAGCGCCTCACCGGCCGAGTCGAAAAAGAGCTCCGGGTGCAGAACACCCTGGGCGACGAACGAGGCCGCCATGTCCCAGTACGTCGTCACCATCCGGTAGTGCTCGTTCTCGGCGCCTGCCGAGAGCGCCACGGTCTTGACGTCCTCGTACGACTGCGGGAAGAACTTCGCGCGGAACCACTCGCGGGCCTCGCGCAGCTTGTCCTCGCGGCGCAGCTCGTAGAGCCGCAGCACGAGCGTGGCATCTTCGTAGGTCGGCGGAATCAGAGCGGGCATGGCAACCTCCCCCGAGAGTTCGGAGGCGGATCTTACGCGAGGCCCGAGCCCATGCCGAGCATGGCGGCGAGGCGAGGGGCATCAACGGGAGAGGGCCTCGCCCGCCCTCACTCCGCCTCGCCCGGAGCGACCGGGAGCGCCGTCAGCATCTGGCGCGCGTCGCTTTCATCTTCCTTGAGCACCTGGAGCCGGATCGGGCCCATCGCGACGTTGAACCCGGTTCCAACGGTGCCCCAGCCGAAGAGGTTCTGGAGCCGCTCGTTGCGCGCGATGCAGGGGATGCCAGCCGAGTCGAGGACGGACTTCGCGACCGCGATCAAGCTCTGGTCGCCCGTCTCGAGCACCGTCGCCATCTCGAAGGGCTCGGGCGCCTGCCTGTCCGCGGGCGCATTCGCGACGAGATCCACGTCGCAATCGCTGCAGCGCGTGAACCCTGAGCGGTATTCGTCACCGCAGGTCGGGCAGAACATGCTCAGGCACTCCCCAGGATCGCCCGAAGCCGCTTGGGCGCGATCTCGAGGTACCCATCTCTCAGGAGCCCCTCGATCACGCCCCAGTCGAGGCTCTTGTCGAGATGGATGCCGAGCCAGCCCTTCGTCCCCACGTACGGCGGCACGAAGAACCGCTTCGGGTCGGCCGCGACCAGCGACTCCTGCGCCCCCGGCGGCGCCTTGCACCAGAGCGCAAGGCGCCCGTCGCCGTGATGGTTGTCGAGATACATCGCGAACTGCCGATCGCG
>JANMBR010000050.1:0-5573 GCA_031360505.1 Acidobacteriota bacterium
CGAGCGTCGCGCCGTCGGCGTGCTGCGGCTCATTCGCGACGCGATCCCGCGCGCGCCGCAGGCGTTCGGCTGGGCGCTCTGCGCGCTCGACTTCCACCTCTCGGCGCCACGCGAGATAGCGATCCTCGGCGGCCCGGACACGGACGTCGCTCGCGCCGCGCTCACGGGCTTCGACCCGAACGTCGTCGTTGCCTTCGGCCCGGCCGAGGACATCTCGCTCCTCGCCGGCAAGGATCTCGTCGGAGGCAAGCCGCCACGCGGTCGAGGATGGGCTTGTCGCTTTCCTCTCCGATGGCATCTACTATTTCGACCTGGCGAAGAAACGCGTCTATCTGCGTTCGGCTGACGTTCTTCAAAACCGGCCGTCTGCCCCGTGCGCCCCGTATTCGCCCGTGCTCGTCGATGCCTTCTCGAAATAGACTCAAAAGCGTCTGACCGGGGAGATGTCCGATTACTTGCAGCGTGTCCTCTCCGCAGAGCAGGAGAAACCGGATGCTCGGGTTGGCCAGGGTGTTTCGGATGACTCGTTCGATGCCGAGGTTCTCGGTCGAGAGCGTGCCGACGATCGCGAGGCCTTCCGGCGCGCGCTTCGAGAGTCTTGACGCCAGTTCGGCACTGTTCAGAGTGCAGACCGCTATCGGCGCGCGGTACCGAAGCACGTGGTAGTCGCCCGGGAGTGGCGGCCAGCCGCGACGCTCGCCTGGTGGGTCGGTAGGGCAGAGATCCATGCGCTCCCCCTCGGCGGGGAAGACTTCCGCAAAGGCGTTTGCTGCGATGGCGGGGTAGCACACCGAGCAGCCGAGGCAGTCGTACTCCTTGGGAACGAAGACGGCCCGGGCTTCGGCGAGTGTTGACGCGAGGCCGGTCCGGCCGATCTCGGTCTGCGAAAGCGCCTCAACGGTCTTGTGGAGGCAGCCGCACCCGTGACACTTCCGTGCTCTGACAGCCTCGGCGAGCTGGTCACGAATGATGCGGTGCGCCCGCACGGTTTCAATATTCGCGCTCATGTTTGAACACCCCCGCAAAAAAAGTGTCGCGTCAACGTTTCGCGCGAGAGAGCGCCTGGGCCACGAGCTTCGGGATGAAACGATCCCGCATCGAGTAGTAGGCCATCTTCCCGTCGTTGCGGTACTTCAAGATCTTCAAGTCCCGGAGCTTGCGCAGGTGGTGGGAGGCTGCCGAGACACTCATCCCCAGAACGTGGGCAACGTCACAGACGCAGAGCTCCTCATCGTCTTTGAGTGCGTGAAGAATCTTGAGTCGCGTGGCGTCCGCCACCGCGGCAAACGTCGCCCGAGCTTCCTCGAGATCCTCGGCGTTCGGTAACCGCGATCGCAGGCGCGCGACGAGATCGCCCTTGAAGCAGGGAACGTTGCACAGATCGGCGGAGTTGGCGACCGGCAACGCGCGACCCGCCTTTTTATTCAAGCGCATGTTTGAATGATATCGGACCAGCCCACGGGGTGCAACCGGGTCGAGCAACGGCTGCCCACTCAGGGCGGAGGCGAGTCAGGCGCGGAACGGACCTTTCCCCAGCGCAGGTAAAAGGCGGGCAGGAGCAAGAGGTTTAGCGCCGTTGAGGAGAAGAGACCTCCCGCGATGATGACGGCCATTGGGTACTCGATCTCCTGGCCGGCGCGGTTACCGCCGAGGACGAGCGGAAGCAGCGCGAGGCCCGTGACGAGGGCCGTCATCAGGATCGGAGAAAGTCGGTCTAGAGAGCCCTGGACGACGAGCTGCGGCCCGAAGCTCAACCCCTCCTGTTCCTCGAGGTGGCGGTAGTGCGAAAGGAGCATGATCGCGTTCCTTGCGGTGATGCCGAAGAGCGTGACGAACCCGACGACGGCGCCCAGCGAAAGCGTCACGCGGAAGAGGAGCGCCGCGGCGATCCCGCCGATCAAGGCGAGCGGCAGGTTGACGAGAACGAGGGCGGCTAAGCGGCCGGACCGAAAGTCGGTAAAGAGGAGCAGGAGGACCCCGACCAGCGCCAGCAGGCCCACGAGGAGAAGCTCGCGGATACTCCGCTGCTGGGCCTCGTAATCCCCGGAGAGTTCGATCGAGTAGCCAGAGGGCAAGGGCAGGGATCGGAGGCGCTCGGCCAGCCGCTGCGAATACCGGGTCGTGCTCCCCTCAACGCCGCAACTGACGAGGAGTCGGCGCTGCCCGCCCTGGCGCGAGACGGCATTGGGCGCGTCGCGTACGGCCACGTCCGCGAGGGTCTGCAGCGCGACGACGCCGGCTGAGGTGCGGATCGGGAGGTTGCGGATGGCGTCGATATCGCCGCGGCTCTCCTCAGGATACTTGACGACCACGGGCACGATCTGCTGCCCATTGAAGATCTCGTTGACCCTCGTCCCTTCAAATGCGGTCGCGATCGCCGCCTGAAGCTCATCAAACGTAGCGCCAAACTGCGACGCTTTTGCCCGGTCGAACCGGATGACGATCTGCGGGATGTTCGTCTCCGTGCCCACGCGAATGTCTCGCGCGCCGGCAGTGGAACCCATTACTCGAGCGATCTCCACCCCTTTCTCGTGCAGCACCGTCAGATCCGGGCCGTAGATAGAGACGACGACGGGAGCCGTCTCGCCTCCAATGGTCTCTTCGATCCGTTCCTTCAAAAACTGATTGACGGCAAAAGAGAACCCCGGAAAGACAGCGAGCTTCTGGCGGACCTCTTCGATCTTGCCCGTGACGCGACTGATATCCGGAGAAAGCCGAACGTCGAACTCGGAGAACTCTGTCCCCGCAATCTCGTCGGCCAACTCAGCCCGCCCCGCCTTCTGCGCGACCGTGACGACTCCGGGGATCTTCAGGAGTTGATCCTCGATCCTCTTGCCCGATTGGACGCTCTCCGCCAACGAGGTCCCCGGCAAGCCCACCATGTGAATGATGAAGTTGTTCTCCTGAAATGCAGGGAGAAACTCGCCGGCCAGAAGCGGCAAGCCCACGAGAGACAGGACGAGCAGACCGGTCGCCGCCACCCCCAGGAGAACGGGGCGCTTTAGCGAGTGTGGAAGAAGCACTTCGTACTTGTTCTTGAGAAGCCTCACGAGTCGGCTCTCGCCGCGCTCCGCGGATCCCTTGGATAGGAGGACCGAGCAAGCGGCGGGCGTCACGAGGACCGCGACGCCCAGCGACGCGAGGGTCGAGAGGACATACGCCTGGCCGAGCGGCGAAAAGATCTTGCCGGCGACTCCCGACAGGAAAAAGACCGGCAGGAAGACGAGGGCCACGAGGAAGGTCGCGTAGACGACCGAGCTGCGAACCTCCAGAGAGGCGCCGAAGATGACCTCGTGTACCGGACGTGGGTTGGCGCTCCTTCGGTTCTCCCGGAGACGGCGGTGAATGTTCTCCACGTCGATGATCGCGTCGTCCACGACTTCGCCCAATGCGATCGCGAGCCCGCCCAAGGTCATCGTGTTGATCGTTGCCCCGAAGGCGCGCAGGACGACGATCGCCGTCAAGAGCGAGAGTGGGATGGCAATCAAGCTGATCGCGGCCGTCCGGAGATCCAGAAGGAAGAGAAGCAGCACCACGGCAACGAGACCGCCACCGATCAAAAGCGTCCGCCGCAAGTTGCCCACGGCTCGTTCGATGAAGGACGCCTGGCGGAAGAGCTGGCTGTCCAACCGAAAGCTGGCCGGCATGTGCCGCGCGGTCTCCGCAAGAACGGCGTCGAGCTGCCGGGTGACCTCGAGCGTGTTGACGCCGGGCTGCCGAGAGACGAAGAGCAGCACCGCGGGGCCGCCGTTCAACGTCGCGTCACCGATGGGAAACGCCGGGCCGAGGCGCACCTCGGCGACGCGGCCGAGCGTGAGTGGGCGGCCATCCCGATACGTGACGACGGCGTTCTTCAGATCCTCGATGCTCGTGGCCTGCCCGAGTGAGCGAATGGGAAAGCGTTGGCCCTGTGTCTCGACGGTTCCCGCCGGTCCGATCGCGGTCGCGCTGCGGGCCGCGTCGGCGATGTCGTGGAGCGCCAGGTTGTAATCGCGCAGTGCACTTGGCGTGACGATGACCTGGTGCTGGGCGGCCCTCCCGCCGTAAACGACGACTTTGGCCACCCCCGGCACCCCCAACAGCCGGGGCTTCAGGGTCCAGTCGGCGAACGTGCGTATCGCGATCGGATCAAACGGCCCGGTGGTGGTCAGCCCGACGACTTGGATGGTGCTCGAGGCCGAAGTCAACGGTGCCAGCACAGGCGGCGTGACGACCGCGGGCAGGTCGCGAATGACAGTCGCGACGCGCTCGGCCACGACTTGCCGGTCGCGGTAGACGTCTGTGCCATCGGCGAAGATTGCCGTGATCGCGGAGACGCCCGGCATGGAAGTGGAACGAAGGATCTTGAGGCCCGGCGTGCCATTAATCGCGTTCTCAAGCCTGAATGTAACGAGCGCCTCGACCTCTTCCGCCGACAGGCCCGGCGCCTCTGTCTCGACACGCACTTGGGGCGGCGCAAACTCAGGAAAGACGTCCATCGGCGAGTGCGCCGCGACGTAGATGCCGGCGACGAGAAGAACGAGGGCGAGGACCAGGACGACGAAGCGATTACGCAGTGAGAAGCCGACCAGGCGCGAGAGCATCAATCCGACTCTTCGCCGGTCTTTATCTGTGACTTTAAGCGCTCCGATTCGACGAGCTGCGCGCCCTTGACGACAATGCGGTCTCCCGCGGTGAGTCCTTCGGTGACTTCGATCTGGCCGGCTGCCGAGGCGCCGGTTTTGACCGCCCGTCTACCGAATGTGTTTCCGCTCGCGACGTAAACATAAGACCCGTCCGATTCAACGAGGACGGCAGAAGACGGGATGGCCGAGCCTGGGCTGGCCGGTCTCGCGATCGCAAAACTCGCGAGCATCTGTGGATGGAGGCGCCCGGCAGGGTCTTCGACGGCGATGCGGACGGTGAATTGCCGCGTCTCGGTGTCGGCCGACCGGGAAATCCCGACGACCCTGCCGAGAAAGACCTGATTGGGAAAGGCGGAAGTCTTGACCTCGGCGGCTTTCCCCGCCGCGACTTTTGAGAGGTCTGACTCCGGCAGAGCGGCGAGCCCCCAGATCCGGGAGAGTCGAGCGATGCCCTCGGCGGCCTCGGCCAGGCCCAGGTTCATACGCTTTGCGTCCGTCTGCTCGGCGGCGCTGCGCGCCTGCTCGAGCGCGCTGCGAGCGGCGTCGACATCCTGCCGGGGTGCGATCCCTTCCGATGAAAGCCGCGAAATCCGGGCGAAGTTGGCCTCCGCGAGGTGGAGCTTTGCATCCGCATTCTCGGCGTCAGAAAGCGCGGTCTGTTCCTCTGCGGTCCAGGGCGTGGCGGAAAGCGCTCCCGTGAGGGTGAAGACACGAGCAGGTCCATTCGCCTCGACCGTCGCAACCTCGATCCCCGCCGACCGGATTGCCTCTGGAGAAAGTGCGACCTGGTCTGTTGGCGCCGCTGGTCGGGAACCGGACCTGTTCTGGCGCTTTTCGCTTTCGCAGGAGGCCAGGAGGATGGCGAAACTACACCAAGCAAAAAAGATCACCGCGCGGATCTCAGTTGAGCGCATACGGAAGCATTATGCGTCCTTGTGCCATGACCGG
>JANMBR010000062.1:0-24751 GCA_031360505.1 Acidobacteriota bacterium
CGTGCGACTCCAGTCCTGCAGGGCCTCGAGAGCGGCCGACCTGCCGGCGCCGTTGGCGGCGCCGAAGAAGCTGCGCTCGATCGAGGGCACGACGGCCGCGAGGACCTGGCGATCGACGTAGTTGAAGAGGTTGATGAAGAGCAGCAGGACCAGTGCGGGCCGCGCTCCGTCCAGCGCGGGAAAACGTCCGCTTGGCTTCGTCGTGACTGCGGGACTCACGTAGGCGTGCCCGCTGCGATGCGCATCTCCACGGAAGCCTACCCCGAACTCTCAGCCCCCCGACTTGCGCGCGGGCCGCGGCCCCGGCCGCGCTTTCCACTCCCGAACGTCGAGCTGGAAGTCTTGTACGCGGCGGTCCCAGGTGTGCTGGCGCAAAGCGCGCTGCCGCGCGCGGCGGCCCATGGCGGCGCGAGCGGTGTCGTCGCCGAGCAGCCGCCCGGCCAGGGCAACGGCGTCCTCCGGCGAGGTGAATGCCGCGATCTCGAGTCCCGGCTCGAAGAACTCCTGGAGCCCGTCGAAGGACTCGATGAGCGCCGGCACGCCGCACGAGGCCGCGAAGAATGCGCGCGGTGTGATCCGGTAGGCGCCGCGGTAGCTGCCCTGCGCGTCGTCGAGCAGTGCGGGTTCGAGTGTGAGGCGGGCGCGATTCAACCCGGCCCGCAGCGTCTCCGGCGTGTCGAGCGGCGGAAGCACCGGCACGCTCCAGCGGGACTCGCCCTCATACGCGTGGACGCGCACGGAAAAGCGCGCGGAGAGCACCGCGACGAGGCTGTCGCGATAGGACGTCCACTTGCCGTAATAAAGGATGTCGCACTCGGGCGCCACGCGCTCGGGAAAGTAGAGCTCCGGGTCGGTCGCCGGGTCGCACCGCTTCGCCGCCACACGGCGAAGGGTGTAGTCCGGAAGAGTCCGCGGGTCCTGCGTGTAGAAAAGGTCGAACTCGGGCGCGATCGCGATCGAGGCCGCGAGGCCGTAGGGATCCGAGAGGGCGAAGGCGGCGAGGGGCGTCTCCCTGGGAAACATCCGCAGGGCGCGCTCCGAGAAGTGCAGCGCGCCGCCGAGGCAGACGACGATGTCGGGCGCGGGGTCCGTGTGCGCGATGACCGCGTCATCGGGGACGAGCGCGGGCCGCGCGCCGCCGGTCGCGACGAAGCTGGCGATGCGGAACGGCTCGACCAGCGTCGTGCGGAACGCTTTCTGGAACGCGCGCAGCGGCGGAAAGAGATTGTTGCAGTACGGCGGCTGGCTCACGTTGCCGAACAGCAGAACGTTCGTCATCGACTCTTCGCGCTCCTGTCCGCGCGAACAGGAGCCATGGCCGCGGGTACGGATTTCGCTGCCTTGTCGCGTGTGATCGTTGTCACCACGCGTTCAGATTAATCCATGACGGGGACGCGCCGGGCGCACGAGCGTGGCCTAGAATCGGAATCATGCCAATTCATCGCCTCCGTGTGACCGCTCCGCGTGTCCTTGCGCTGGTCCTTTCGCTGGCCGCGTTGAACGCCCTCGCCCCGGCTGCCGCCTTCGCGGCCTCTTCCCTGCGCTTTTACGGCAACGCGACGGGAGACATCGATCGCGTGAAGATCGTCGTCGACAATCCGGACGACGCGAACCCCGGCCCTCCGGCCGACGTCGGAGGCAGCGACTTCACGATCGAGTTCTGGATGAAAGCCTCCGCCTCGGACGACACCGCCGCCGCCGTATCCTGCGGCGCGAACGCCGCGTGGGTCGACGGCAACGTGGTCGTCGACCGGGACCGGGCCGGCGCCGACCGCAAGTTCGGCGTTTCGATCGCGGGCGGCGTGGTCGTCTTCGGCGTCAGCGGCGACGGGACGGGCGACCGCACCGTCTGCGGGGCGCGCAACGTCCTCGACTCGCGCTGGCACCATGTCGCCGTCGAGCGGCGCTCCTCGGACGGCTGGATGTGGCTCTTCGTGGACGGAGTCCTCGAGGCCGAGGCCAACGGGCCCGATGGCGACGTGTCGTACCCGGACGACGCGACGCCGACTTCGCCGAACGATCCCTACCTCGTGCTCGGCGCGGAGAAATACGACACCGGCGCCGCGTACTCGGGATTGCTCGACGAGGTCCGCATCTCGTCGGTGCTTCGATACGCCGGTGGGTTCACGCGGCCGAGGAGCCCCTTTATCGCCGACGCCAGTACGGCCGCGCTGTATCACCTCGACGAAGGCGCCGCGGATGCGATCGCCGACAGCTCGGGCGCTTCGGGCGGGCCTTCCGACGGAACATTGAGCTCAGGCGGTTCGCCCGCCGGTCCGGAATGGTCGAGCGACACGGGTCCGCTCGGCGGCACCCCCTCGATCATGCTGACGGGCCTGCCGGGGTCGGTCTCGTCCCCGGTGCAGGTCGCCAATGCCGGGGACGGTTCCAACCGCCTGTTCGTCGTCGAGCAGGGCGGCACGATCCGGATCTACAAGAATGGCGCGCTCCTGCCGACGCCTTTCCTCGACATCTCGAACCTCGTCGCGACCGGGGGGGAGCAGGGTCTGCTGTCCGTCGCGTTTCATCCCGACTACGCGAGCAACGGGTACTTCTACGTCTACTACGTCGACAACATCGCAAGCCCGGGCGACCCGACGGTGGCGCGCTATCAGGTGTCGTCCAATTCCGACGTGGCCGACCCGGCTTCGGCCCAGATCGTCCTGGTCGTCCCCCACCCGGTCAACTCGAATCACAACGGCGGGCAGCTCTACTTCAGCCCGGTGGACGGGTACCTCTACATGGGAACGGGAGACGGCGGCGGCGGGGGCGACGTGCCCAACAACGCGCAGAACCTGGGGCTGCTCCTGGGAAAGATGATCCGCATCGACGTGGACGGCACCGGGGCCGTGCCATGTGGGCAGAGCACTCCGGCACCCTACAGCATCCCCTCGGGAAATCCGTTCGTTGGCGTGACCGGCTGCGACGAGATCTGGGCTTACGGAATGCGAAACCCGTATCGCTTCAGCTTCGATCGCGTGACGGGAGACCTTCTGATCGCCGACGTCGGCCAGAACCTCTACGAGGAGATCGACTTCCAGCCAGCTTCGAGCACGGGGGGCGAGAATTACGGCTGGCGCAAGATGGAAGGGTTCCACTGTTACGACCCGGCCCCGTGTAACGACGGGTCGTTGACGCTCCCGATCCTGGAGCACACGCACAGCGCAGGTTGGTGCGCGATCATCGGCGGCATGCGGTATCGCGGGACGGCGATCCCGGCGCTCGACGGGGTCTACGTCTATTCGGACAACTGCCTCGGTGACCTCTACGGAGGCACGCAGGCGGGCGACGGATCCTGGACGACGGCGCTGCTCAAGGCGAGCGGCTACAGCATCTCGGGATTCGGTGAGGACGAGGCGGGCGAGGTCTATTTCGCCGATCTCGGCGGCAAGATCTACCGGATCGATCCTTCGCCGTACCCGGCCCCGGTTGCCACGAACGTGGTGCCGTCAACGGTCATCGCCGCCGATCCGGCCTTCACGCTGACCATCAACGGCTCGGGCTTCGTTTACGGTTCGGTCGTGCGCTGGAACGGATCGGACCGGCCGACCACGTTCGTCACGGCCACCCAGCTGACCGCGGCGATTGCCGCCTCCGACATCGTCCTTGCCGGCGCCGCTTCCGTCACGGTGTTCACTCCGGCGCCGGGTGGTGGTACGTCTTCGGCCCAGACGGTCAACATCAATCCGACGTTCCTCGACGTGCCCACGAGCAACTTCGCCTACCAGTACATCCAGGCGATCTACAACGCGGGCGTCACGGCGGGCTGCGGGACGCGGATCTACTGTCCCGACGCCTCGACCACGCGGGCGCAGATGTCGGTCTTCCTCCTGAAGGCGAGCCAGGTCTCCGGCTACGTGCCCCCTGCCTGCGCCGGTACGGTCTTCAACGACGTCCCCTGCACGGGCGGAGCTTTCGACCCCTGGATCGAGGACCTCGCCGGCCGCGGGATCACCGGAGGCTGCGGCGGCGGGGCTTACTGCCCGACGGCGACGGTGACACGGGCGCAGATGTCGGTCTTCCTTTTGAAGACGAGCCAGGCGCCGGGCTACGTTCCGCCGGCTTGCACCGGTACGGTCTTCACAGACGTTCCGTGCACGGGCGGGGCTTACGACCCATGGATCGAGGACCTTGCGGGCCGCTCGATCACTGGAGGGTGCGGGGGAGGCGCCTATTGTCCCGACTCGCCGGTGACCCGTGCGCAGATGGCGGTCTTCCTCACGAAGATGTTCAACCTGCCGCTTCCTTAGCAGGGCGCCGGCCGCACAAAACTGAACTAATCCACCTTTTCGGAGCTTCGAGCGCGCCGGTCGGAAGGGCCGGCGCCCGTTCTCTTTCGCCGCTCTCGTCCGCTCGACCCCGAGGACAGGTCCTGTCCGGCGGGTCAGTTCGGAATTGTGCCGTCGAAATAGTTTCCTGTTGACTCACAAAGTCGGCGGGTGAAATAGTTCCTCGCGAATCTCACTGTTTCGTTTAACCGAACGGAGGAACGGCATGTACCGGAGCTCGGCGAAGCGGCTTTACGCCTTGGTCTCGGTGGCTGCGGCTTTTTTTCTCGCCTCTTCGTCCGCGCTCTTCGGCGCGGAGAGTGTCGAGAAGAAAACCATGGCAACGATCAACCCCGCGCCAATCATCTCGGTGCGGACAGGTATCTCGCAACCCCTGCGGTCGATGAACCTGCAGCGGCCCAAGCCCGGGACAACTCTGAGAGAGTTCCCAATCGGGCGCGGTCCCACCGCTGGAAAAGTTCCGACGCACAAGGTGCACGACCCCGCCACACAGACGACACCGGCCGGCGGCGGAATGCCGGGCCCGCTCGTGAGCTTCGAGGGCGTGGACGACAGCATCTGTTTCTGTCAGCCCGCCGATCCGAACGCGGCCGTCGGCCCGAACAATGTTGCCCAGTACGTCAACGTGGCCTTCGAGATCTGGGACAAGGATGGAAACTCGCAGACGGGCGGCCCGGTCGTGGGTAACGCCTTCTGGCAGGGCTTCGGCGGCGCGTGCCAGGACACCAACAGCGGCGACCCGATCGTTCTATACGACCAGCTCGCCGACCGCTGGGTCTTTAGCCAGCTGGCGATCACGTCGAGCAATCACCAGTGCTTCGCGGTGTCGACCTCCGGAGATCCGCTCGACACCTACTATCTCTATGACTTTCTCTACAGCGCGACCGACCTGAATGACTATCCCAAGATCAGCGTCTGGCCGGACGCCTACTACATGACCGCTCGCAACTTCGGCTCGGGACCCTTCACGATGTCGGTGACGGCCTACGATCGCGAGGCGATGCTCTCCGGTAGCGCGGCCACGGGCGTTCGCGTGGATCTGAACAACCCCAACTTCGACGGCCTTCTCCCCGCGAATTTGGATGGCACGACGCCCCCTCCGGGCTACAGCCCCGCGGGCGGGCAGCCGGTTCCCTCCAACGTGCTCGCCGGCATGGGCCACCCGGACGCGGACGGTTCACCGACGGCGCGCATCCACCTCTACTATTTCCACCCCGACTTCACGACGCCGGCCAGCTCGACCTTCACCGGTCCCGTGGATCTCGACGTCGATCCGTACAACTTCGTGCCCCAGTTCTCTGGTGTCCCGCAGCCTCCCCCGGGCGGCGCCCTCGAGGCGAACGGCTGGATCCAGTACCGCCTGCCGTATCGCAACTTTGGCGACCACCAGTCGCTGATCATCGAGCACGACGTTTACGACGACGCCGGCCGCGTCGTGCCGCGGTGGTACGAGGTGCGGGATCCGTACGGCTCGCCGACCGTTTACCAGCAGGGCACCTACGCTCCCGCTGACGGGGTCGCCCGTTGGATGGGCTCCGCCGCGCTGGATGCGAACAACAACATCGCGATCGGCTACTCGGTGGCCGATCCTTCCACGGTCAACCCCGGCATCCGCTGGGCGGGCCGGCTCGCCGGCGATCCGCTGGGCGACCTGACGCTCGGCGAGGCAGAGTTGATTCCCGGCGACGAGCCCTTCGGCGGGTTCCGTTGGGGCGACTACAGCTCGCTGGCAATCGACCCGGTGGACCAGTGCACCTTCTGGTACACGACCATGTACACGCCAGCTTCCGCCGGTGGCGACTGGTCGACGAGAGTCGGCTCCTTCAAGTTCCCGACGTGTTCGCTCGGACCGAGCGGCACGCTCGAGGGCACGGTGACCGACGGGACGAATCCGCTCGCGGGGGCCAAGGTCGTGGCCGGAGCGGCGAGCACCAACACCGACGCCTCGGGTCACTATCAGTTCACGCTGCCGGTCGGCACGTACGACATGACGGCGTCCAAGTATGGATACCTTCCGGGCTCGGCCAACGGCATCGTCGTTACGGATGGCGGAGACGTCGTTCAGGACTTCGTCCTGGCGGCAGCTCCGAGCGTCGTGATCAACGGCGTTGTCAAGGACGGTTCCGGCGGTGGTTGGCCGCTCTACGCCAAGGTCGTCATCAAGGCGCCCGGGGCGCCGACGTTCACCCTGTACACCGACCCGGTGACCGGCTACTACAGCCAGACGCTGGTCTCGGGCATCTCGTACAACTTCACGGTCACAGCGATCAGCTCGGGCTATCTGCCGGGCGGCGGCTCGGTGCCGTTGGGTCGCGTCCCGATGACGCCCACTGCGACAGTGGTCAACTGGGACCTGTTCGCGGACTTCGTCGCGTGCAGCGCTCCGGGCTACGTCTTTCAGACAGGGACGCTCATCGACGAGGCCTTCTCGACGGGGGTGATTCCGACGGGCTGGTCTCAGTCTTTCGCCGGCAGCGGCGCCTGGCGCTTCCCGACCAGTTCCGACGAATGCGGCCGCTCCAACAACACGGGCGGCAGCGGCGGCTTCGCAATCATCGACAGCGACTGCGACGGCCTTGTCACGGACGACGCGATTCTCAAGACGCCGTCTGTGGACCTGTCGGGCGTTGCGAGCCCCGTCTTCACCTTCAACAGCGACTACATCGACCTCGGTTCGATCGCCGACGTGGACGTCTCGACGGACGGCGGAACGAGCTGGACCAACGTGTGGGAGCGCGCGGGCGCCGATGACCCGGGTCCGAGCTCTCAGTCGGTAGACATCAGCGGGCTGTCCGGCCAGTCCGACGTGCGCGCCCGCTTCCATTACCAGGGCTTCTGGGCCTGGTGGTGGGAGGTGGACAACGTCGTCATCGGCGACACCGGAGGGCAGGTCGGCTCGTGCAACTTGCAATCGGGCGGCCTCGTCGTGGGCAACGTCCTCAACGCCAACAACGGCTCCGGATTGAACGGCGCGACGGTCGAGAACCTGACCTCCGGCGGTTCGACGAAGACCTTTGCCACGCCCGCAGATCCGAACCAGCCGGATGGTCTCTACATCCTCTTCAGCGAGAGCGGTAGCAACGACTTCAAGGCTTCGCTCGCGCTTTACGGGTCCGATCAGCACACGGCGCTGGTCATCCCGAACTCCACGATTCGCCGCGACTTCACGCTCCAGTCCGGTAACGTCTCGGCCAGCCCGTCGCCGCTCAATTCGAGGGTGAACCCGGGCGAGACCGAGGACAAGACGCTCACTATCTCCAACAGCGGCGGAGCGGCCGCGAACTTCGAGATCATCGAGATCAACGCCCCGGCGGCGAGCTCGGCGACGCACGGGTTTGCGTCCGACGCGCTGCGCAAGCAGGCGCTGGCTCGTTTCTCCAAGAATTCTGGTGCGAACCCGCTGGCGCGCAGCGCCAGGGGTCTGGCCCCGCTCCCCAACGCCGCTGCCCCGGGCAGGACGCTGGCTGTGGGCGACGTCACAGCGTCGTACCCCACGGGCATCGCCTTCGGGTGGGGCGTGGCCTCCAGCGGTGCGAACTTCTGGCTCTCCAACATCGGTGTCGGCGGCGGCGACGATCTCGACTACGAGTACTTGTCTGCCGACGGCAGCCAGACCGGCAACACCATGGATCTCTCCGGCATCGGCCAATGGGCTGGCGACGGCGCGTTCAACTCCCAGACGGGCATGGTCTGGCATGTTGCAGTCGGCGGCGACAACTGCATCCACGAGCTCAACCCGGCAACCCTCAGCCAGACTGGCAACACGATCTGCGGCTCGCCGTGGACCAATACTTCCCAGCGCGGCATGGCCTACGACGCGATCAGCAACGGGTACTTCGTCGGCGGCTGGAACGAGGGCATCGTCTACCACATCGATTCGGACGGCGTAGTGATCGATTCGGCCAACGTCGGTCTCGCGATCTCCGGCATGGCCTACAACGCCAACAACGGACACCTGCTCGTCATGTCGAACACGGACGGCACCGACATCACGGTTCTGGACGCTTTCAACAACTACGCCGTGCTCGGCAGCTTCAACGTGACGGACGGCGGAAGCCGCGTCTTTGGCGCCTTCCAGCAGGCGGGCATCGAGTTCGACTGCCTCGGCAACCTCTGGGCCGTCAACCAGATTACGCAGATCGTATACAACGTCGTCTCCGGCGAGGCGGCCGGCTGCGCCACGGACATCCCGTGGCTCTCCGAGAATCCGACCGAGGGCTCGCTCTCTGCCAACGGTGGCACCCAGCCCGTCACGGTCACTTTCGATTCGCTCTCTTACCTCCCGGGCCTGCGCCAGGCACAGCTCCAGGTTAAGACGGACACGCCGACCACGGTGCCTGCGATTCCGGTCACCCTCACGGTGCGGTTCCTCGACGTGCCCGACGCCAGCATCTTCCAGGCATTCATCTACGGTGCGGCGGGAGCCAACGTGATGATGGGGGGCCCGCCGACCTGCCCGGCCGGCGTCTACAACTTCTGCCCGAATGGAGTGGTGACCCGCGCCGACATGGCGGGCTACCTCTGGAGAGCGGTCAACGGCGCGAACACGCCGCCGCCGGTGTACCAGAACGGCTACGCCGACGTGACCTTCAACCAGTACAACTCGTTCTACATTCAGGGCATCACGGATCTGGGAATCACGGTGGGCTGCGGTAGCGGCAACTACTGCCCGGATGCGCCGAACACGCGCGCCCAGATGTCGGTGTTCATCTGGAAGGGTCAGCATGGCGACACGGCTCCGCCGGCCTGCACGGGCGTCTTCACCGACGTGGCTTGCCCGGGTGGGTTTGCGGTCGACTTCATCGAGGGTCTTTACAACGAAGGCGTCACAGCCGGATGCGGCGGTGGCAACTTCTGCCCGGATGCCAACATCACCAACGGCCAGATGGCGGTCTTCCTGGTGAAGGGCTTCAACATCCCGTACCTGCCGTAAGGCACCTGCTTCGTCATTCGAGGGCGCCGCGCAAGCGGCGCCCTTTTCTTTTTGGCCTCTTCTTCTTTTAGGGGTCTGACCCCCGCATGGGGTCTGACCCCACCGCGACTATCCTTGGTTTCCCGACTTTTTTCTTGTAACCCCGAAGACTTGCCGATACGTTTCCAGAGTCCCTTTTGAATTCGACCAACGGATTGCGGTGCGAGCGGGCGTCTCCGTTCCCACCAACGTGAGGAGCCCCATGAACCGCTTTAGCGCCCGTCGGTCCTCGATCGCCCTGCTTTCGTTCGCCCTGGCGGCCTCGTTGCTGGGCCAGGTCGCGCCCCGGACACGGCCCGTCAGCGAGAGAGCCTTGCGCCATCCGGATCTCTACGTGGCGGAGCAAACACAGGCGCTGCGGGACATGGACTCGACGCTGGCTGCACGACTGCGACCGGAGCTGGCGAAGTTCGGTGTTCCCGAGGAGTCGGTGTTTTACGACGCGCGCGTCGGACGGTGGAGCTCGCTGATTCTCAAGCAGCCGCTCGTGCCTGGCACGGGCGCGGGAAACCGGCTGTCGTGGCCTGCCGCGAGCGTGCCCGGCAACGACACGGACCTCGGCGCGCAAGTGTGGAGCGCGCTGCGCGCGTACCTCCGGGCGCACCAGCAGGAGCTCAAGGTCGACCTGAGCGAGCTCGCTGCCTCGCCGCGCGTCGCGATCTATGACGGCGGGAACCTGATTTTCGTGCACGTGCCGCGCGTCGTCGCCGGCATTCCCGTGCGCGACAACTCGATCGGCGCCGCGATCAACCACGGCAACCTGATCCTGCTCGGCCTGCAGAAGTGGGGCGAAGTCAACGCGGCGCCCACGCCCTCCATCTCGGCCGAGTCCGCCCGGGACGCCATCCGTGCTTACCTCGGGACGCCCGTCGCCTTCCCGAAGGAGCCGAGCCTCGAGTTCATCCCGATGTCGAACGGCGATTCCATTGAGTACCGGCTGGCCTGGACGGTGCGCTGCAAGGTGGCTGACGACATGGGCACCTGGGAAGGGCTCGTGGACGCGTCCAATGCAACGATCTTCGCGTTCGAGGACCGGAACCAGTACGGCGAGGCGGTCAAGGTCGCCCAGGGCGGGGGGGCGCCGACCGGGGTCATCGTCGGGGGCGTCTACCCGATCAGCAACGATCAGTTTCTCCCGGGAGGCGTCGAGCAGGCCGCCTGGCCGATGTCCTTCGTGGACTACACGGTCGATGGCGTCGTCCACTACACCGACGTCGGCGGCAACGTCGAGGTCCCCGGCTCGCTCTCGACGTCCCTCAAGGGGCTGTTCCTGCAGATGGTGGATACGTGCGGGGCGATTCACGAGATCGGCGATGGGGGAACGGACCTCGGCTCCGGTCCGACACCCGCGGCGACGGACTGTGTGGTGGCGGCGGGCCACTCCGCGGGCGACACGAAATCGAGCCGGTCCGGGTACTACGAGCTGAACCGGCAGGTCGAGAACGGCTTGAGCCTCCTGAACAGCCCGTCCGATCCGGCGAACATCTGGATGAATTCCCAGTTGACCGCGAACATGAATCTGAACGACACCTGCAACGCGTTCTGGGATGGATTCTCCGTGAACTTCTTCCGCTCCGCCCTCGGCCAGGGCTGCCGCAATACGGGCGAGATCGCGGCGGTCTTCGACCACGAATGGGGCCACGGCGTGGACGACAACGGCGTCGCACCCGGAATCGCGAACCCGGGCGAGTCGATCGCGGACATCTACGCGATGCTGCGCCTCGACGTGTCCTGCATCGGCCGCGGCTTCTTCACGGAACATACGTGCACCGGCTGGGGCGACGAGTGCATCGGGACGCCGGAGACGGGCGGCTGCACGGGCGTGCGCGACATCGACTACGCGCAGCACCGGTGCAACACGCCCCACACGATCACGTGGGTCCAGGACGGTTTCTCGAGCGCGCAGTGCGGCGGATCGGGCAGCGCCGGGGCCTGCCCCGGCGGCGGCGGACCGTGCGGCGGCGAGGTGCACTGCGAGGGCATGGTGATGGCGGAGGTGGGCTGGGACCTGATGACCCGCGATCTGACCGCGCCGCCCTTCGGCTACACCAGCCAGCGGGCCCACGAGGTCGCGGCGCGCCTGCTCTACCTCGGCGCTCAGCCGGTCGGCAGCTGGTACACGTGCTCGGTGGGCGGCGGTTGCTCGGCGACGGGCGGGTACCTGAGTCTGCTGGCGGTCGACGACGACAACGGAGACCTGTCCGACGGCACGCCGCACATGACGGCGATCCGGGCGGCCTTCGAGCGCCACGAGATCCACTGCGCCACGCCGGCCCCCGTCGACAGCGGCTGCGCGGATGGGCCCACCCAGGCGCCCGTGGTCACTGCCGCTGCGCTCGACCGCGCCGTGCGGGTGAGCTGGACGGGGGTGCCGAACGCGACGGCGTACCTGGTGTACCGGGGCGACGGCATCGACGGCTGCAACTTCGGCCGACCCATCATCGCGGACACCACCGCGCTCTCGTTCATCGATGAGGGCCTGCAGAACGGCCGCATGTATTCCTACAGCGTCGTTCCCTACGGGGAGACGGCGGCGTGCTCCGGGCCGATGAGCCCCTGCGTCACCTGGGCTCCTTCCCCCGGGCCGAACGTCTCCTTTACCGCGGGCCCCGAAATCTCCGGCGGCGACGGCGATCAGTTCCTCGACAACTGCGAGACGGCCACGGTCTCCTTCACGGTCAAGAACTCGGGCGGCGTGGACCTGACCAACGTGCGCATCACGAACGTCACCGCGGTGACGCACCCGGGGAGCACGATCCTCACGGTGTTTCCTTCCACGATCGCGTCGAGCTTTCCGGCTTACGCGGTGACGCAGGGCAGCTTCCAGGTCATCCCGTCCGGCCTGACGTTCGACGGCGAGTCGGATTTCCTGGTCGAGGTCACGGCCGACGAGTTCGGCGGCTCGACGCGCTCGCAGGTCTTCAAGGCGACCCAGACCGAGAGCGATCTGGAGTCCGTGGCGAGCCGGACGTTCACCTTCGAGACGGACCTGGAAGGATGGACGGCCGAGAGCGGCACGTTCGATCGCGTCACTGGTTCCGGAGCGGCGGGCACGGCTGCGCACGTTTCCTCGTCGTCGAATCTTGCCAATGCCTGCGACGTGGTTCGTTCGCCTTTGATCCTTCTGACGGACACGTCCACGCTGTCGATGTGGGTGCGCTATCAGATCCAGGCGGTCTCGGCAGGCCAGCACCATGACCGCGCCAACGTCAGCCTGGTCGAGGAATTGACCGGCAACCGGACGCTCGTCAAGCCAACCGGCGGCCACGTCTACGACGCGCCCGACGGTGCCATTAACGGAACGTGCTCCACGGCCGGGCAGGCGGGCTGGGACGGCACGACCCCGAGCTATCCGTCGGTGTACTACAAGGCCGCCTGGTCGGCGGCCGCGTTGAATCCGGGCGGAGCCTTCACCGGGCTTCCCGCCTACGTTCAGATCAACTACGGGACCGACGCCTCAATCTCGCTCGAGGGCATCGACTTCGACGAAGTGACCCTGACGGACTTCGTGCTGCAGGTACCCGACGCGCACGGCGACGACTGCGCGAATGCGACTTCGGTGGCTCCGGCGGGCCTTGTCGTGGATGGAGCAGGCAACGGCGTGCTGGAAGTGGGCGAGACGGCGGTGGTATCGCCGACATGGACGAACACCGGATTCAACTCCATCGATCTCACGGGGAACGTCACCAACTTCGCTGGACCCGCGGGACCGGTCTACGACGTGACGGATGGCACCGCCGGATACGGTTCGCTCAATCCCGGCGATGCCGTGGCCTGTACCGATTGCTACGGCGTCAGCATCACCGCGGCGAGCCGCCCGGCGACGCATTGGGACGCTTCGCTGACCGAGCTCGTCGGCAACTTCGCGGCCCCGTCCTATTCGACCGAGAAGACGTGGACGCTGCACGTGGGAGGCAGCTTCTCGGACGTGACGTCGGGCAGCGGCTTCTATCCCTCGGTCGAGACGGTGTTGCACAACGGCGTGACGGCGGGCTGCGGGGATGGAACGACGTTCTGCCCGTCGGACGACGTGACGCGCCAGCAGATGGCGGTGTTCCTGTTGAAGGCGCTGGAGGGCTCGGACTACGTGCCGCCGGCTTGCGTGACGGAGGTCTTCACGGACGTGCCGTGCTCGAGCCCGTTTGCTCCGTGGATCAACGAGCTCGCGGCGCGCAGCGTGACGGCGGGTTGCGGCGACGGGACGACCTACTGCCCGACGGACGTGACGAACCGGCAGCAGATGGCGGTGTTCCTGCTGAAGACGAAGGAGGGTTCCTCGTACGTTCCGCCGGCATGCACGGTGGAGTCGTTCGGGGACGTGCCGTGTTCGAGCCCGTTCTCGTCCTGGATCTACGAGCTCGTGGATCGGGGCGTGACGGCGGGCTGCGGAAGCGGCAACTACTGCCCGACGAGCTCCGTCGCCCGGCAGCAGATGGCGGTGTTCCTCGTCAAGACGTTTGGCCTGCTTCTTTACGGGGTCTGACCCCCGGCCGGGGGTCTGACCCCGGGTTCGTTTCGGTGTCGTAGGGGCGGCCCTTGCGGCCGCCCGCATGAGTCACGGCGTTGCAGAGGCGGCGCTTACGATGTCCGTCTCCCCGAGCGACCACTGATGGTACGCGTCCGCGACCGAGGTGACGTCGCCGTCGCGGACGATGCGGCCGTGGTGGAGCCAGATCACGCGATCGCAGTTGTCGCGGATCTGCGAGAGCGAATGCGAGGCGAGCATGAAGGTCTTGCCGCGCGCGCGCAGTCCGTCCATCCGGTCGTGGCACTTGCGCTGGAATTTCTCGTCGCCGACCGAGAGCGCCTCGTCCACGAGGAGGATGTCCGGATCGACGTCCGTCGCGACGGCGAAGGCAAGGCGCGCCGACATGCCGGTCGAGAAGGTGCGGATTGGAGCGTCGATGAAATCCTGGAGCTCCGCCCACTCGACGATCCGCTCGAGGCGGCGCCGCGTCTCGGCGCGTGAAAAGCCGAGGAGCGCGCCCTGGAGCATCACGTTCTCACGCCCGGTCAGCTCCCCGTGGAACCCGAGGCCGAGCTCGAGGATCGGGGCGATGCGACCGGCGACGTAGACGCGCCCCTCGGCCGGGGGGAGCACGCGCGAGATGACGCGGAAGAGCGTGCTCTTTCCAGCCCCGTTTCTCCCGATCACCCCGACCCTCTCGCCGGCCGGGATGACCAGTTGGATGGCGTGCAGGGCCTCGAAGTCGTCGTAAACGACCCGCTTCTGGATGCGCCGGATGGCGTATTCCTTGAACGAGACGATGCGCTCCCGCGGGATGCGATAACGCAGCGTGACGTTCTCGAGCCAGATTGCGGTGCTCACGAGCCGCTCAGCTCCAGTACGCCATGTCGTCGCGGCGGTGGCAGAAATAGACCCACCCGGTCACGAACACGGCCAGCGAGAGGGCGAAGGATGCGCCGAGCAGCGTGGCCGAGGGAAGCACCCCGTCGTAGATCGGGTCGCGAAAAATCCGGATGAGGAAGTACATCGGGTTCAAGGACAGGATGAACCGGTAGCGCCCGGGCATGATCGACGGGTGGTAGACGATCGGCGTCAGGAAGAACCACGTCTGGACGATCACCGGGTACATCTCCTTGATGTCGGCAAAGCGCGACGCGACCGTGAAGAGGACGAGCGACGCTCCCGCGGTGAAGAGCGAGCCGATCAGAATCGGGACGGGCAGAAAGGCCCAGGTCGCGTGGAGCGGAAACCCGGTGGCCCCGAGGATCAGGAGCAGCGGCAGCAGCGAGAGGAGCAGGTTGACGATGCCCCCGCCCAGGGCCGAGGCGATGAAGACCGAGCGCGGGATGAACATGCGCTTGGCCAGCTCGTTGGAGCCGTGGGTGTTCAGGGCGGCCGTCGTCGACGTCTGGGCGAAGAATGCCCAGAAGATCGAGCCCGTCATGAAGTAGACGGGGTAGTTCTGGATCGCAGTTTTCAGCAGCGCGGAAAAGACGAGCGTCAGTGCGACCATGTTCAAGAGCGGCGCGAGCATGGTCCAGAGGATCCCGAGCACCGAGCGCTTGTAGCGCACCTTGATGTCCCGGACGACGAGCTCGTGGACGAGCCCCCGGTACTTCCAGAGGTTCTCGGCCTCCTCGATCCACCGCGGTTTCCGCTTGGCGGAGTCGTAGATGAGGGGAGCGCGGCGGGCCGCTGCCGGGACGTTGCTCATGCTCGCCGGTTCACGACTCATGGTTCAAGAATCACGGTGTCACGGCCGCGCGCTTCGGTCAACCACGCCGCGAGCGTCTCGGCGCGAATGTCCCACGTATTTTCGCGCGCGAAGGCGCGCTGACGCCGGGCCCCGGCGGCGCCCTCGGCGGCGGCTGCCTCGATCTGCCGCGCGAACTCCTCGGCCGTCGCCGCGAGCCGAACGACGCCACGGCGCGCGAAGGGCGCGAGCGAATCCATCGGCGTCGCGACGACCGTCCTTCCGGCCGCGGCCGCCTCGTACAGCTTGACCGGATCCGTGGAGTGCGTCAGCTCCGAGAGACGGAAGGGGATGATCTCCACGTCGAACCGAGCGCGAAAGCCCGGCATCTCCCGGTGGGGCCGCTCGCCGTGAAAGACGAGGTTGGATAGGCGCGGGGCCCCGAGCGTCCCGCCCTCGAGGCCGCCCACGATCTCGAACGACCACGCCGGCCGCAGGCGGGCGAGCCGGGCGACGAGCCCCATGTCGAACCACTCGTCGACGGCGCCCGCGTAGCCGACGCTCAGGCGGCCGGCCCGGGGAGCGGGGTCGGGGACCGAGGAGAAGAGCTCGTAGTCGCAGGCATTGGGCAGCAGGCGAACGTCCGGACTCCACGCCGCTATGCGGCGGCGCAGGGTCTCGGATGTCGCGACGACGAGCTCCGCGCCGGACGCCACCGAGCGCTCGGCTTCTTCGAGGATGCCCGAGCGGTTGGTCGAGAACTCTTCGTGCGCGTCCAGGCAGTCGTAGACGATCCGCCAGCCGAAGCGCTCCCGGAGGGCTGCAGCCAGCGGGGCCCAGAAGGGCGACTGCACGAGCAGGACGACGTCCTGAAGGTCGAACTGCCGGCGCGCGGCAGACAAACCGGCGAGCGCGGCTGCGAGGGCGGGGTCCTGCAATCGGCGGTCGGCGGGATCCTCCCGGCGGATGCCCGTCAGCGGCAGGAGCATGACCCCTGGCGCGACTCCCGTCGGCTCCCGCGGCTCGCCCGTCCCGTCGAGCGATCCATAGAAGACCCGCATTCCTCGTCGGGCGAGGGCCTCCGCCAGCTGCTGCGGCCGCTGCCGCCGATAGCTCCAGGCGATGACCGGCAGGACGAGGATGTCGGCGCGGCCGGGACGGGCGCGGCCCGGATCGAAGTCGACGCGCGCAAGCTCGACCGCGGGTTTCCGGATGCCGATCAGGCGCTCCGGGCGGATGTGCCGGCGCAGCGCGCGCCGCAGCGCGAGCGGGGTCCACCGCCTGCCGAATGCGTAGATCCGGCCGCGCAGACCCGACTCCCAGTCGGGTCTCATACAGGAGGTGCGAAGGGAGTGAAGGGCCGGCCCGTCAGGATTGCTGCGATCCGCTCGGAAGCGAGGCCGTCTCCGTAGGGATTGGACCGGTCCAGGCTCCCCGCCGCAGCGCGATCCGCGGACAGCAGCGCCGAGGCCCGGGCCACGATCTTCTCCTCGTCGGTGCCCACGAGCTCGGCCAGGCCCGCCTCGACGCCCTCCGGACGCTCGGTCTTCTCGCGCAGGACTAGGACGGGCTTGTGAAAGGTCGGCGCCTCCTCCTGGATCCCGCCCGAGTCCGTGAGGATCAGGCGCGCGCGGCGCATGAGCCGCACGAGCGCAAGGTAGTCGAGTGGCTCGACCAGTTCGACGTTGGCGAGTCCGGCGTTGCGGCGCACCACGGGGCCGACGTTGGGGTTGGGGTGGAGGACGTGGACGAAGCGGGTCTTTGGAAAGCTTTTCGCGAGGCGCCCGATGGCGCGCACGACGCGCTCGAGCGGCTCTCCAAAGCTCTCGCGGCGGTGCGCGGTGATCAGGACGAGGTCCTCCTGCGGTGCCTCTCCGTCGTGGCCGGCGATCGCGAGCAGCGCGTCGACGACCGTGTTGCCGGTCAGGAAGATCTTCTCGCCGGGGACATTCTCGGCCTCGAGCGCCCGGGCGGCCCGCCGCGTCGGAACGAAGTTCGCGGCGGAGACCAGATCCACGACGCGGCGGTTCATCTCCTCTGGAAACGGATGATCGAAGTCGCCCGTGCGCAGCCCCGCTTCGACGTGGCCGACTCGCACGCGGCGATGGAAGGCGGCAACCGAGGCGCACATCGCCGTCGTCGTGTCGCCCTGGACGAGGAGCCAGTCGGGCTTCTCGCGCGCGAGCACGGCGTCGATGCCGGCAAAGACGCGGGACGAGAGCTCGTTCATCGTCTGGTCAGGCCGCATCAAGTCGAGGTCCACGTCGGGCTCGAGCTCGAAGAGCGAAAGCACCTGGTCGAGCATCTGGCGGTGCTGCGCCGTCGCGCAGAGAATGGTCCGGCATCCCGGCTCTTCCCGGAGGCGACGGATGACGGGGGCCATCTTGATGGCCTCCGGGCGCGTACCAACGACGACGATGAGTTTCATGAGATTCCGCTCTGCCAGCTGGGCCCGCGGGCGCCCGGCGAGGCCCGCCGCGGGGCAGACCTGCCCGCATTCTACGGGCTTCGCGCAGGCTGAGGGAGCGGAAAATGGGAGTGCCGCCCCGCGCCCGCGCAGGCGTACACTCTCTTCTCTAAAGGCCATGATCCCGGAAGTCTTCGAGTGCCCCCGATGCGAACGGCAGTTCGTCATCGACTCCGTGCCCGACACCGGCAGCGAAGAAGTGCACTGCCCCCAGTGCAGCCGCTTTCTCGGCGTGCGCGACGTCGCTTTCGTGCTGCGCACCGAGCTCGACGAGATGATCGAGCGGCTCGCGTTCGAGAAGGACCGGCTGGAAAAGGACGAGGCGGTGTACAGCCTCACCGAGTGCGATCCCGAGATGCGCTACTACGGCCGCGAGGTCTCGCGCGTGATCCACGTGCTGCGCGGCGCCCTGAAGGACCTGCGCACGCTGCGCGACGACTACAAGGTCAAGTCGTCGGAGGATTCGTAGAGGCGGGGTTCGCTTCGAGAAACTTCCTGAGCCGGCGCAGGCTCGTTTCCTTCCCCAACAGCTCCACGACGTCGAAGAGCGGGGCGCCGACCGTGACGCCCGTCAGGGCGAGCCGCACGGGATGGATCAGCCTGCCCGCCGAAACGCCTTCGGCTTCGGCGGTCGCGCGCAGAGCCGCCTCCGTCGTCGCGGTCGTCCACTCGGGCAGCGCCCCGAACCGTGCGGCGAGCGCCTCGAGGAGCTGGCCGGTGTCCGGCTTGACGTGCTTCTTGATTCCGTCGGCCTCGTACTCGGCCGGGTCGTGGGCGTACGACGAGAGCGCGCGGCCCATCTCGATCGGCGTGCGTACGCGGGGCCGGTGGAGCTCGATCGCCCGCAGGGCCACGGCCGCGTCCGGCGCTCCGGCGGTGGCATAGGGCAGCGAGCGGCGCAGGAGCTCATCGGCCGGCATGCGCGCGATGTACTGCGAGTTCATCCAGAGCAGCTTTTCCGGATCGAAGACCGAAGGCGAAGCGCCCACCTTCTCGAGCGCGAACTCGCGCTCCATCTCCTCGCGCGTGAGGATCTCGCGGTCGCCGCCGGGCGCCCAGCCAAGCAGGGCGAGGAAATTGAAAAGCGCCTCGGGCAGGATCCCCTCGTCGCGCCACTCTTCGACGGCCGCGGCGCCGTGGCGCTTCGAGAGCTTCTTGCGGTCGGTGCCGAGGATCATTCCGAGATGCGCGAACGTCGGGATCGGAGCGCCGAGGGCCCGGAAGAGCGCGACGTGCTTGGGCGTGTTGGCGAGGTGGTCGTCGCCGCGAATGACGTGCGTGATTCTCATGTCGGTGTCGTCCACGCAGACGCAGAAGTGGTACAGCGGATGTCCGCCCGAGCGGACCAGGACGAAATCATCGAGCGCCTCCGCCGGAAACTCCACGCGTCCGCGGATGAGGTCGTCGACGACGAGCGGCTCGTCCGGCATCCGCAGGCGCACGACGTGGCGCTCTCCGGCAAGGGCGCGGCGCGCGCTCTCGTCCTGCGGGATTGCTCGCCCGGCCCCGGAGTACCGGTATGCCTTGCCGGCGGCCTCGGCCTTCTTGCGCTCGACGTCGAGCTCCTCGGGCGTCTCGAAGGCGCGGTAGGCCTTGCCCTCGGCGAGGAGCTTTTCCGCCGCCGCGCGGTAGAGCTCGGCCCGCTGCGACTGGTAGAATGGCCCCTCGTCGTACTCGAGGCCCAGCCACTCCATGGCGGAGAGGATCTGCGCCGTGAGCTCCTCGCGGGACCGTTCGACGTCCGTGTCCTCGATGCGCAGGACGAACGTGCCGCCCGTGTGCCGGGCAAAGAGCAGGTTGTAGAGGGCAGTCCGCGCGCCGCCGACGTGGAGCGAGCCCGTCGGAGAGGGTGCGAAGCGGACGCGGGGGCGGATCGGGTTTTCCAAGGCGCCCGATGCTAGCCTACTCGGGTCCCTCGTTGCCATCGGCAGACGACGGACCACAGACTCCATGAAGACCGACGCCGAACGGGAACCGCTCTCCCTGCGCTGGCGCGCCGACGCAGTGCTCATCGGCGTGACGGTCGTCTGGGGCGCCGACTTCGTCCTCGTCAAGAACCTGCTCGCGGCTGTCCGGCCCCTGCCGTTTCTCTTCTGGCGCTTCGCGGTCGCGACGGTCCTCTGTGCGTTCTTTCTGCCGGGCCGGCGCCGGACGCCCCGGCTCATTGCCGACGGCCTCTACCTGGGAGTCCTTCTGACCCTGGGCATGGGCCTCCAGATTCTGGGCCAGGTCGAGACGACGGCCTCCAACGCGGCCTTCCTGACGGGCATGGCCTCCGTGCTGACTCCGGTCGCGGCCTACATCCTCACGCGCAAGCTGCCGACGCTCGAGAACGGCCTCGGGATCTCGCTGGCGGGCGCGGGCTTCGTGCTGATGACGTTTCCCGCCGATGGCGTTTCCGTGAACCGCGGAGACCTCCTCGTGTTCGGGTGCGGGGTCGTCTTCGCGTTCTACATCGTGGAGATGGCCGAGCGCTCGGGCCGGCACGACGCGATCTGGTTCACCGTGATCCAACTCTCCGTCGTGACCCTCGCCGTGGGAGCCGTAACCCTGTGGCAGGGCGGCCTCTCGGCGTTCTCGTCGGGCATCATGCCGATCCTGGCCGAGCCCGAGCTGCTCGCGCAGGCGGTATTCCTGGCGGTCGTCGGCACGGCGGGGACGTACGCGTTTCAGACCTGGGCGCAGCGCCACATGTCCGCGACGCATGCGGCGATCATCTACACGCTCGAGCCGGTCGTGACGGCGCTTCTGGCGGGATGGTTCCTCGCGGAGAGGTTGGGGCCGCGTGGATGGACCGGAGGAGTGCTCGTGCTCGCCGGGATCGCGGTCTCGGAGGTACGGTTGCGGCGGTAGCAGCCCGGGCGGCCCAAGGGCCGCCCCTACGACACTATGCAGGAAGTTATTGCTGGGTGCCGTAGGGGCGGGGCTTGCCCCGGCCGGGGAACGAGCGCCTCAATCGAGGGGAAACGTCAGCGAGTACGAGAACCGCCCCCGGCCGATCTCCATCAACAAGCTGTTCTTGTTGAAGTCTCTCTGGAGGACGTGGTCGACGTCGTCGATCGTGCGCGCCGGCGCGCCGTTGATCGAGAGGAGGATATCGCCCGTCTTCAAGCCCGCCTGCGCCGCGAGGCTGTCGCGGTCCACGACGGTGATGCGCAGGCCCTCGGCCGACGGCCTCACCGACATGCCGATCGCCTCCCTCAGGATCTGCGTGCCGATCCCCGCGGGCGGCGCTTCCCCCTGCACGGTGACGGTGTGCTCCCCCTGTTTGTCGTGCAGGACGAGCCGGAGCGGCTTTCCCGGGCCCCTCGTGGACAGCACGGTCTCGAAGGCTTCCTGCGAGTCGATCGAGCTGCCGTCCACGGAGACGATCTGGTCGCCGGCGCGGATGCCCGCGCGGGATGCGGGGGAGTTCGGGTAGACGCTCTTGACGCGAAGCCCCCGCGGGCGGTTCTCTTCGCCGGTCACGAGGGTCTTACCGCGCACACCGATCCACACGGCGCGGACCTCGCCGAACTTCAGCAAATCGTCGACGATCCGCCGGGCCCGGTCCGCCGGGATGGCGAATCCGATCCCCTGCGCGCCGCCGATGATCGCGGTCGCGATCCCCACCATTTCGCCGTCGAGGTTGACGAGCGGGCCGCCGGAGTTGCCGGGATTGATCGAGGCGTCAGTCTGGATGAAGTCGGTGTAAGTCTGGTTGTTCTCGCCCTTGACGCTGCGACCGGTGGCCGAGACGACGCCGGCGGTCACCGTGTGGGATAGGCCGAACGGATTCCCGATGGCCACGATCGTCTCGCCGATCATGAGGTCGGAGGAAGAACCGAGCTTGAGAAACGGAAGCGCGCCGTTGGGCTTGCGAACGCGCAGGACGGCAAGGTCGTTGTCCGCGTCCGAGCCCACGACTTCGCACCCGAGCTCGAGCCCGGACTTGGTCATCGCCGTGATCTTCGAGGCACCCGACACCACGTGATCGTTGGTGAGGATGATGCCCCGCGCGTCGATGATGGCTCCCGATCCGAGCGACTGGCTGGTGCGCTTGCGCGGCCGGTTGTCGAAGCCGAAGAAGAAGTCGTCGAAGACGGAAGGGCGCCGCCGCAGGATCTGCTCGGCGGAGATGTTGACGACGGCGGGCGAGACCTTTTCGACGACCAGGACGATCTCACTGCGCCGCGTGGAGAGGGGCACTCCGGCGGCCACGGCGGCTGCGGCGAGAAGGAGGCCGGCCACCAGGCGGTGTTTCACGTGCTGCACAACGGCGCATTCTGCACCGGCATTCCGCCTCGTGTCATCCGTCGAGGCCAACCGAAGGCTTGGTCAAGCTGTCGTTGCGTAGGGGCCGGGCTTGCCCCCGCCCGCCCCTGCGACGCCGTGACTCTCGCGGGCGGCCGCAAGGGCCGCCCCTACGGCACCGGGAGGCGAACCGGCACACTAGGCAGGCACGGGCTCCGAGGTCTTGCTCACCACGAGAGTTTCCCCGTCGGGAGAGACATCCAGCTCGGCCGCGGAGCCGTCGGCGATCTCGCCGCGCAGCAGCTTTCCGGCCAGGACGTCCGACACCTGCTTCTGGATGAGCCGCTTGAGTGGGCGCGCGCCGAAGGTGGGGTCGTAGCCCCTTGCCGAGAGCAGCCGCCGGGCCGCGGGCGTCCAGCTCAGTCGGATGCCCCGGTCGAGCAGGGTGCGGGCGAGGCCCTGGAGCTGGATCTCGACGATCTTTTCGATCTCGTCGCGCGTCAGCCGGTGGAAGACGATTACGTCGTCGATCCGGTTGAAGAACTCGGGCCGGAAGTGTCGCCGCAGCGCCTCTTCGATCTTGGCCTTGACCTCCGTCTCGTCGCGGGATGCGTCTTCGGCGAGCCACTCCGAGCCCAGGTTCGACGTCATGATGATGACGGTGTTCTTGAACGACACGACCCGGCCCTTGCCGTCGGTGAGCCGCCCGTCGTCGAGGACCTGGAGCAAAACGTTGAAAACGTCGGGGTGGGCCTTCTCGATCTCGTCGAAGAGGACGACGGAGTAGGGCCGGCGGCGCACGGCTTCGGTCAGCCGTCCACCTTCTTCGTACCCGACGTATCCCGGTGGAGCGCCAATCATGCGCGCCACGGCGTGTTTTTCCATGTATTCGGACATGTCGAGGCGGACCATCGAGTGCTCGTCGTCGAACAGGAACTCGGCGAGAGCCCGCGCGAGCTCGGTCTTGCCGACGCCCGTGGGGCCGACGAAGAGAAACGAGCCGAGCGGCTTGTTCGGGTCGGAGAGCCCGGCGCGCGAGCGGCGAACGGCGTCGGCGATGGCCCGGACGGCCTCGTCCTGGCCGATGACGCGCGCGTGGAGCCGGTCCTCCATCTTGAGGAGCCTCTGGGACTCGCTCTCGATCATCCGGTTGACCGGCACGCCGGTCCACTTCGAGACCACGGCGGCGATATCCTCCTCGGTGACCTCCTCCCGCAGCATCGGCCCGCCCTTCTGCAGGTCTGCCAGCCGCGCATTTTCCGCGGTGAGGTCCTTCTCGAGCTGAGGCAGCCGGCCGTAGCGCAGCTCCGCGACCTTCTGGAGCTCGCCCTGGCGCTCGGCCTCGGCGGCCTCCTGCCGGACCTTGTCGAGCGCCTCCTTGATCTGGCCGATCTTCTGGATCACGGTCTTCTCGGCGGACCACTTGGAGCGCAGGCGGGTCGACTCCTCGCGGGCCTCCGAGAGCTGCTTCTCGATCTCGCCCAGGCGCTGCTTCGCCTCCTTGGTCTTCTCTTTCAGGAGTGCCCGCTTCTCGATCTCGAGGGAGACGACCCGGCGCTCGACCGCGTCGATCTCGGCCGGCATCGAGTCGAGCTCGGTGCGCATGCGGGCGGCCGCCTCGTCCACCAGGTCGATCGCCTTGTCGGGGAGAAAGCGGTCGCTGATGTAGCGGTGCGAGAGTCGGGCCGCGGCCACGAGGGCGGCGTCGGTGATGCGCACGCCGTGGTGGATCTCGTAGCGCTCCTGCAGGCCGCGCAGGATCGCGATCGTGTCCTCGACGTTGGGCTCCTCGACGTACACGGGCTGGAACCGCCGCTCGAGGGCGGCGTCCTTTTCGATGTATTTCTGGTACTCGGTGAGCGTCGTCGCGCCGATGGCGCGCAGCTCCCCGCGCGCCAGCGCCGGCTTGAGCATGTTCGAGGCGTCCATCGAGCCCTCGGATGCGCCGGCCCCGACGAGGGTGTGCAGCTCGTCGATGAAGAGGATGATCGTGCCCTGGGCCTCCTCGATCTCCTTCAGGACCGCCTTGAGCCGATCCTCGAACTCGCCGCGGTACTTGGCGCCGGCGATCATGGCGCCGAGGTCGAGCGAGACGACGCGCGTGTGCTTCAGGCCCTCGGGCACGTCGCCCATGTGGATGCGACGCGCGAGGCCCTCGACGATGGCGGTCTTGCCGACACCGGGCTCGCCAATGAGAACGGGGTTGTTCTTCGTGCGCCGCGACAGCACCTGGACCACGCGGCGGATTTCCTCGTCGCGCCCGATGACGGGGTCGATCTTACCGCGGCGGGCCAGGTCCGTCAGGTCGCGGGTGTAGCGCTTGAGGGCCTGGTACTTGTCTTCCGGATTCGGGTCCGTGATCCGCGCGGAGCCGCGGACTTCCTTGAGCGCCTTGAGCAGGGCGTCCTTTGTGACGCCAGCCTGCGCGAGGCGCTTGGCTGTGTCGCCGCCCGATTCGGCAAGGGCGAGCAGGAAATGCTCGGTCGAGATGTATTCGTCGCCGAAGTCCCTGGCGACTTCGAAAGCGCGGTCGGCGGCGCGGGACAGGTCGCGGGACATGGCCGCGTCGGCGGAGGCACCCGAGACTTTGGGCCGCCGATCGAGCTCGGTTTCGATCTCGCGGGCGAGC
>JANMBR010000105.1:0-2709 GCA_031360505.1 Acidobacteriota bacterium
TTTGCCATTGGCGCCGGCACCGACGTCGCGATGGAGAGCGCCGATGTCGTGCTGATGAAGAGCGATCCTTATGACATCGTCGCCGCGATCGAGCTGTCACGCGCAACGTTGCGAAAAATGCATCAGAATCTTTGGTGGGCCGTGGGTTACAACGTGATCGCTTTCCCGCTCGCTGCCGGCGTCCTGTACCCGTTGGTATTGAGTCCGGAAGTTGCAGCGCTGTCGATGTCCGGCAGTACCCTCATCGTGGCGATCAATGCGCTGCTCCTCAAGCGCACCAAGCTGGCAGGTATTCGTCATCCTGGCAAGACGGCGGCGCCCAAGTCACCTGAAGCGGCCGTCAGGAAGCTGGGCGTCACCGCTCCAGGAGCCGCCGCAAAGTGAAGCGGCGCCGTCGACTCAACGTGTCTTTCGGCCAGACGGATCGCGAGGACGGGCGATCGCGGCGCCTCTGAAGAGCAGCACGATCGTGGCGCTCATGGCCTCCGGCAAGAGCATCCTGGCCGCTGACGATAGCCTCGAGACGCCCAGCCGGATGCGCCCCCCGAGCCGTGACCGGGCAGGATGACCGCTGACGCCTCACGCCTTTGCCTTGCCTCGTGGAAGTGGGAGTCGACCGTGGAGAACTCAGTATGAGCCACAGAGTGTCAGCCAGCGATGCCGACCTGGCGAAGCTCCAGCGCGATTCATTCGACTACTTCCTGTACGAAGCGAGTGCCGCTAACGGGCTGATAGTCGACAAAACGGCGCCGGACTGGCCTGCGAGCATCGCCGCCACCGGCCTCGCTCTGGCGGCATATCCCGTTGGGGTCGAGCGCGGGTTCATGTCGCGTGCTGCCGCAGTGGAACGAACGCTCATCACGCTGCGGTTCTTCTGGAACAGCCCGCAAGGTCCGGAGCCCGACGCCACCGGCCACCATGGCTTCTACTATCATTTTCTCGACATGCAGACCGGGCGGCGCTTCTGGCAGTGCGAGCTCTCAACGGTGGATAGCGCTTTTCTGCTGGCCGGCGCGTTGACGGCCCGACTCTTTTTTGACGCAGGTACGGCCGACGAGCGGGAGATCCGCTCCCTGGCCGACCGGCTCTATCGCCGCGCCGATTGGCAATGGGCGCAAAATGGGGGCCCAACTGTGACGCACGGCTGGACGCCCGAAGGCGGCTTTCTCAAATATCGTTGGGAAGTCTACGACGAGGCGCTGCTGATGTATGTGCTGGGCCTCGGCTCGCCCACTCATCCGCTGCCGGAGGCGAGCTACTCAGCGTGGTGTTCCACGTACGAATGGAAGCGACTTTACGGTCAGGAGTATCTTTACGCTGGGCCATTGTTCACGCACCAGCTCTCGCACATCTGGATCGACTTTCGCGAACTTCAAGACGCCTTCATGCGCGATAAAGGCATCGACTATTTCGAGAATAGCCGCCGCGCAACGTATGTCCAGCAACAGTACGCCATCGACAACCCGCTGAAGTTCGAGGGCTACGGCCGCGATTGCTGGGGAATCAGCGCCAGCGAAGGTCCGGGGCCAAGGACCATGCGTGTCAATGGCATCGAGCGGCAGTTCTTCGATTACGTGGGGCGAGGCGTGCCGTACGGACCGGACGACGGCACCATCGCACCGTGGGCCGTGGCGGCGTCGTTGCCGTTCGCGCCCGAGCTTGTGTTGCCCACGCTCGCATACTGTATCCACGAGGCCAGGCTGACAGAATCGAATCCGTACGGATTCAAGGCGTCCTTTAATCCGACCTTCCCGGAGAAATCGGGCAATCCCCACTCCTGGGTATCGCCGTGGCATTTCGGGCTCAACCAGGGCCCGATCATTCTGATGATTGAAAATCATCGCACGGGCCTATTGTGGCGATTGACGCGACATTGCCCGTATCTCGCCAGCGGCTTGCGCCGAGCGGGCTTCACGGGGGGCTGGCTCTGACGTCTCAGGGTCCCCTGCGGTACGGTCTGGGCGTCACGAGGCCATTGTCTTGCGAGATTCGTCAGGTCGAACACGAAGATCAGGCTCACAGCGTCGACCACGCCGTAGTGGGTGACCATCTCGCGGGCGAGATCAGTCACGCGCTGGGGGAAAAGGCGCAGGTGGGCATCGACATGGGAACCGGAACCGACGTCGCCCTATGGCACCCGCGAAAGAAGGGAACTGATGAGCGAGGGTAACGGCATGATGGGCCAGCGAAGGCCACCGGGCGGCTCCCCCTGAGGGGCCCCGAAGCGCCCGGATCAGAAGGCGGAAGCGGTGAATCGGGTCCACCTGGGCCGAGCCGTCGCTGGCTCAGATTGATACGTTTGCGTCATGGGCTGCCGAAACTTGCGTTCTAGGCTACGAGTCGTGAATGGACTCAGGGCTCGGGACCCCGCGAAGGCAGGCAACAAGGTGGCTCGGTAGTCTGGCCGGCATTGCGCGAACTCGGCACCTGAGCCGCGCGAGCAAGCGCAACGGGACTTCCACTCCATCTTTGACAAGTCTCAAGTCGAGCGAAATAAACGATTGGACCCGGCGCAGTCACGAACGACAGGATTATGGTCCGGCGATCAGGCCGGAGCATCCAGCAGAAAAGAAAGGAGTCTTCCATGAAGGTGGGTAGAACGATTCCGGTCCTTCTGGTGTCTCTCGTCGGCGCGGTGACCCTCTGGGCGCAGCAGCCGACGCCGCTTCCCCCTCCGGCCGCGCAGAAGATGAAGATGGAGATGCCGGG
>JANMBR010000171.1:0-7681 GCA_031360505.1 Acidobacteriota bacterium
GACGCTCTCCGCCGAGTTCCGCGCGAAGGACCTGACCGACAAGTCCACGCTCGCCGACTACCTGAAGATCGAAGAGGCGGTCTTCGCGCAGATGGAACGCGAGGTCATCGCGAAGGTCGACCCAACCGATCGTTACAACCGCTACGCGCCCGACGGACTCGTCAATCCCCTGCGTTTCGCAAAGAACTGGAACCACACGTACGAGCTGGTGCCGGAGGGCGAGATCCGCGGGGGCGTGCTCCTGATGCACGGCCTGACCGACTCGCCGTACAGCGTGCGGGCGGAGGCGGAGCTCTACGCCCGCTCAGGCTTCTACGCGCTCTCGCTGCGGGTGCCGGGCCACGGCACGATCCCCGGCGCGCTGACGGTCGCGAAGTGGGAGGACTGGCGGGCGGCCGCGCGCCTCGGCGCCCGGCACGTCCGGGGACGCGTCGAAGCGCCGCTGCCATTCCACGTGGTCGGCTACTCGAACGGCGGCGCGCTCGCCGTCCAGTACGCGCTCGACTCGCTCGGCGACCCGTCCCTGCCGAAGCCCGACCGCGTCGTCGTCATGTCTCCGATGATCGGCGTCACGCGCTTCTCGGGTGCCGCGGCGGTCATCGCGAAGATGGTGACGGCGGTCGGCGCGATCCCCTACTTCGCGAAGTCGCGCTGGATGGACGTCCAACCCGAGTACAACCCGTTCAAGTACAACTCGTTTCCGGCGTTCGCCGGCCAGCAGACCGTGGAGATCACGCGGGACATCCAGGCGTCCATCGAGCGGGAAGCCGCGAGCGGCCGCATCCAGTCGCTACCGCCGATCCTCGCGTTCGCCTCGCTCGTGGATTCGACGGTCGACACCTGGGCCACCGTCGACGCGCTCTTCGGCAGGCTCGAGGACAACGGCAGCGAGCTCGTCCTCTTCGACGTGAACCGCTCCGCGCTCGCGATGGGCTTTCTCAAGGACAACTTCGATGCGCGCCTCGCGGCCCTGATCGCGAAGCCCAGCCGCCACTACCGGCTCTCGCTCGTGACGAATGCCCGCGCCGGCGCTCCGGATGCGGTCGCAAGGACCCTCGCCTCGGGCTCGACCGAGATCGTCGAGACGCCACTCGGGCTGGCCTGGCCGCCCCAGATCTTTTCGCTGTCCCACCTCGCCGTGCCCTTCCGGCCCGACGATCCGCTCTTCGGCATCGCGCCCGACCTGACCGTGGACTACGGCGTGCGGCTCGGCCTGATGGCCCCCCGCGGCGAGCGCGGAGTCCTCGCGGTGCCGATGGATCAGTGGATGCGGCTGAACTGCAATCCGTTCTACGACTACATGGACGGGCGAATCAGGGCCGGACTCGATAAGAAATGAGTCAAGCGAGCCGCTCCATGACATAGCGGCGACCCCGCTCATCTCATTTGCCCTCGTGCTTGTAGTACTCGTACGCCGACATGGGCTTGGAGTAGTCCACGTTCCACTTGCGGTTCTCCTGCGGGAGCTTACCGAGGGCCCGCGCCATCTCGCGGACGTGGATCGCGACCGAGCCGCAGCAGGAACCGATGTAGTCGATGCCGAGGTCGCGCGCCTGCTGGGCCCACCGGGCCATCTCGCGGCGGGAGTGCTGGAGCGGATCGAGCTCGAAGGGAAAGGCCTCGAGGCTCGTGAAGTCCGGCTTCTCGGGTGTCGTGCGGTAGCCCACCGGCTGGCAGGCGACGAAGCCCTGGACGGCCTTGCGCATCTCCTCGATCAGCGGAAGGGTCGTGTCCGGCCCGCGGAGGCAGTTGATGCCGACGATGTCGGCGCCCGCGTCCTGCAGAGCCTTCGCGCAGTCTGCCGCCGTCTGGCCGTCGGACGTGACCGGCTTGTTCTCGAAGCACACCGTCACCATGACGGGCAGCTTCGTCTTCTTCGCGCTCTCGACCGCGATCAGTGCCTCTCCCAGCCACGAGAAGGTTTCCCCGATCACGAAGTCGATGCCCTCGTCGACCTGCACGGCGAGCTGCTCGTCGAACGTGCTGCGCACGCGGTCATAGGAAGAGGGGCTGCCGTGCTCGTACTTCCAGGTCAGAGAGAGGTTTCCGGCCACGAGGCACTGGTCCCCCGCCACTTCCTTCGCGATGCGGACGGCGGCGCGATTCAGGTCCTCGAGGCGGTTGTCGAGCCCGACCGTCGCCAGTTTGTCGCGGCTGGCGTAGAACGTCAGCGCCTGCAACACCTCGGCGCCCGCCTCCCGGAACTCGACGTGGAGCTCCTTCAGCGCCTCGGGCTTCGTCAACGCCACTTCCGGCGTGAACGGACCGGCGCGCACCCACCCGCGCTTTTCGAGCTCCAGCAAATAGCCGCCGTCGCCGAGGACCGGCCCCTCTTTGAGCCGTTCGAGGATTCCCTTTTTCTTGGTCACGCTTTCTCCTTACGATCCGCAGTCACGTATATGCCGCCGGTTCCTCGTCGCCGTACTCCCACTGCGCCTTGATCGGCCGACCCTTCGCGAAGCGCTCGGGATCGAACGCCGAGATGTCCACCGTCTTTCCCCGCCCGTCGAGGACGAGCTCCGAAACGACGAGGCCCGTCGCCGGCGAAATCTTGAAGCCCATCCCGGAAAATCCACACACGATGTAGAGGCCGCGCGTGCCCGGCGCCTCGCCGATCAGAGGGCGGAAGTCCGGGCTCACGTCGTACACGCCCGTCACCCCGCGCCAGATCTCGGCGTCCACGAGGGCGGGCACCCGGCGCACCATCCGCTCGACCAGGCCCGCGAGCGAGTCGGAGGAGGCCGACTGCGCGAAGGTGTCGGGATTCGCTTGCGCGCCGCGCTTGCCCCAGAAGTCGCCCACGAGCGTCAGGCCCCCGACCTCGGATCGGAAGTACGTCGTCGTGATGCCGTCGATGCAGGCCGGCCCCGCGCCGCGAAAGCCCGCCGGGTTCTTCAGGATGGCGACCTCGTGGTATTCGCCCTCCACCGGCAGATCGAAGCCCACGCCGGCAAAGAGCTCGCGGCTCCACGGGCCCGTCGCCGCCACGACGATCGGCGCCGCAACGTCCCCACGGTCCGTCGCGACCCCGGTAACGCGGCCGCCCGCCGCGCGAAACCCGGTGACGCGCGTCTGCGACCGATAGGAGACGCCCATCTCCCGCGCACGCTCGAGGAAGTCGTTGGCAACGCCGGCCCCGTCGCCGTATCCCGAGCCCGGCTCCCACGCGGCCAGCGGCACGTCGTCCACGTCCCAGTCGGGCACGAGCTCCTCGAGCTCCGCGCGGGTGACCACGCGCGCATCCACCCCGTGCGCGCACTGCATCTCGACGTTCTTCTCGAGGCGCGGCAGCTCGCTCTCCGGGACGATTCGCACGAAGCCGGTCTGCCGGAAGTCGCCATCACGACCGACGTAGTCCTTCCAGGTCCGGAACATCGCGAGGCTCTTGACCGCGAGGTCGACTTCCGGCGGAAAGCTGTAGTGCATGCGCACGAGCGCCGAGGAGCGGCCGCTGCCGCCCCCCGCGACGTCGCCCTTATCGAGCACGAGGATGCGCCCCGCGCCGCGCCTGGCCAGGTGGAACGCGATCGACGCGCCCATGACCCCGGCGCCGAGGATGACGACGTCCGCGGTCTTTTCGAGATCCGCGCTCACGCGAACCGCCGCTTCATGTCCTTCAAGACCTGGCGGGCCGCGTTGTGCCCGGGAGCCCCCGTGACGCCGCCGCCCGGGTGCGTGCCGGCGCCGCAGAGGTAGAGCCCGTCCACGGGAGTCCGGTACTGCGCAAAGCCGGCCACCGGCCGCATGAAGAAGAGCTGCTCGAGGTTCAGGTCTCCGTGGAAGATATTGCCCTCGGTCAGGCCGTACGTCCGCTCGAGGTCGAGCGGCGTGAGCACCTGGCGCGCGACCACCGAGCCCGGCACGTTCCCCGCGTACTCGCCGATCTTGCGCACGACGCGGTCTCCGAGCAGCTCGCGGTTCTCGTCCCAGGTCCCCTTCTTCAGCCGGTAGGGCACGTACTGGATGAAGCAGGTCATGACGTGCCGGCCTTCCGGCGCGAGGCTCGGGTCCACGTTGGACGCGACCACGCAGTCCACCCAGAGCTCCTCCGGGATCTCCCCGAGCTTCGCGATGTCGTAGCAGCGCTCGGCGAACTCGAGCGAGGGCACGAGCGTGAAGAGCGCGCGCTGCGACTTCTCGAACTCGCGCGGCATGCCGGTGACCCGCGGCTCCTCCGAGAGCACGAAGTTGACCTTGGCGCACGGCCCGTCCATCTTGATGCCCGAGATCGCGCGGCGGAATTCCTCCGGGAGCTCCTTCTCTTCGACGAGGCCGAGGAAGGTCCGCTTCGGATCGGCATTGGAGACGACGACCTTCGCGAGAATCTCCGTGCCGTCTTCGAGGGCCACGCCGGTCGCCCGCCCGTCGCGCACCAGGATTCGCCCGACGGGCGAAGACGTCCGGATTTCGGCTCCGAACTTGCGCGCGGCACAAGCCATGGCCTGCGTGATGGCGCCCATGCCGCCCATCACGTGGCCGTAGAAGCCCTGCAGGTCGTGCTCGCCCCCGGAGAGGAGGTGGAACAAGAGGCCGAGGGCCGTCCCCGGCGAGTACGGGCCGCCGTGCTTGCCGTACACGTTGTTCGCCAGGAAGAGCGCCTTGACCTTCTCCGACTCGTAGTTGCGGTCGAGGAAATCGCCGAGGCTTCCGGTGAGAAACGACACCATGCGGGAGATCTCGCCGCCCGAAATTCCGCGCAAGCGCTTGCCGACCCGCAGCGCCTCCAGCACGCCGGCAAGGCCACGCGTGTGGACGTCCGGCGGGGGCTCGAGGAAGAACGGCTGGAGGTAGCGGGCAAGGCGCTTGAGCTCGTCGTCCACGCGGACGAACGTCCGCGCGTCTGCGGGCGAAAGCTTGGCGAGCTCGCGGACGGTTCTCTCGCGGTCTGACCACCAGGGAGCCACGGAACCGTCGGCGAACGGCACGAGCAGCGCCGGGTCGCACGGGACCATTCGCAATCCGTGCCCGGCGAGGTCGAGGTCCCGGATGACCTCGGGCCGCAGCATGCTGGCGATATAGGAGGTCGTCGATGCGCGGCAGCCGGGCGCGATCTCCTCGGTCACGCAGGCGCCGCCGACGATCGCGCGCCGCTCGACGACGAGCGTGGACAGCCCGGCGCGGGCGAGGTAGGCCGCGGCCGTCAGGCCGTTGTGCCCCCCGCCCACGACGACGGCGTCGTAGGACCTGCCCTGCGTTTGATCGCCAGTCATGCGGTTTTCGTGACCGTTTTTACGCTAGCACAGGTTGATTTACAGGTCTCGCGTTTTATAGTATGACCAGAAGTCATGAAAAGCGTGGAACTTCGCCCCGCCGCTCCGACACCCGTCGCGACCCGACCGCGGGCCGAGGCCAAGCGCGCCCGCATCCTCGACTCGGCCATGCGCCACTTCGCCGAGCGCGGGTATCACGCGACCCGGATCGAAGACATCGCCACCGAGCTGTCGATCGCCAAGGGCTCCGTCTTCCAGCACTTTGGCAGCAAGGAAGGGCTCTTCCTCGCGGGCTACCAGAAAGCCGTCACCTCCTTCCCCGCGTACCTGGCTGCCCCGCCGGAGATCGCGGCGAAGGGATTCTTTGCGACGCTGCGCTACTGGCTCGAGCGCACCGATCGGCTCGTGCGCGAGAACTGGATCCCGTACCGGATGGCGCTGCTCGGCAACTACGGGACGGATCTGAAGGTCCGCAACGAGATCAACCGCTTCCTGCGCGACCAGGACCCGTACGGCACGGCCGCCTTCGTGCGGACCGGCGTCGAGCGCGGCGAGGTGCGCAAGGACATCGACGAGACGATGATCGTGTCGATGGTGGAGTGGACCGTCGAGCGGTTCCAGGATGCGCTGCTGACCGAGGAGCTCGATCCGGGCCTCTTCTCGCGCCAGGGCAACCGCCCCGAGAAGACGGCCGGCCGCATCGCGCAGTTTCTCGAACTGCTGCAGGGAGCCATCGGCGCCCGCCCCGCCGTCCGCGCCCGCGCGACGAAGAAGGAAAAGAGGGAGAAATAGCGCATGGGATTTGCCGACTTCGATTTCGACCTCGACCTCTCGTCCGCCGCGACGCTCCCCTCCACCTGGTACCGCGACCCACAGCTCGCCGCGCTCGAGCAGGACAGAATTTTCGCGAAGACCTGGCAGCTGGTCGGCCACACGGAGCAGGTGCGCCTGCCGGGCGACTACTTCACGTGCGCGGTCGCCGAGGAACCGCTCGTCATCACGCGCTCCGACGACGGGACAATCCACGCGTTCTCCAATGTCTGCCGCCACCGCGCCGGCCCGGTCGCGCGCGGGGCGGGCCACCGCAAGGCGCTCATGTGCGGGTACCACGGCTGGACGTACACGCTCGACGGCCGGCTGCAATCCACCCCGGAGTGGGACGGCGTGCGCTGCTTCGAGAAGACGCAGCAGAACCTTCCTGCCGCGCGCGTCGACACGTGGGGGCCGTTTCTCTTCGTCTGCCTCGATCCGAAGGTGCCGTCGCTCGCAGAAGTGCTCGGGACGATTCCCGCGGAAACGAGCCACCTTCCGCTCGAGCACATGCGTCTCTTCAAGAAGATCGACTACGAGGTCGCCTGCAACTGGAAGGTTTACGTGGACAATTACCTCGAGGGGTACCACATTCCGATCGTCCACCCCGAGCTCTTCAAGGAGCTCGACTACCGCGCCTACAAGGTCGAGACGGCCGAGTACCACTCGAAGCAGCACGCGCCCATCCGCTCGAAGAACGAGGACTCGCTCTACCGCAGGAACCTCGCCGAGGGCGCCGCGCCCGAGGCGCTCTACTACTGGGTCTTCCCGAACATGATGTTGAACCTCTACCCCGACAACCTGCAGACGAACATCATCCTGCCGCTCGGACCCGACCGCACGCTGACGCGCTTCGAGTGGTACGTCCTCGAGCCCAACAGCCCCGGCGTCGCCGAGGAGTTCGCCCGCTCGTTCGCCTTCAGTGACCAGGTCCAGCAGGAGGACATCCAGATCTGCGAGGCCGTCCAGAAGGGCCTGCGCTCGCGCACGTACGACCGGGGGCGCTACTCGGTCGTGCGCGAAAATGGGCTGCACCATTTTCACGCGCTGCTGACGCGGGCGCTGAAGGGCTGAGACCGCCCCTTCTCGAGCCGGGGCGCGGAGCCTAAAGGGATCCTTCGCTGCGCTCAGGATGACAAAGTAGCTCTTGTCATCCTGAGGGCCGAGCACGGCCCGAAGGATCCCTTCGAGTCCGGGTGCGACTCGGTCAGCCCCTGCGATAGTCTCTGCGCCATCGCCGACCTCACACCCAGCGACCGCTGCGAAACGGGCTCGCACCCGGCCGGTCTCCATCAGGCGATGGGGTTCCGGGACGTGCTCTTCTTCATCATCACCGCCGGGACCAACCTGCAGTGGGTGGCGACGGCGGCGGCCGGGGGCGCTTCGGCGATCACGGTCTGGTTCATCGGCTTCTTCGCGATGGCGCTGCCGCTGGGCATCTGCGTCATCGCGCTCTCCTCGCGGCACCCCGAGGAGGGCGGCCTTTACTTCTGGGCGAAGGTCGCCTTCGGCGATTTTGCCGGATTCATCACGGGCTGGTGCTACTGGATGTCGAACCTGCCGTACTTCCCGGCCGTCCTCTACTTCGCCGCGGGCAACGCGCTCTACGCGGGGGGCAGCCGCTGGACCGGGTACTCGTCGAGCGCGCCGTACTTCATCGG
>JANMBR010000181.1:0-20162 GCA_031360505.1 Acidobacteriota bacterium
ACGCCGAGCAGCCCGCCGAAGAAGCAGAGCATCAGGGCCTCGATCACGAACGACGCGAGGATGGAACGTCGCGAAAAACCGATCGCGCGCAGGGTTCCGATCTCTCGCGTGCGGGCCGAAACCTGCGCGTACATCGTGTTCATGGCCCCGAAGGCCGCGCCGATCGCCGTGAAGAAGCCGACGATGAAGGCGAGCGCCTTGATGGGAGCGCCCGTGATCATCTGTTCGTCGAAGTACTTGCGCTCGGTCTTGCCCTCGAGCTTCAAGCGCTGATCGCCCTTGATTCCCTCGATGAAGCGGTTCGCGGCATCCGCATCGGGAAGGCGCACGAAGACCGTCGAGTAGATATTGCGCTTGGTCTGCTGCTGGAGGTCCGAGACGTCCGTCCAGATCTCCGACTCGTAGGCACTGCCGGAGGCGTCGAACAGGCCGACCACCACCCAGCGGAAGCTACCCGACTTGATCGTGTCGCCGACCTTCATGCTGGCGAAGCGCTTCGAGAGGTTCCTGGAGACGACCGCTTCATTGGTCGCCGCCGTGAACATCCGGCCGTCCACGATCTTTACGCCCGGGCGCACCTCGAGCCCCGCTGGCGAGAGGCCCCGGATCTGGACGTTCGAGCTCGACTTGCCGTCCGCGCGCGGGACGTTGATGAGCGTCAGCAGCTCGGCCGACACAGCGGGCTTGCCCGCGGCGCTCCTCTCCGGGCCCGGCAGCGCCTGGATCTCTACGGCCTGGTCGCGCGTGATGACGCTCTGCATCTCGGCTTGCGAGCCGACGCGCATCGCGATGACGTTGCGGTTCGAGGCCACGACCGACAGGGTCCGCGTGACGCCCTGGACGAGGGCGAGGACGCAGAGGAAAACGGCCACGACCAGGCCGATGACGAACGCCGTCATGCCGGTCGAGACCTTGCGGGCGACGAGATTGCGCAGGTTGTACTTGATGGGGATCGCCACGGCTACACCACCCGCCGCAGGCCGTCGACGATGTTCAACCGCGACGACTGGATGGCCGGTAGGAATCCGGCGAAGATCCCGACGCCCACCGACACCGCAAAGGCCAGCAGCCACGTCTGCGGAGTCACCCGGAAGTTCACGAGCCAGATCGAGACCGCCGTCTTGTCCCCGACGGCCACGAGCAGCGGGACGAAGACGAACTTGGCGATGAGCACGCCGAGGATCCCGCCGATCAGCGACATCAGCACCGACTCCGACAGGATGAAGCCGAGGATGTGGCCCCGGCCGAAGCCGAGCGTGCGCATGACGGCGAGCTCCGTCACCCGCTCGCGCGCGGACATCGCGACGGTGTTCGCCACGATGAGCGTCACGGCAAAAAGGATGATGAGCGAGATGCCGTTGATGAGGAACTTTACGTTGCCCATCATCTCCATGAAGGAGAGCTGGAACTGCTTCTCGGTCAGCGTCTTGGTGGGAGTGTCGCTGTTGTCGAACATCTTGTCGATCGCGGCCGCGACGCGCGGCACGTTTTCGCTGCTGTCGACCTTCAGGTAGTAAATGCCCGTCAGCTTGTTGGCGCCGAACCAGTCGGACTGGTTCAAGTACTCGTTGTGGAAGAAGATGTTCGTCTCGTCGCCCGCGCTGAACGGGCCGACGTAGACCAGATCCAGGGTCAGGGGAATGTAGGTTCCCTTCAGAACGATGTGCTCCCCCTTCTTCCACTGGAACTTGTCGGCGATCTTCTTGCCCGCGACGAAACCGTTTTGCGTCTTCTTCCATTCGGCGTTGACCGCGGGATCGATCGTCGCGTCGTCGAACACCTTGTCGAAGAAGATCTGCGGGTCCGCGCTGAGCTGGCCGATCCAGTTCTCGGGCCGGTCGTCCTTGTATACGCCGCCGAACCAGGTCTGCGGCGACACCGCCAGGACGCCCGGGATCTGCTCGATCCGCTGCCGCTGAGAGAGGTTCAGGAAGTTGCCGAGGCCCGTCGCGTGCTGGACGACGAGGCGGTTCGAGCCCCGGCCCCCGGACGGATCAGCCTGCATCGCCTGGAGCAGCGACGTCAGGATCACGATCAGGGTGAGCACGAGGACGATGGAGCTGGCCGTCAGCGTCGTCCGCAGCTTCTTGCGAAAGACGTTGCGCGCGATCAGCTTGAGGTACTTCATACGCTCCTCATCGTGCCGGTGCGCTCGTCGGCGTGCAGGACGCCCTTGTCGAGGTGCACCATGCGGTGCGCCCGCCCGGCCGCCTTGGGATCGTGAGTCACCATCACGATCGTCTTGCCGAACTCCTCGTTCAGGCGGCGCAGCAGCTCCAGGATCTCCTCGCCGGACTTCGCGTCGAGGTCGCCCGTGGGCTCGTCGGCCACCAGGATCTTCGGGTCGGAGACGATGGCGCGCGCGATCGCGACGCGCTGTTCCTGCCCGCCCGAGAGCTGTCGCGGGTAGTGATCCATCCGGTCGGCCAGGCCCACGATCGAGAGCGCCGTCTCGACGTGCTTCTTGCGCTCCGCCTTCTTCAGGCGCGTCAAGAGCAGCGGCAGCTCGACGTTCTCGAAGGCCGTCAGGACCGGCAGCAGGTTGTAGAGCTGGAAGATGAAGCCCACCGTGCTCGAGCGCCAGCGCGCGAGCTCCGTCTGCCCCATCGTCGCGATGTCCCGCCCCCCGACGACGATCCGGCCCCGGGTCGGCGAATCGATGCCCGCGATCAGATTCAGCAGCGTCGTCTTGCCCGAGCCCGAGGGGCCCATGAGCGCGACGTACTCGCTTTCCGGAATGTCGAGGTTGATGCCGAGCAGCACCGGCACCTCGATCTGGTCCCGGCGGTACACCTTCTCGACGTGGTCGATGCGAATCAGCGGCTCGGCCATGGTCAGCTCTCCTGTCCTTCGACGCGAACTTTCTGCCCGTCCTGGATCGCCGTCCCGCCGGAAAGCGAGATCAGGCGTTCCCCCCCCTGCAGACCCTGCGTGATCTCCACCTGCCCCTGCACGTCGCCGCCCGACGTGACCGGCGTAAACGCGGCCTTGCCCTCGACGACGCGGAAGACGCCCGTCTTGCCATCCACCGTCGTCAGGGCCGTCTTCGGAATCACCACGCGCGAGCGGGCCTCCTTGCCCTGGGTCGGCTGCGCGGTGAACGCGACGCGCGCCGACAGGTCCGGCAGCACGCGGTCGTCGGCGTCGAGAAAGGCCACCTTCACGCGCACCGTCGCCTTCTGACGGTCGGCCGCGGGCACGATCTGGCGCAGCCGGCCGTGGTAGATCTTGTCAGGCACCGCGTCGAGCGAGATCTCCGCCGGCTGATTCTTCGCGAGCTTCGAGAGGTTCGCCTCGTTCACATCCGCGCCGACGTACAGCGATGAGAACTCGACGAGCGTCGCGACCGCGCCCCCCGAGCCGCCGCCCGAGGGCGAGGACCCGAAAGGCGACACGGCCTCGCCCACGAACGCGCGCTTGGCCGTGATCACGCCAGCGAAAGGCGCGCGGATGATCGTGTAGTCGAGCAGCGCCTCGACGTAGCGCACGCGCGCATGCGACGCGGCTTCGTTGGCGACCGCGGCATCGAGCGCGGATTTCGTGTTGAGACCCTGGTCGAAAAGGCTCTTCTGCCGCGTGAGCTCCGCTTGCGTGTTGATCCAGTTCGCCTTCGCCTCCGCGAGCTGGGCATCCAGGTCCGTCGAGTCCAGGCGCGCGATCACGTCGCCCGTCTTCACCCGGGTCCCCTCGGTGACGTTCAGCTCCGTGATGCGTGAGGTGATCTTCGGCGAGAGGTCGGCCTTACGCTCGGCCTCGACGTAGCCGGTGGCGGAGAGCAGCGTCGTGGCCTGGCCCTCGGTGACGACCGACGCTGTGACGACTTCAACCTTTGTCGGACGCAGGCGGCGCCCGGCCGCGAGGTAGGCCGCGACCCCGGCGCCGACGACCAGGACCGCGCCGAGCAGCAGCCAGCCACGAGCGCCGCTGCGTGGCTCGGGGTCGCGCCGGATGCGAAGGGCCGACAGATCGGCCGGTTTGGGTGCTTCCTGACTCATGGTCCTCCGATACGAGGCCGCCATTCTATTCTCGGCCGAGCAGTATCTGCCTCGTACGAAGAAGACTTCTCTCAGGTTGCGACCCGCCCGGGCAGTCTGTGCGCGGCCCCCGCGTGGTACGCTTTCTTGTCTCAAGGAGGTAGCTCATGAGGAACCGCTTGCTGACGGTTGCGGTCCTGTTCGCCTGCGCCTCTGCGCTCCGGGCAGAGACAACGTACTACCAGATCGACCTGGTCCCCTCGGGCAAGATGATCTCGACGGATCTGCCCGTCACGAAGGGCACGATGGTCGTCTTCCACAAGTATCCCGGCGGGACCCTCGTGAGCATGCGCCGCTCGGAGTTGAAGCAGGTCACGCAGGTCTCCTCGGCAGCCGTGCAGTCGGCGAACCCCGCGGATGCAGTGATCCGGATCGGAAACCTTGCCATGCAGGGCGGAAGCGCCCAGGCAGGACCGACCAACGCGCGCGCCGTCAGCGCCCCGAAAGACAAGTCGGGCCTCGGGACCGGGTTCTACAGCGACGTCGTTCCGGGCCAGACGCAGGCTTTCGGCAATTCCCCCAACGACTATAAGGTCGGCGCCACGTACGCATACGCGCCGTCGAACGCGACCCAGTCGTCGTCGGGAGCGCCGCCGACGAACCCTGCGGCGACGAACGGGCAGAACGTCCCTCAATAAAACGTCGCTACCGCTCGCTTCGCTCGCTCTCGCTCCCGCGGAGCGAACCTCCTCCCTTCCTTCGGTCGGGAGACTATTCGCGCCGCGTGCAGAGGATCGATGGTCCTTGAATCGCAGCTCCTTCTCCACCCGCGAGAGGGAGAGGGTTGGGGTGAGGGGGCGTCGAAAGGGATGCTTTCGCTAGATGTGGATGGCGTGGCCCTGCACCGCCTCCGCAGCTTCGTGGATTGCCTCCGAAAGCGTCGGGTGGGCGTGGATCGTCTTGACCAGCTCTTCCGACGTCGCCTCGAGCTTCAGGGCGGCGCCGGCTTCGGCGATGAGCTCGGTGGCTGCGGGACCGATGATGTGGACGCCGAGGACTTCGTCGTACTTTTTCTCGGCGACGATCTTCACGAAGCCGCTGGCCTGGTTCAGGATGCGCGCCTTGCCGACGGCGGAGAACGGGAACTTGCCGACGACGACGTCGTAGCCGCGCTCGCGCGCCTTCGCCTCGGTCAGTCCGATGGATCCGATCTCTGGCGAACAGTAGGTGCAGCCCGGGATCTGGTCGTAGTTGATGGGGCGCGTCGCCTTGCCCGCCATGTGCTCGACCGCGAGGACCCCCTCGGCGGATGCGAGGTGAGCGAGGGCCTGCGTCGGGATGACGTCGCCGATCGCGTAGACGCCGGGCACGTTCGTCCGCATGGTTGCGTCCACCTTAATGTAGCCCTTCTCCGTCGCGACGCCCATGACCTCGAGGCCGATCCCGTCGGACAGCGGCCGGCGGCCGACGGCCATGAGGACCTTCTCGGCCCGGAACGTCTCGGTCTTGTCGCCGGCCGAGCGCGCGAGCACCTCGACACCGCCCTCGCCCCGCGTGATCCGTTCGACCCGCGTCTCGGGGTAGATCGCGATGCCCTGGCGCTTGAACGAGGCCGCGAGCTCGCGCGAAATCTCCTCGTCCTCGACCGGCACGATGCGCGGGAGCACCTCGATGATCGTGACCCTGGCGCCGAAGCGCGCGTGCATGGAAGCAAACTCCACGCCCACGGCGCCCGATCCGATCACGACGAGCGACTTCGGAACTTCGGTCAGCTCGAGCATCGAGGTCGAGGACAGGACCGACTTGTCGTCGATGTCCAGCCCGGGCAGCGACCGCGGGGTGGAACCGGTCGCGATGATCACGTTCTTGACCTGGTGGACCGCCTCGGCGCCATCCGCGCCCGTCACCGAGACCCGACCGGCCCCGGCCAGCCGGCCAAAGCCGGCCGCGACATCCACCCGGTTCTTCTTCATCAGGTAGGCGACGCCGTTGGACGACTGGCGGACGATCTTTTCCTTGTGCTTCATCGCGGCCGGCATGTCGAGGCGCACTTCCTTCGCGGAGACGCCGACCTCGGCGCCGTGCCGGCATTCCTCGAGCAGGTCGGCCGTGTGAAGCAGCGCCTTGGTCGGGATGCAGCCCCAGAGCGTGCAGACGCCCCCGAGGCGCGGCTCCTTTTCGACGATCAGGACCGACATGCCGAGCTGCGACGCCCGAATCGCCGCGACGTAACCGCCGGGCCCGGAACCGATGATGCAAAGGTCGTAGGTCTTGTTTGAGCTCATGGTCTTCTCCGTAGCGAAGGGCCGGCTACATTATCAAAACGAAGGCCTGATCACGCGTCCGGGCCGTAGGGGCGGGGCTTGCCCCGCCCGCCTCTGCGACACCGTGACTTCTGCGGGCGGCACAAGGGCCGCCCCTACGGCACCGAAATGCGCACCAGCTCCGTTACCGCCTACGAGTCCACGCCCTCGCCGGGTTTCGTGGGCTCGAGCGCGAAGGCGTTGTTGAAGCGGTTGAAGTAGGCGAAGAGTCCGACGACCGCGGCAATCTCGACGATCTCGCCCTCGTCGAAGTGGGCGCGCAGCGCGGTGAACGTGGACTCGGGGACCCGGTTGGAGTCGCGCGTCATCTGCAGGCCGAAGCGCAGGGCGGCCTTCTCCTTGTCGGAGTACGAGCCGCGATCGAAATCGAGCAGCTGCGCGACCTGATCCTTCGTGGCCCCGGTCCTCTCGGCGAGGACCGTGTGGGAGCTCGCGCAATACCAGCACTCGTTCTCGAGCGACGTTTGGAGCGCCAGCATCTCCTTGAGCTTGACGGGCACGGTGCCCGAGCCCATGACGGCCGCGAAATGCGCGTCCATCGTCGAAAGCAGCCACGGCCGGTGCCCGAAGACCCGGTACATGTTCGGGATGTTGCCGCGCTCGGCAACCTTGCGCTCGAAGGCGTCGCGAGCGGCGCCGGAGGCCTGGGAACGTCCGACGAGGGAAATCTGCGTCATGGCGTTTTCTCCGCGCCGGATCTTATCGCGGCGGTGCAGCATGGAGTGCAGCATAGAATCGCCGCATGAAACGAGCCATCCGATTCATGGCGGCCCTCGCCATCGCTCTCTCCGCGGCCTGCGGGGGCGAAAAACCCCCGGAGTCGCAGGGGGGCATCAAGATCGGCTTCTTCGGCGCACTGACCGGCCCGACGGCGACCTTTGCGATCTCGGGGAGAAACGGCGCCCTGCTCGCGGCCGACGAGATCAGCCGCGCGGGCGGCGTGCTCGGGCGCCCGATCGCACTGCTCTCGGAGGACGACCGGGGCGAGGCGGCCGAAGCGGCCTCCGTCGTCTCCAAGCTCATCACCCGCGACCATGTCGTCGCGCTCATCGGAGAAAACGTGTCGTCCCGCTCGCTCGCGGCGGCGCCCATCGCGCAGAGTTACTCGGTGCCGATGGTTTCCCCAACCTCGACCAATGTCGAGGTCACCAAGAAGGGCGACTACATCTTCCGCGCATGCTTCATCGATTCCTACCAGGGCCAGGTGCTCGCGACGTTTGCGCGCCGGAACCTGAAGGCGCAGACGGCCGCGATCCTGATCGACTCCCGCAGCGACTACAGCGTCGGCCTCGCCGAGGCTTTCCGCCAGGCCTTCACGGCGCAAGGCGGAACCGTCCTCACGGAGTCGAAGTACGCCGAGGGAGACAGCGACTTCTCGGCGCAGCTGACCGCGATCCGGCCGTCGAATCCGGACGTGCTCTTCATACCGGGCTACTACACGGACGCCGGACTGATTGCGCGCCAGTCGAGATCGCTCGGGATGAAGGCCACGCTGCTCGGCGCCGACGGCTGGGACTCGCCCAAGCTCGTCGAGATCGGCGGCGAGGCCGTGGAGGGCGCCTATTTGTCGAACCACTACTCGGTGGACGACCCCGCGCCCGCGGTCCGCAAGTTCGTCGACGCCTACAAGGCGAAGTACGGAGTGGAACCGGACTCGATCGCGGCGACGTCTTACGACTCGATGCGGCTGATCGCCGACGCCATCACGCGGGCGGGGTCGACCGAGGGCAAGCGGATCCGCGACGCGCTTGCGAGCACGAAGGATTTCGCGGGGGTCACGGGCACGATCTCCATGGACGCGGACCGCAACCCGATCAAGCCCGCCGTCGTCCTGCGCGTCGAGGGCGGACGCTTTCGCTTCGCGGACTCCGTCGCGCCGTAGCTACTTCGGCGCGTCCGCCGGCTCGAGCACGAACTCGTCGAACGAGCCCTCGCCCGGCCCCGCGGCGGCCAGGCCGGTCTTGCCGGTGGCGGGCCTGGGGTCTTTCGCTTCGAAGATCTTCTGGTCGTTGAAGAGCACCGTCAGCGTCGGGCCGGAGGCGACGACCGAGAATTTCTCCCACCCGCGGTCCAGGTTCGCGTGGCCGCGGCCGAGCTCGGCCGCATTGCCGTCATGATAGGAGGAGAGCACAGCGTCCCCCGAGCCCGAGTCGACGAGGAGCACGAGGAACTTCTTCTCGTCCGCCACACGCAGGACAAGCCCCTCGAGGCCGGCGCCCCGCTTGATGAACGTGGAGACCGTCCCGTCCTGGAACACGTAATTGCGCCGAATGGCGGCCGCGATCGAGTCGGTCGGGCGGGTCTTGTTGACCTGCGAGACACGGTTCGGCGCCGACGGTGGGTTGAGGTCCGCCAGGACCACCCAGCGGGCCGGCCCGGGCGCCCCGAGAACGACGAAGTCGAAGAAGCCGGGCGCTCGGCCCGCCGAATCCGTGTCGAAGTGGTTGCGCACACCCTCGGCCGCCGGCAGGACGGCGGCGAGCAGAAACCCGGCAACGAGGAGCGAGAGCGGTTTGCGGGCGATCTTGATATTCATCAGGGCGAAAAACGTCCCGAATGCCCTAAAATTCCCCGATATGCAACCAAACTCCCCTGATCGTCCCCATGTCTACCGGATGGATCGCGAAGGATTTGCTTTCGTGCTCGACCGTTCGAACGTCGATCGGCTCAAGGCGATGCCCGATTTCGAAGGCCGCGAGGAGCCCGCCGTCGCCGAGGACTTCCTGCGCTCGCGTGCCGAAGCCTGGGCCGACGTACTGGCCTCGGCCGGCGCCGCGCCGGGAGAGATCTCGGTCGAGATCGATCCGCATCAGAAGAAGGCGAGATTGACGAAGGCGACGCGGATCGTGATTACGGCGGACATCTAGTCTAGAAACTCAGGATCCCCCGGATGCGATTCTCCAGCGCCAAAAACGCCTGTCGCGAATAGGGATCCACCACCACCCGGATCTCGCTCGGCGCGGGCACGTCGTCGGCGATCGATGCGGCCAGGCGCTCGGCCTGTCCGTCGAAGAACGCTTCACCGAGCTCGTCGTCCGACTTGCCGCGCGAGCCCGCCAGCTCGCGCAGGCGGGCGAGGTCGGGAGGGTCGAGCCGCAGCTTGTAACCCCGGCACTCGCGGTAGAGCGGCTCGCGCCGGTCGATGAGGTCGGGCCTCGGCGTCGCGGCCTTGCGTGCTGGCACGGCCTCCTTGACGGCACCCGTCACGGCCTCCACGACGGGGAGGGGCGCTGGCTCCTCAAGCTCCTCGAGCTCGTCGGTCCCGTCGTCGCCGTCGAGCTCTTCCTCCTCGGGGGGCAGGATCGGATCTTCAGGGTTCATCGTCTCACCGTCCCGCCAGGACGTTCTTCGAGATCACGATTCGCTGGATCTCGCTCGTCCCTTCGTAAATGGTCGTCACGCGCGCGTCCCGATAGTACCGCTCAACGGGATACTCCTTCGAATAGCCGTACCCCCCGAAAATCTGCACGGCCCGCGCCGCGATGGTGTTGGCAGCCTCCGTCGCGTACACCTTGGCCATGGAAGACTCCTTCGAAAAGCGCACGCCGGGCATCTCGGACTTGAGCGCGGCCCGGTAGGTCAGCAGGCGCGCCGCATCGAGCTGGACGCGCATGTCGGCGATCTGGAAGGCGATCGCCTCGTGCTCGGCGATCTTGCGGCCGAACGACTCGCGGGTCTTCGCGTACTCGACGGACGCGGAATACGCGGCCTCGGCAATCCCGATCCCCTGGGCCGCGATGCCGATGCGGGAGTGATCGAGCGTCGTCATGGCAATCGTGAATCCTTCGCCCTCCGCCCCGAGGCGCCGCTCGGCCGGCAGCCGCACGTCCTCGAGAAAGATCGCCGCCGTCTTCGACGAGCGCAGTCCCATCTTGTCCTCGGGCGCGCCGACGCGCAGGCCCTTGTCCTCGGCGGACACGAGGAATGCGGTGATGCCGCGGGTGCCGGCCTCGGGATCGGTCATCGCCATGACCACGTACCAGTCGGCCTCGCCGGCGTTGGTGATCCAGGCCTTCGCCCCGTTCAGCACGTACGCGGACCCGTCGCGGACCGCCCGCGTCTTCTGGTTCGCGGCGTCGGAGCCGGACTGCGGCTCGGTCAACGCGTAGGCGCCGAGCGCCGCACCGGAGGCGAGCGGCTTGAGAACGGTCGTTCTCTGCTGCTCGGAACCGAACTTCCAGATTGGATAGCACGCCACCGAATTGTTGACGGAAACGATCACCGCCGTCGAAGCGCACACGCGAGCGAGCTCTTCGACCGCGAGCACGTAGGACAACGCGTCGGCGCCGGCGCCACCGTAGGCCTCCGGCACCATCATCCCCATCACACCCATCTCGCCGAGGCGGCCGAGGATCTCCCTCGGGAAGCGCTCTTGCTTCTCCCACGCCGCGACCCGGGGCGCGATCTCGGCCTCGGCGAAGGCGCGCACCGCGTCGCGAATTCGCTTTTGGTCGTCGGTCAGGTCGAAGTTCACGATTTTGGTCCTGCCGTCGCCGGCGGCGCGCCGCCCGGCGCACCACCCGGCCCGCTTCCCGGACCGCGGCCCCCGCGGCGACGGCGACGGCGGCGGCGCTTGGCGCCCGGAACCCCCTGTCCGGCCTCGGCTGCCGGACCGGGCCCCGGACCGGGAGCCGGCGGTCGTCTCTGCGGCTGCGGCGCCGGACGCGGACCAGCAGGACCTCGCTGCTGCTCCCGCGCGCCGCCGCCGGACGGCCCAGCTCCGGGACGACGCTCGCGGTTGCGGTCTCGATCGCGCTGCGGCTGGCCGCTTGCGGCCGGGCGCCGGTCCTGGCCGCCCTTCTCGGGTCCGCGCACTCCCCCCCGGCCGCCCCTGCGGCGGCGCCGGCTGGTGTCCCGGCGCGGTTCGGGCGTGTCGACCCAACCCTCTTCGAGATGACGGAACGTCACGAGGATCTCGGGCCGGCCGAGCTGGGCGCGAATGTGCTCGACGATCTTCGCGCGCAGCGCCGCGGCGGGATCGGCCGTCAGGGTCGGGATGCGCTCCGCGTCAAAGAGCACCATCCGGGTCCAGCTCACGCGCTGGCGTGTGCCGTCGGGCGCGTCGAAGTCCATCACGAACATGTCGCGCTCGTGGTCCAGCGAATGCTCGCGCAAGACGAAGTCCGGCAGCGCCTCGGCGCACAGCGCCTTCAACAGCGGGAGGTGCTTTTCACCCCCCTCGAGCGTTTGCTCCATCGAGACCACCCGGTCCCGGAACATGCGTGTCTGGCCCATGACTTCAAAACCGTTCGGCAGTAGGGGCGGCCCTTGGGCCGCCCGCGGGCGGGGCGAGTCCCGCCTCTACGACAGCTTTGACGGTTCGACCCTCCTCACCCAATCACCAGCCCCGAATCGCGAAAGATCTCCCTCGCGATGATGAGCCGGTGGATTTCGCTCGTGCCTTCGTAGATCTCGGTGATGCGCGCGTCCCGGAAGTTGCGCTCGACCGGGTATTCTTTCGTGTAGCCGTAGCCGCCGTGAATCTGGAGCGCCTTGGTGGTGACTCGCTGCGCCATCTCGGCCGCGTAGAGCTTGGCCGTCGCGGCCTCCATCGAATAGCGGCCGCCGTTCTCCTTGACCGCGTCCTTGGCCGCCGCCGCCCGTCGCACGAGCAGGCGCGCGGCATCGATCTCGGTTGCCATGTCCGCGAGATAGAAGCGCAGCACCTGGAAGTCGGAGATCGGCTTTCCGAACGCCTTGCGGGCTTTCGCGTAGCGGACGGCGGCTTCGAAGGCCTCCTGGGCGATCCCGACGGCCTGGGCCGCGATCCCGATGCGCCCGCCGTCCAAGGTCGCCATCGCGATCTTGAAACCGTCGCCCTCCTCGCCGAGCCGGTCGGCGACGGGGACCTTCACGTCCGTCAGAAAGATCTCGACCGTGCCCGAGGCGTTCACGCCGAGCTTGATCTGGTGGCGCGACCGGTCGAAGCCTGGCGAGCTTGCGTCGACGACGAAGGCGGAGATTCCGCGGGTCTTCTTCTCGGGATGCACCATCGCGAACAGCAGGCAGACATCGGCGTCGGAGCCGCAAGTGATGAAGACTTTCTGCCCGGAGATTCGATAGAAGTCGCCCTCGCGCACCGCGCGCGTCTTCTGGTTGCCGGCGTCCGAGCCTGCATCGGGCTCGGTCAGGGCGAAGCAGCCGAGCTTTTCGCCCCGCGCGAGCGGAACCAGGAACTTCTTCTTCTGCTCCGCGTTGCCGAACTTCTCGATCGGGTCGCAGACGAGCGAATTGTTGACCGAAAGAATGACGCCCATGTTCGCGCAGGCGCGCGAGATCTCTTCGATCACGATGGCGTACGAAACCGTGTCCATGCCCGAGCCGCCGTGCTCGGCGGGCACGGCCACGCCCGCCAGGCCGAGCTGCCCCGCCGCGGAAAACGTCCCGCGCGGAAACTCGCCGGTCTGGTCGATGTGCGCCGCCTGCGGCCGAACGACGCCCTCGGCGAAATCGCGGACCGAGGCCTGGAGAAGCTGTTGCTCCTCCGTGAGCTCCAGATTCATGGGAGGCGGAGTATACCGGCAGGAGGCGGGACGCGGGGGCTGGTCGGCATGCGGCTGGCGAGCGACCGGCGGGCTACGGACAGGCGAACGCCTGCGTGTCCTGGAGCGGGGCGAACGGCGTGCCGATCGGGTTGTTGTAGGTCCGCGAAGCGCCCGTCTGCGTGTCCTCGACGATGAGCGTGACGCCGACGTTTGTCAGCCCGCCAGCGAAAACCCAGAAATTTGGCGGCGAGAATGTGCAGGCATCGAGGACCTTCACGACGAGCTCGATGTTGGCCGCATCGAAGAACCAGAAGTAACCGGAATCACCCGAGAGGTTAACGCCCATTCCGGGCCCGCTCGCGCCCTCCGCGGTGGCGTAGAACACGGTCACGCGGAAACGCCCGGCGTTCAAGCAGAGCGTCGTCGAGTTGGAAACGCAGGGAGCCGGGCTGCCGGGAGAGAGCCACTGCTGAATGGACGGGTACGTGATCCGGAACGCCCCGTCGAGGGTCGAGTTCGTGACCACGTCGCAGTCGTCATCGCTGTTGTTGCCGCAGGAGCCGAACTCCTGGCCGACCACGCGGAGGTCCTCGAGATAGAGCGGCGACCCGGAGCTGCCCCCTCCGGTCCCGCCCGCGATGTCCTTCGTATAGAGAAAGGTGGTCTGGGGGGCGTCGGAGCAGCTGTCGGGGGTCGGCACGGCGCTGATCTGCTCCTTCGTGAAGATGAGGGGGTCTCCGTTGGCGTAGCTCAGCCGGTAGAGGACCGTTCCGCCCGCGTGCGTGATGTCCGCGGTGGTCCAACCGAGGAGCATGCTGTCGTCCGGGGGATCCTGCGAGAGCTGCACGAACGTAAAGTCGCTCGAGGGCGCCGCGCCGGTCGCCAGCAGCGTCGCTCCGAGCGTGCGGGGAAAGCCACTCTCATCGGGACGGACGCCATCGCAGGTCGCCGTCCGGTACTGCCAGAACACCTCGAGGGAAGTGGCCGAATCCTGCGAGGAGAAGCAGTGGTTGGCCGTCAGGAGGTAGGGAATGCCGCTGCCGCCGGAAGTGTTCATGAGACCGCCGGAGCAGACGTAAGAGCTACCTCCATCCACGAAGTTGAGCTGTCCGATGGCGCGCGTGGCCTCATCCACGTTGGAGAAATCGCCCGCGGTCACACAGCTACGGTCGATGAAGCAGGTCTGCGACTTCGGGCGCAGGCCCGACTTTGCCGCGGCCGACGGTGCGAAGTCCGGATGCTCGAGGTGGACCACGGAGTCGACGAGCAGCGACGCCTTGCCGAGCGCCGCCGCCGGCGCCGCGCCGAGCTGGACCTGCAGGAAGATTTGATCGCCGAAGATCGTGTTTGTCCAGAAGCCCTCGGGGCGCGTGCCCGCGTCGAAGGAATACGGCCCCTGGACGTCGCCACCGGTGGAGTAGACGAAAACCCGGCTGCCCTGCGGCAGGGCCGCCCGGCGCAGGTGGAGGCGCAAGCCGCCGGCGCCCGCGGACGCGAACTCGGCGGTCCAGATCCACTTTCCGTCGCGATCGCGTTCGAGCAGTCCACCCCCGACGCCGGCGGATTGCTCCGGGTTCAGCTGCGCCGACAAGCCGTTGAAGCCGACAACGTCGGAGAGCGTTCGCGAGATCCCGACCTTGACAGCGGGCTTCTTGCGCCGCGCGCCGCCGCCCCGCCGGTCCGGCGCCTGCAGCTGCGCACGCTCCGCGGCCGAGAGCGGCCCGAGTGAGTGACGCGCCGCATCGGGGAGCGTGTCGACCGGCACGAGGTCCGCGCGCCGCGCCGCGGCCCTCGGCGCGGCAAGAGCGTGAAAGGCCGATGGGCCGACCTCGACGACCGGGCCGGGATCCGCGCCGAGCGCGGTAACCGCGGCGCCGAGCGCCCACAGCCAACCGGCGACGATTCTCTTTCTCACCACGACGGGATGATAACGCCCCCGGGTCCGGCTCTATGCCCGGCGCAGCCAGAAGCCCTTGAGGTATTCCCCCTCGGGACAGTCGAGCGAAACCGGGTGATCCGGTCCGGCGCCCTGCCTCGCCACGAGAGCGAACGGCGCCCGCGCGTCCACGCTGGCCGAAAACACGATCTTCTGGAAGAGATCGGCGTCGACGAGACCCGAGCAGGAGCACGTCAGCAGCCAGCCGCCCGGGGCGACCAGCGCCATGGCCACGCGGTTGACGTCCTTGTAGCCGCGCGCCGCCCGGTCCACGTCGGCCTTCTTCTTGGCGAAGGCGGGCGGGTCGCAGACGACGATGTCCCAGCGCTCCCCCGCCGACGCGCGGCGGCGCACGTCCTCGAAGACGTCGGCCTGGAGGAAGTCCGAGTCCTGAACCGAGAACCCGTTCGCGCGCCGGTGCTCGCGCGCGAGCTCGAGCGCGCCGGCGGACGAGTCGACGTCGACAGCGCGCACTGCGCCTCCAGCGAGCGCTGCGACGGAGAAGGCGCCCGAGTAGGAGAAGAGGTTGAGCACAGTCTTTCCGCGCGCGAGAGCGCGCAGCCGGGCGCGGTTGTCGCGCTGGTCGAGGAAGAAGCCGGTTTTCTGGCCGCCCGTGATGTCGGCCAGGAAATGGAGGCCGTTCTCGAGGAAGGCGGCGGGGGGCAGTTCGGATTTCGGAGTTCGGATTTCGGATTTGCCCGAGTCACGGGCCGAGCCGGTCTCGCGAACGATCAGCCGGGAGGCCGCGAACACCTCGCGAACCGCGGCCTCGATTTCCGGGCGCCAGACCTCGGTGCCCCGTGTCAGAAGCTCGAGCACGGCCGTTTCGCCGTAGACATCGAGCAGGACGCCCGGGCAGAGATCGCCCTCGGAGTTGACCGCCCTGTAGCCCGTCGTTTCCGGCGGCAGGCACTCTTCGCGGAGCCGGCGCGCCGCGGTGAAGCGCTCCCGAAAGAGCGCGCCGTCGGGAGCCCGGCCGTCGAAGGTCCAGAGGCGCGCCACGATCTGCGAATCGGGCGAGTACGCGCCGCGCGCGAGCAGCCGCCCCCCATCGTCCACGACTTCGGCGTGCCCGTCCGCCCCATCTCCCGACGCCGACGCGACCGCGCCGGAGAAGAGCCATGGGTGTCGGCGCGACAGCGACGCTTCGCGCCCGCGCTTGATCGTGAGCCGGATCAAAAGCCCTCGGCGACGAAGATGTCGCCCGACGTGCGCGACACCTGCTTCATGGAGGTCTCATACGGCCCGAGGCGGGTTCCCGCGGGAAGGCTCATTGGTGCCGCCCAAAATACACCCTCAACGCTTTCGCCCCGGGCCCCGTATTACAGGCAGACACACGATCTCCTCCTTCGGGCCCCTCGTAAGAGGGGCTTCTTTTTTGGAGGCTGGCGCTCAGTGGGTCAGCGCCGAGAGGATCCCGTAGCCCAGGGCGCCAATCGCGGCTGCCATGGGAATCGTCAGGATCCAGGCGTAGACGATTTTGCCCGCCACGCCCCAGCGCACGGCCGAAACGCGTTGCGTCGCGCCCACGCCGATGATCGCGCCGGTGATCGTATGGGTCGTCGAGACCGGAATGCCCCACACCGACGCCAGAATGACGGTCGCGGCCGCGCCCGATTCGGCGCAGAAGCCGGAGAACGGCTTCAACTTCGTGATGCGGCTGCCCATGGTGCGCACGATCCGCCAACCGCCCATAAGCGTTCCGAGGCCGATGGCGGCGTGCGCGGACAGGATGATCCACCAGGGGATCGTCTTCAAGTCCGGCAGATGCATCCAGTGGAGGCTCGAACTCGGGTCGGCGAAGAGACCGTGGTTGGCGACGAGCAGGCCGCCGATGATTCCCATCGTCTTCTGCGCATCGTTGGTGCCGTGCGAGAGCGAAAAGGCCGCGGCGGAACCGAGCTGCGCGCGGCGGAACCAGCGGTCCACGGAGCCATACGGCGATTTGTGGAAAGCCCAGGACATCGCGACCATCAACACCCACCCGACCGTCATGCCGATGAGCGGGGAGAGCACGATGAAGGAGATCGTCTTCACCCACGCCATGCCCGGCACGATCGCGCGCACGCCGACGCGCGCGACCGCGGCTCCGGCGTAACCGCCGATCAGTGCGTGCGAGGAAGAGGACGGGATCCCGAAGTACCACGTGATCAGGTTCCAGGCGATCGCGCCGAGGAGGCCGCCGAGCACGACGTCCGAATTGACGACGGTGATGTCGATCAGGCCGGACCCGATCGTCTTGGCCACGGCCGTTCCAAACAGAAACGCCGCGGCGAAGTTGAAAAAGGCCGCCCAGAAGACGGCCTGGAACGGCGAGAGCACCCGCGTCGAAACGACCGTGGCGATCGAGTTCGCCGAGTCGTGCATCCCGTTGATGAAATCGAAGACCAGCGCGATCCCGATGATGAAGAGGACGTAGATCATGGGAGGGTCGTGAGACGGGTCTTAGGAGTGCTTGAGCACGACGCTCTCGAGTACATGCGCCACCGCCACACACGAGTCGATGCAGCGCTCCATGTTGTCGTAAACGTCCTTCCACTTGATCACCTCGATCGCGGGGAGGTTGTCCCGGAACAGGGACGCGATCGCCTCGTGGTACACGACGTCGCCTTCGTTCTCGAGCTGCTTGATCTTGATGCAGTGCGCCATGACGCCCTTCTGCTGGCGCAGGCGCGAGACCGCCTCGACGAGCTCGGCGGTGGTCGTCACGATGAGGCGCGAGAGGGCCGTCGAGATGGGCGTCGGTTTTTCGACCTGGAAGAGCGACACCCGGCGCACCGTGCCGTCGATCAGGTCGATCACGTCGTCGAGCCGCACGGCGAGCTGGTGGATGTCCTCGCGATCGATCGGCGTGATGAAGGTCCGGTCGATTCCCCGCAGGATCTCGTGGGAGATCTCGTCGCACTCGTGCTCGAGGCGCTTGATCTGGTTGGCCACGGTCGCGACCGGGGCCTCGTCCTTGAAAAAGCGTTCGAGGATCTTCGCGGCCTCGTGGATCCGCACGGCGAGCTCCGTGAAGCGCTCGAAGTATTTGTCGTCCCGCGGCAGAAAGTTCAGCATAGGCGCGCCCAATGGCGGCGCAATCGTATCGCAAACATTCACGCCGACTTTCCAGTCGACTTTGCGCGGCTTTTACGCCGCGGCGGCGGGGAACCGGACGAGGAACGCGCTGCCCCGGCCCGTCTCGCCCTCCACGTCCACGGTGGCGCCGTGGAGCTGAGCGATGTGCTTGACGATCGCCAGGCCCAGCCCCGAGCCCGGCCGCCGCTTCGAGCGCGACTGGTCGACCTGGTAAAAGCGCTGAAAAATCTTGTCCCGTTCCGCCTTCGGAACGCCGGGGCCGAGATCTTCGACGGAGAAGCCGGACCGGCCGCCCTGCCGCCACACGCGCACGACGACCGGAGCGCCCTCGGGCGAGAACTTGATCGCGTTGTCGAGCAGGTTGCGGGCGAGCTGGCCCAGACGCCGGCGGTCGCCCACCGTCGAAACCCCGTCGTCCCCGGTCACGCGCACCTCGACCCTCTTCTCCCGCGCCGCGGCCTCGAGGTCTTCGGCCGTCTCGGCGAGGAGGTCCTTCAAGAGGATCTCCTCGCGCTCGAGCGGCACCGCGCCGCTCTCGATCTGCGCCAGATCCATGAGGTCGTCGATGAGCTCGCGCATGCGGTCCGACTGCCGGCGGATGAGCCTCGTCAGCTCCGCGGTCTCCGCCCGGTCGGGACTGCCGTCGGCCAGCGTCTCGGCCGCCGCGGCGATGGAGGCGATCGGCGTCCGCAGCTCGTGCGACACGTCGCCGACGAAACGGCGCCGCATGGCCTCGGTGCGCTCGAGCCGCGTCACGTCGCGCAGCACGCCGACGGCAGCGGCGCGATGTCCCTCGGGCAGCGGGGCCACGCTCACCTGCCAGACACGTTCATCCGGAAGGTGCACCGTCTGCTCGGACGCCTCCCCCGTCTTCACGGTGGCCTCGAAGCAGTCGTACAGCGGCCGCTCGCGCAGCACCTCGTAGATGCCGCGTCCGGCCGGGGCCGGGATCCCCGTCATCTCGGCGAACCGGCTGTTGCATTCCAGCACGCGCAGCTTCGCGTCCACGACGACGAGCCCATCCGGGAGACGCTCGAAGACCATCGCCGTCAGGCGGCGCTCGGCCTCCGCCCGCTGGACGGCCTCGTTCAACGAGCTCTTCATGCGCTGCATGGCGCCCCCGAGCAGCTGCACTTCCTCGCCTCCGCCCGACGGCAGGTCGCGTGCGAAGTCTCCCGCGGCAACGGCCGAGGCCGCGCGCGTGAGCTCGGCGATCGGCTCGGAGAACCGGCGCGACGCGCTGGCGCCGATGAGGAAGAGCAGCAGGCAGGCGCCGACAATCGCCCCGCGCATCGTCCAGAGATACCCGAGCTCCACCTGCCCGAGCCGCGCCGCCGCGACGGCCAGCCGCAGCACGCTGCCGTCCGGAAGCCGGCGCGCTACGTAGAGCATCGGCTTCTGCTCGGTCGGCGACAGTCGGCGCGAGACGCCGCTTCCACTGGCGAGGGCGGCGCGGACTTCCTCGCGGTTGGCGTGGTTCTCCATGCCGGGGACGTCGGCCGCCAGCAGGTCGGTATCGCTCAGGACCCGCCCGCCCGCGGCGATGAGCGTGATCCGGCACTCGAGGTCCGCCGCTGCGCGCCGCAGGAACGCGTCACGCGGCTCGGCGCCGGGCACTCCGCTCGCAAGATCGTCGGCGAGGTGGGCGAGCTCGCGCCGGAATCGGTCCGAGACGCGGTCCTCGACGGACCGCCGGACGGTCGCGTCCGAAACGAAGACGAGGACGATGACCGCGAGTGCCGCGAGGATCGCGAAGAGCGCGGTGAAGCGGGCGCGGAGTCTCATGAAAGAAGAGGGACGGCAGGGGGCGGACGGCAGACGGCAGACACGCGGGCCCTACTTCGCAGCAGCGGTTTCGCGGTAGCGGTAGCCGAGGCCGACGACGGTCTCGATACGCTGGTCGCCGAGCTTGCGGCGCAGGGCGCGGATGTGGACGTCGACCGTTCGGGTCTCGACGTCGGCGTCATAGTCCCAGAGGCGCGCCAGGATCGCGTCGCGAGTGACGACCCGGTTGCGGTTGCGGATCAGCAGCCACAACAGGTCGAACTCCTTTTTCGTCAGGTGCACGCGCTCGCCTTTGAGGGTCACCTCGAAACGCGCGCGGTCCACGTGGAGCTCGCCGTCCCCGAAGACCTCTTCTTCGGACGTCTCGAAGGCCGCCACCCGGCGCAGGTGCGCGTTGACCCGGGCCAGCAGCTCGCGCATCGAGAACGGCTTGGTGATGTAGTCGTCCGCGCCGATCTCGAAGCCGAGCAGCTTGTCGCGCTCTTCGACGCGCGCCGTCAGCATGATGATCGGCACCTTGCGCGTCTCGTCCGCGCGGCGCAGCTCCCGGCACAGCGCGAGGCCGTCGATGTCCGGC
>JANMBR010000231.1:0-15646 GCA_031360505.1 Acidobacteriota bacterium
AGGGCCTTGCGGCCGCGCTGCCCGCCCCCGTCGGCGGCCATCGCGAGACGGAACTGCTCCTCTGCCCCGGCGGGGTTCTTTTCGCTTTCCGCGAGCTCGCCGAGCAGGACGTGCCCGCGCGCCGGATCGATCCCCAGGACGCACTCGGCCGCAGCTCGTGCCTTTTTCATCCCGCCGCCGAGCAGCGCCGGCGCGCGCATGTCGTACCGCGCGAGGTCCGACAGCGCCGCCGCGTTCGACGGATCGAGCGCGACCGCCCGAGCGAAGCACTCCCTTGCCTTCCTGGCCAGCCGCACCTGCTCGAGCAGCTGCGAGTCCTTCGCCGTCAGGCCGTACGCCCGCCCGAGCAGGTCCTGCGCCTCGGAGCTGCGCGGATCGACCGCGACGGCCTTCTCCCCGGCGCGTACGGCCTTTTCGAGCTCGCCCGATTCGAGCGCGGCGCGCGCCTCGGAAAGCAGCGGTTCGACCGCGGGCGGCTCCGATGCGCCGGCGGCGGCAAGGGATCCCGCCGCCGCGACGCAGATCAGGATCGCGGTCGCAGGAATCGACCTGGTCATTGCCGGCGCCTCGCTACGCCGGAACTTCGGTCTCCCGCGGCGCAGGGCCGGGAGCCTGCGAGGGCAATACCCCGATGAGCTTCTTGATCGGGCCGGAGAATGCGATCAGCACGACGCCCGCGACCCCCGTCACCTTCGCGATCGTCCCGAAGAGCACGGAAAGCGGCATGGTGGAGAAGCTGCCCGCCGTCAGCCCGGCGATGAGGTTGCCGAGCGCATTTCCCATGAAAAACGTGCCCATCATCTGCCCCACGAGGCGGCGCGGGGCCAGCTTCGTCACGCTCGACAGTCCGACCGGCGACAGGCACAGCTCCCCCACGGTATGGATGAAGTACGTCGCGATCAGCCAGCCGGGCCCCACCTTGTTGGCGCCTCCGTGCGTATTGAGAGCCGCCACGACCATGACGAAGAGGCCGATCGCGAGCAGGACCAGGCCGAAGCCGAGTTTGGCCGGCATCGAAGGCTCATGCGACCGCAAACGCCACCATACCCAGGCGAAGACCGGGGAGAGGACGATGACGCAGATTGGCGGAACCGACTGCAGCCAGGAAGCCGGCATCTGCCAGCTTCCGATCATCCGGTCCGTCAAACGCGAGGCGAACAGGTTGAAGGACGACCCCGCCTGCTCGTAGCCGGCCCAGAAGAGCGACGAAGCGAGGAAGAAAATGAAAATGACGACGATTCGCTTCTTCTCGGGAACCGTCAGTCCGCCCGAGAGCAGCACCGTGCCGAAGTAGACGAGCACGATGCCGACGATGACGACGCCCGTGCCCCGGGCGGCGACCTCGAGGCTCAGGGTCAGAATGCCTGCCGCCTGACACACCAGGAGCGCCGCGAAGATCGCGGCGAGCGCGCCCGCCACTTTCAGGACCGATCGCACGGCTCGGCCGCGAACGGCGGGGTCGGCGGCCTCCGCGCGGCGCTCGCCGGCGCTGCCAAGGTACAAGCGGCTTCCCCGCTGGTACTGAATCACGCCGAACACCATGCCGACTCCAGCCGCCGCAAACCCCGCGTGCCAGTTCACGTGCTCGCCGAGCAGGCCGCAAACGATCGGCCCGATGAAGGCGCCCGTATTGATGCCGGCGTAGAAAACGGAAAACCCGGAATCCCGGCGCGCGCCGCCCTCGGGATACAGGTCTCCCACCATCGCGCTGACATTGGGCTTGAGCAGGCCCGTTCCACAGACGATCAGGCCGAGGCCGACATAGAAGGACGGCACCGCCGGGATGGCGAGGCAGAAGTGGCCCGTGGCGATGATGCACCCGCCGACGAGGACCGCGCGGCGCTGTCCGAGGATGCGATCCGCGATCCAGCCGCCCGGCAACGCCATCAGGTAGGCGCCCGCAGTGTACAGGCCGTAGATCGCCGCCGCCTTCGTGTCGGTCATCCCGAAGCCGCCCGACTGGACGGTCGCGACGAGGAACAGGATGAGCAGGCCGCGCATCCCGTAGTAGCTGAACCGCTCCCACATCTCGGTAAAGAAGAGCGTGGACAGTCCGCGCGGGTGGCCGAACCACTCTGCGTTCGCGGGCACGGCAACGGCACTCTTCGAACTCATCGTGAAGGAGGAGGAGGCTACCAGAGAACCCGGGAGGCGCCTAACGCGCCGCCGCGGCGAGCGCCATGCTGTCGCCGGCTGCGCGCGCGGTGCGGCGGATCTCGGCGTCCGAGTGCGCGGTCGAAAGAAACCAGGCCTCGAACTGGGCCGGAGCCAGGAAGATCCCGCGCTCCCGCATGGCGTGGAAGAACACGGCAAACCGCCGCGTGTCGGAGCGCTTCACGTCGGCAAACCCGCGCATGGGCCCCGGGGCGAAGAAGAGGGTCGAGAGCGATCCCGCGCGCGTCAGGCAGACGGCGCCCGAGAGTCCCCGCCGCTCGATCTCCGCGCGCAGCAGGAGCTCGAGCATCGCACCCTTGCGCTCCAACTCCGCATAAGGCGGCCGCCGCTTGATCTCGTCGAGCATCGCAATCCCCGCCGACATCGCGAGCGGGTTTCCCGAGAGTGTGCCCGCCTGGTAGACGGCGCCCGACGGCGCCATTCTTTCCATGAGGTCTCGCCCGCCTCCGTACGCGCCGACGGGAAGGCCTCCGCCGAGGATCTTTCCGAGCGTGGTCAGATCCGGGGCGGCGCCGTAGAGCTCCTGGGCGCCTCCCGCGGCGATCCGGAAACCGGAGATGACTTCGTCGAAGATGAGCAGGGCCCCGTGCCGGCTCGCGAGCTCGCGCGCGGACCGCAGGTAACCGTCCGCGGGAAGCACCAACCCCATGTTGGCGGCCACCGGCTCCAGGATGAATGCGGCCACCTCTCCCGGAAATTTTGCGAAGACGGCTTCCAGAGCGCTCGCGTCGTTGTACGGCACGACCGTCGTGAGCGCGGCGAGCTCTTCCGGAACTCCCGGGCTTCCGGCGATCCCGAGCGTCGCCAGGCCCGAGCCCGCCGCGACGAGGAAGGAGTCCGCGTGTCCGTGGTACGCGCCCTCCGCCTTGATGATCCGCTTTCGCCCGGTCGCTGCCCGCGCCAGGCGGATGGCGCTCATCGTCGCCTCGGTGCCCGAATTGACGAAGCGCACCATCTCGATCGAAGGGACCATCTTCACCACGCGCTCGGCCAGGCGCACCTCGAGCTCCGTCGGCGCGCCGTAGGACGGGCCGCGCCGCGCCGCGCGGTCGAGCGCGCGGCGCACGAAGCCGGGGATGTGACCGAACAGGTGGGGCCCGTAGGACATCACGTAGTCGATGTAGGAGCGCCCGTCGGCATCGCGCACGCGCGAGCCCCGCGCCGATGCGACGAAGAATGGCTCGCCGCCCACCGACGCGAATGAGCGCACGGGCGAGCTCACGCCGCCGGGCATGACCCTCTTTGCGCGGACGAAGAGGCGGGACGAGTTCCTCGTCCCCGGTCCCTGGTTCCCGGTTCGCCGGGGCTTGCTCAAGCAGGCTCGGTTCGTAGGGGCGGGGCTTGCCCCGCCCGCTTCTGCGAAGGCGCGACTCTCGCGGGCGGCCCAAGGGCCGCCCCTACGGCACCGGGAGGCGAACGCGTTCCGTTGCCGCGCATTAGAGACCGTCCCTTAGCCAGCGCGCCGCATCCCCGGCGTGGTACGTCAGGACGAAGTCCGCCCCGGCGCGCACGATTCCCGTCAGGATCTCCATGACCGCGCGCCGCTCGTCGATCCAGCCGTTGGCGGCCGCAGCCTTGACCATCGCGTACTCCCCCGACACGTTGTACGCCGCGATGGGAGCATCGAAACGCTGCCGCGCCTCCCGGATCACGTCGAGATACGCCAGTGCCGGCTTGACCATCACGGCATCCGCCCCCTCGTCGAGGTCGAGCGCGATCTCCCGCATGGCCTCCCGGCGGTTGGGCGGATCCATCTGGTAGCCGCGCCGGTCTCCGGACTTCGGCGCCGATCCGGCGGCCTCCCGGAAAGGGCCATAGAACGCGGACGCGGTCTTCGCCGAGTAGGCGAGGATGGCGATTTCCGGAAAGCCCGCACCGTCCAGGGCCCCACGGATCGCTCCCACCCGCCCGTCCATCATGTCGGACGGAGCGACGACGTCGGCGCCCGCCCGCGCGTGGGACAGGGCGGCTTTCGCAAGCAGGGGCAGCGTCGCGTCATTGTCGACCTCGCCGTCCCGCAGAACGCCGCAGTGGCCATGCGAGGTGTATTCGTCGAGGCAGACGTCGGTCATGATCGCGACGTCCGGCGCACAGCGCTTCAGGAGCCGGACAGTCTCCTGCACCGCCCCGCCCTCGTCCCAGGCCTCGCTGCCGGTCTCGTCTTTGCGCTCGGGAATCCCGAAGAGGATGACGGCGGCAACGCCCACGGCGGCGAGGCCCTGCGTCTCGGCCAGGGCCTCGTCGGGCGAGAGCCGGTGCACGCCGGGAAGAGATGCAATCGCCTCGCGCAGTCCCTTTCCATGCCGCACGAAGAGGGGCGCAACGAACTGCTCGGCCGACAGGCGTGTTTCACGCACGAGACCCCGCAGGGCCGGCGTGCGGCGCAGTCGCCGAAGTCGCGTGGTCGGAAAGGCAGTCATGCGAACCGCAGCCTAATTCCCGGGCCGACCCGTGGCAAGCGCCTCGAGAAGGCGCCCGGCAGCGGCAAAGCTCGGCTCCTCGGTCACTTCGATTCGCAGGACGCCGCGGGCCGTGAGCGCGCGCAGCGTCGACATGCCGAGCACGACCGCGGGCATTGCGCACAGGCGTTCTCGCGCCGACCTGCCCACCCCCTCGAAGAGCCACTGCGCCGCAGATGGCGCCGTGGCGCAAAACGCGGCGAACGGCTTCTCCAGGATCTCGCGCTCGAGCGATGGATCCGCCGGATTCGGGACCTTTCGATACACCACGACTGGCGTAACGCCCGCGCCCCGGGCGCGAAGCCCGTCGGGAATCTCGTTCAGGGCGTCGTCCCCGCACGGAAAGAGCGCCGTTCGACCATCCAGCCGCTCGGGCAACGTCGCGAGGAGAGCCTCCGCGGTTCCTCCCCCCGCGACGGCATTCGCGAATCCCCGTGCTCGCAGCGCCGCCTCCGTCGAAGGGCCAACCGCGAAGACCTGCGCCGCTTCCGAAATCCTGCGAGCCAGGGATGATCCCGCGACCCCAAGCGCACGGTCCACCGCGACACGGCTGGTGAACACTACGAGATCCACGCGAGCGGGGACCTCGTCTTGCTCGACTCTCACGGGCTCGATCCGGTGGCTGATGCGCTCGACGATTTCCACCCGCGAGGAGGATGCGGCAAACGGATCGGGCCCGGACCGGACGACGAGGACTCGCGGGACCGTCACACCCGGGCTTCCGAGATGAGACTGGCGGCGCCGCGCGCGAGCAGGTCTTGCGCAAGGGCGCGCCCGAGCGAATCCGCCTCGTGGGTCGCCCCGGCGCGCTCGCCGCGCAGGGCCTTGCGCCCGTCGATCGCGAACACCGCGCCTGTCAGCGAGAGGCAATCGCCCTCGACGCGCGCCCATCCCGCCACCGGCGCGCGGCAGCCCGCTTCGAGCTCGGCAAGAAACGCTCGCTCGGCCAGGATCGCGCGGTGCGAGGGTGCGTGGTCGAGGGCAAGTGCGATCGCCCGCGCCTGCCCGCCCTCGGCACGGGTCACGATCGCCAGCGCGCCCTGCCCGACGGCCGGGAGCACCAGGTTCTCCGAGAACACTTCGGCGATGTCGTCGAGACGGTTGAGGCGCGCAAGGCCCGCTCGCGCGAGCACCAGGGCGTGGAAGCGGCCTTCCTGCATGCGGCGGATCCGGGTGTCCACGTTGCCGCGCGCGTCCAGGATTTCGAGATCCGGACGGGCGGCGAGCAGCTGCGCCCGACGGCGGGGGCTCGACGTTCCGACTCGCGCGCCGTCCGGCAGATCCGCGAAGCCGCGCCGCGGGTGCGAGAGCAGGACGTCGCGTGGGTCCTCGCGCAGGGGAACCGCCGCCAGAGCCAGGCCCTGCGGGATCGCCGAGGGAACGTCCTTCAGGCTGTGGACCGCGAGGTCGATTCGCCCGTCGAGCAGCGCTTCGTCGAGCTCCTTCGTGAAGTCGCCCTTCCACCCGATCGGGGCGCCCTCGGCCGAAAGGCGATCGCCCGTGGTTCGGATCGTCACGATCTCGACGGCGGCCTCGCCCCCGAGGGCGTTCTGCACGAGCGTGGCTTGCGCCACCGAGAGCGCGCTGCCCCGCGCGCCGAGCCGCAGTCTCATTCGTCCAGGTCGAAGAGGTGGCGAACGGCCTCGACGCGGTCGAGCTTGCGCGAGGCGTCCGGCTCGGCCTTGAGGCGCCGCATGGGCTGGTGGAGCAGCTTGCCCGCGATCGCATCGGCGAACTCCCGGAAGCGCTCGCGATCCGCCGGCGCAATGCGTGCCAGCTCGGCGTCCCGCAGCCCCGCCATCCTCGCCTGCAGGGCGTTCAGGGTGGGGACGACAGCGAGGTTGCCGAACCAGGCCAGGAACCGCGCGAGGTCCTCTTCGAGGATCGCCTCGGCGCGCGGCACTTCGCGGCTGCGCCGCACGCGGTTCTCCTCGGCGACTCCGTTGAGATCATCCAGCCCGTATGCGTAGACGTTGTAGACGTCGCCCACCCCGGCCTCGAAGTCGCGCGGCATCGCAAGATCGAGGAGGAACATCGGACGCCCGCGCCGCTCGCGCATCGCCGATTCGACGTCCCTGCGGCGCACGACCGGCTCCGGGCTCGAAGTGGTCCCGACCACGACATCCGCTTCCGGCAGCTCGCGGGCCACGCGATCCCATGGCACCACGCGCCCCCCGACGCGGCGGGCGAGCTCCTCCGCGCGCTCGGGGCTGCGATTGGCGATCCGCACGTCGCCGACGCCCGCGGCGCGCGCCTGCTCGACGAACAGGGTCCCGGTGTCGCCGGCCCCGAGCACGAGCATCGACCGCTCGGCCATGTTGCCGAACACCTTCATGGCCAGCTCGAAGCCGATCGACGCGATCGAGAGCGGGTGGCGCGCAATCTCGGTCTCCGTGCGCACGCGCTTGCCCGCGGCCAGGGCGCTTTCGAACATGCGGTGCAGGACCGAGCGGGTGGCTCCTGCCTCGCGCGCAAGGCGCAGCGCCGTCCGGACCTGGCCGAGCACCTCGCTCTCGCCGAGCGCCATCGAGTCGAGCCCCGCCGCGACGTGAAACAGGTGCCGCGCCGCCTCCGCCCCCTCGCGATGGAAGCTGCCCGCCGTGGCCTCGCCGAGGTCGAGCCCGCGCCATTCGGAAATCAGGCGCGTGAGCGCCTCGTTCGTGCCTTCCCCGTCCGAGACGCCATAGATCTCGCTGCGGTTGCAGGTCGAGACGACGACGCCCTCGGTCACCAGTCCCGTGCTGCGGATGCGCTCGAGGACTTCCCCCACTTCCTCCGCGGAAAACGCGACGCGCTCCCGCACCGACAGCGCTGCCGTCCGGAAGTTCCAACCGAGGAGCACGAGTCGGGCTTCGCCTGTTGCGGTCATCGGAAGCTGTGCTCCCGGCTGAAGTACAGGTTCACGACCGTGTAGGAAAAGAGCATCACGCCGAAGCCCAGGATCGACAGGAGCGCCACGCGCGGGCCTTCCCAGCCCCGCCGCTCCATCCAGAGCAGGAATCCGTAGATGACGAGCGTCAGGAACGCCCACGCGATTTTCGGATCCTGGAGCGTCGACCAGACCTGCTCGGCCCGCACGAGCCCCAGGATGAGGGACAGGCTGAGGCTCGCCAGCCCCACCGAGACACTCGTCCGGTTCATCCGCCCGATGACCTCGAGCGCCGGAAGCCGGGAAAAGAGAATCCCGGTCCGGCGGCGCCGCAGCTGCCGGCTCTGAACGAGGTACAGGATCGCGAGGACGAACGAGAACGTGAAGGCCGCGTACGCCAGGATCGCCAGCGTGACGTGCAAGGCGAAGAGCGAGCCCTGCGTCCCCTCGGCGGGAGCCGAGCCCGAGTCCGGCAGAAGCAGGCCCGCGGCGGTCGTCAGAATGACGAACGGGATCAGGAACGGTCCGATCGCGCGCTCGCGGTGCCGGGCGAGCAGGACGAGGAAGGCGATGCCGAGCATCCAGCCGAAAAGCGAGACGGAGCCCCCGAGCGTCCGGTAAGGCACCGACCCGAGGGCGCGCGCCCGATGCATGAGGTCCGCGAACTGGAACGCCAGGCCGCCCGCCACGAGCACCGGCGTGAGCTTTCCGAGGCTGCCGCGGGGCGCGACGAGCGAAACGACGGCGAGGGCCTCCGCACCGATGTAAAGAGCGACCGCCAGCCAGCCGAGCGGATGTAAGGCCATTGCCCCACGGAGTTTATCAGCCGGGGACGCGCGTAATACGATAGCCACGATGAGAGATTTCCAGCGCATCCGACAGAGCTTCCCGCTTGGCTCGGGCGGCATCGGCTCGCTGTACTCGCTCAAGCAGCTCGAGCAGGACGGCGCCCCCGAGATCGGCCGCCTGCCCGTTTCGATCCGCATCGTCCTCGAGTCGCTCCTGCGCAACTGCGACGGCAAGCGCGTCAAAGAAGACGACGTCCGCGCGCTCGCCGCCTGGAAGCCGAAAGCGGAACGGACGGCCGAGGTGCCCTTCGTCGTGGCCCGCATCGTTCTCCAGGATTTCACCGGGGTGCCGCTGCTCGTGGACCTGGCCGCCATGCGCTGCGCCGTCACCGGGCTCGGCGCGGATCCGAAGTTGATCGAACCGCTCGTCCCCGTCGCACTCGTCGTCGATCACTCGGTCCAGGTCGACGAATGGTCCACGCCCGGCGCGCTCGAAGCGAACATGCGCATCGAGTTCCAGCGCAACCGCGCGCGGTACGAATTCCTGAAATGGGGCATGCAGGCATTCCAGGGATTCGAAGTCGTCCCGCCCGGAATCGGGATCGTCCACCAGGTCAACCTCGAGTACCTCGCGCAGGGCGTCCTGTCGAAGGACGGCGTGTACTACCCCGACTCGCTCGTCGGCACCGACTCGCACACCACGATGATCAACGGGCTCGGCGTCGTGGGCTGGGGCGTGGGCGGCATCGAGGCCGAGGCCGGGATGCTGGGACAGCCCGTCTACTTCCTGACGCCGGACGTCGTCGGCGTCCATCTCGCCGGGCGCCTCTCCGAGGGCGTCACCGCAACGGACCTCGTCCTCGTCGTGACCGAGATGCTGCGCCGCGCCCGGGTCGTCGGCAAGTTCGTCGAGTTCTTCGGCGAGGGTGCGGCCTCGCTCGCCTTGACCGACCGCGCCACGGTCGCGAACATGGCCCCCGAGTACGGCGCGACCATGGGCTTCTTTCCGGCCGACGAGGAATCCTGCAAGTACCTGCTGGCCACGGGTCGCAGCCCCGCGCACGTCGACACCTTCCGCAACTACTACACCGCCCAGGGCCTCTTCGGAATGCCGCGCAAGGGCGACTGCGACTACACGGAAGAGCTCGCCCTCGACCTCGCGAGCGTGCAGCCGAGCGTCTCCGGCCCGAAGCGGCCGCAGGACCGCATCCCGCTGCCGGAGCTGAAGGCCCGCTTTCGCGACCTGCTCTCGCGCCCGGTCGCCGAGAACGGCTACGGCAAGGATGCCGCCGCGCTCGCGCAGAGATTCCCGGCGAAGCTCGGCCGCCCGCTCGCCGGCGGAGGCAGCCAGAAGCCGGTCGACGCCGCCGCCTCGCGCGCGAAGAACACGAGCGCGTGGACGGAAGCCGAGATGGCCAACAACCACCCGACGCCCGACCGCGTTCCCGCCAGCATCCCGTCCGCGGTGAACGTCGAGGTCGGCCACGGCGACGTGCTCATCGCGGCGATCACCTCCTGCACCAACACTTCGAATCCCAGCGTGATGCTGGCCGCCGGGCTCCTCGCGAAGAAAGCGGTCGAGCGCGGGCTCTCCGTCGACCGCCGAGTCAAGGCGTCGCTCGCCCCCGGCTCGCGAGTCGTCACCGAGTACCTCGCGAAGACGGGGCTCCAGCCCTATCTCGACCGCCTCGGCTTCCACCTCGTCGGCTACGGCTGCACGACCTGCATCGGCAACTCCGGGCCGCTCGACTCGGGCATCGAAGAGGCCGTCATGAAGCACGACCTCGTGACCGCCGCCGTGCTCTCGGGCAACCGAAACTTCGAAGCGCGCATCCACCAGAACATCAAGGCCAACTTCCTGATGAGCCCGCCGCTCGTCGTGGCATTCGCGCTTGCGGGCCGCGCCGACATCGACCTGACCACCGAGCCGATCGGCAAGGGCGGGGATGGGAAGGCGGTCTTCCTCCGGGACATCTGGCCGACGACGAACGAAGTCGAGGCAGCGCTGCTCGAGTCGGTGGACGCCGCAACCTACCGCCGCCTCTACGCGGACCTCGCAGCCGCCAATCCACTGTGGAAGGAAATCCCGTCGGCCACGGGGACGGTGTACGCGTGGGATCCGACTTCGACCTACATCCAGCAGCCGCCCTTTTTCGACGGCTTCGGAAAGACCCCGGCTCCCCTCTCCGACATCCGCGGCGCCCGGGCGCTGGCAATCTTCGGCGACTCGGTCACGACCGATCACATCAGCCCAGCCGGAGCCATCAAGCCGACCTCGCCCGCGGGCATCTATCTCCAATCCGTCGGCGTCAGCCCGGCCGACTTCAACAGCTACGGCTCCCGACGCGGTAACGACCGTGTCATGACGCGCGGTACGTTCGCCAACGTGCGCATCCGCAATCTCATGGTGCCCGGAGTCGAGGGCGGGGTGACGCGCCACCAGCCCGACGGCGCACAGATGTGGATCTACGACGCCGCCATGCGCTACCAGCGGGAGGGCGTCCCGCTGATGATCTTCGCCGGGCACGAGTACGGCACCGGCAGCTCGCGCGACTGGGCGGCCAAAGGGACCTGCCTGCTCGGCGTGCGGGCAGTCGTCGCGCAGAGCTACGAGCGCATCCATCGCTCGAACCTCGTCGGCATGGGGGTGCTTCCCCTGCAGTTCTCCGACGGGATGAGCGCGGCGTCGCTCGGCCTCGACGGAACGGAGACGTTCGAGCTCGAGGGGCTCGCCGGCGGCCTCACGCCCCGGCAGGAGACGCCGCTCGCCATCCGACGCGCCGACGGGTCCGTGACGCGCGTCGCGCTGCGCGTGCGCATCGACACTCCGATCGAGACCGACTACTACCGGCACGGAGGGATCCTGCCGTACGTGCTGCGGCAACTCCTCGGATGACCCCTGCAGCCCCTTCGGCCGCGCGCCTGCTCGCCGCCTGCTCGGGTCGGCCGGTGGACCGGCCGCCCGTTTGGATGATGCGGCAGGCGGGCCGCTATCTGCCGGAGTACCGCGCGGTGCGCGAGAAGGTCTCGTTTCTCGAGCTGTGCCGATCCGTGGACCTCGCGACCGAAGTCTCGCTCCAGCCCTTCCGCCGCTTCGCGCCGGACGGAGTCATCTTCTTTTCCGACATCCTCGTTCCGGCGGCGGCGATGGGGATGCGCGTCGAGTTCGGCGACGGCGGCCCGACGCTACCCGAGCCGGTCCGGTCTGCATCCGACGTCGCGAAGCTCAAGCGCTTCGATCCCTCTGCCTCGATCGGCTTCACCGGCGACATCCTCGCCCGCCTCGCGGCCTCGGTCGGCGACGACGCCGCGGTCCTCGGCTTTTGCGGCGCCCCCTGGACCCTTGCCTCGTACCTCGTGGAGGGCGGAGGCTCGCGTAGCTTCGCGGTGATCAAGGAAATGATGTTGCGCGACAAGGAGACTTTACGGCGGCTGCTCGACCTGCTCGCCGACGTGGCGGCCGACGTGCTCTCCTTCCAGATCGCCTCGGGCGCGCGCGCCGTGCAGCTCTTCGACACATGGGCCGGAGAGCTTTGCCTCGAGGACTACCGTGAATGGGCGCTGCCCGCCGTGGCCCGGGCGATCGCGGGGATCCGGCGCGGCGAATCGCCCGTGGTCCTGTACGTCAACGGGTGCGGCCACCTGCTGGAAGCCATGGCGTCCTCCGGCGCGGACGTCCTCTCGATCGACTGGCGTGTTTCGCTCGCCGACGCGCGCCGCCGGCTGCCCGGCATGCCGCTCCAGGGCAACCTCGATCCCGCAGTTCTGCTCGGGACGCCCGAGGATGTCGACCGCCGTACGCGCGCGATGATTGCCAGGACCGGCGGATCCGCCCACATCGCGAACCTCGGGCACGGGATCCTGCCGGGAGCGCGGCTCGACTGCGTCGAAGCCTTTTTCGCTGCGGCCCGCGCCTGCCTCATTCCCGCGGCCGCGGCGGCGCTCCCGGTTGCGCGATGAATCCGGCCGACGTTTCCCTCGAGCTGCTCTCCCGCTATAACGTCCAGGGACCCCGCTACACCTCCTACCCGACGGCGCCGGTCTGGAGGCAGACCTACGGCGCAGCCGACTACGAGGGGATCCTGGCCGCGACGGCCGCCGCCCCGTCTCCGGCTCCCCTGTCGCTCTACTTCCACCTGCCGTTCTGCGAGCGCCTCTGCTTCTTCTGCGGGTGCACCGTCGTGATCACGGGGACCGACCATGCCCCCGAACACCCGTACCTCGCGATCCTCGAGCGTGAAATCGACTGGGTGGCCGACCGCGTGGGCAGCGGCCGGGAAGTCGTCCAGCTGCACTGGGGCGGCGGCACGCCGACGTATTTCCCGCCCGCGCTCCTCGAGAAGCTCGGCCGGCGCATCTTCGACCGCTTCCGACTCTCGCCGGGCGCCGAACTCGGCGTCGAGATCGACCCCCGCGTCACGACGCGCGCGCACCTCGAAACCCTTGCCGGCCTCGGGTTCAACCGCCTGAGCATGGGCGTGCAGGACTTCGATCCGCGCGTGCAGACGGCCATCAACCGCATCCAACCTTATGAGGCCACGCGGCGCCTCGTCGAGGACGCCCGATCCCTGGGATTTCCGAGCATCAACTTCGACCTCATCTACGGCCTGCCCCACCAGACGCCCGAGACCTTCTCCACGACGATCGACCGGGTGCTCGAGATCGCCCCGGATCGACTGGCCGTCTATTCCTACGCCAACGTGCCGTGGATGAAGAAGCACCAGGCCGTCCTGCTTCCCCACCTGCCCGACGAAGCCACGAAGTTCGGCATTTTCCGCACGGCCCTCGAGCGCTTCACCGACGCCGGATTCGAGTACATCGGCATGGACCACTTCGCCCGCGCCAACGACGAGCTCGCGCGGGCGCGCCGCACTCGCACCCTCCACCGCAACTTCCAGGGCTACACGACGAAGGCGGGGACTGACCTCGTGGGCTTCGGCATGAGCGCGATCGGCTCGGTCGGCGGCAACTACGTGCAGAACCGCCGCGAGCTCGCCGCCTACCGGCAGGCAATCGAAGACTCGGGCGCTGCCACGTTCCGCGGCGTGCGCCTGTCCGAGGACGACGAACTGCGCCGCGAGATCATTTCCAGTCTCCTCTGCCACGGCGTCGTCGTCAAGGCGGAGATCGAGCAGCGATTCGACATCGTGTTCGACGAGCTGTTCGCGACGGCTCTCGAAAGGCTCGCCCCCTGTGCCAGGGACGGCCTCGTCGAGCTGACTCCGGGCGAGATTCGAGCAACGCCCCTCGGCCGCGTCTTCCTGCGCAACCTGGCGATGCCGTTCGACGCGTACCTGGAGGCGAGCCCGGACAAGCCCGTGTTCTCGAAGACGCTTTGACTCGTCGCGCGATCCTGTTCCTGCAGCTCGGCGGCCCCGAAACGCTCGAGGACGTTCCCGCGTTCCTCTACCGGCTCTTCTCGGACCCCGACGTCATCCGTGTCCGCCCCTCCCTGCTGCGCAATGCCATCGCCGCCGCGATCACGCTCGGCCGCAAGAAGGCCTCCCGCGCGCTCTACGCCTCGATCGGGGGCGGCTCCCCCATCCGGCGCCTGACCGATCAGCAGGCGGCCGGCACGGAGGCCCTCCTGCGTGCCGAGGGGCGAGAGACGCTCGTCCGCACGGCCATGACGTGCTCGGCCCCGCTGGTGGAAGACGTCGTGCGCGAGCTTGCGGCGCAAGGCGTCGACCGCTTCCTCGCCTTCCCGCTCTACCCCCAGTACTCGCTGACGACGACGAAGGGAGCGCTCGCGCGCAGCCGCGCCGCCGTGAGCAGGTTTGCGCCCGGAGCGTCCTTCCACGAGATTGGCTCATTCCCGTCAAACCCGCTCTTCGTCGAGGCGCATGCCGAAGGCGTCCGCGAGCAGCTCGCTCAGTTCCCCGACCCGCGCCCCGAATCGGTCCACCTCCTTTTCTCTGCGCACTCGATCCCGAAGAAGCTCGTCACGAAGGAGGGCGACCCCTATCCGGGCGAGGTCGAGGCGAGCGTGCGCGCCATCCTGAAGCGCCTTGGCTGGACGGGGCCCTCGACGCTGGCCTACCAGTCGAAGCTCGGCCCCATCGAATGGCTCGGGCCCCCGACTTCCGGCGTCCTCGCCGAGCTTGGGCGTCGCCGGGAACGCCAGGTCCTCGTCGTGCCGATCGCGTTCGTCACCGATCACGTCGAGACGCTGCAGGAGATCGATCAGCTCTTCGCCGGACAGGCCCGGGAGGCCGGCATCGAGCATTTTCGGCGGACGCCGGGCTTGAACGACCGGCCGACCTTTCTGCGAGCGCTCGCGGAGCTCGCTCGATCGGTCGAGCCCTTCTGGGGCGGATGAGCGCGCCAACCGTCGTCGTGGGCGCGGGCCTCTCGGGCCTGGCCGCGGCCTGGGCACTGTCGGAGACCGGCGCTGAAGTCATCATCCTCGAAAGCAGCGATCGACCGGGTGGAGTCGTCCGAACGGAGAGGAAGGAAGGCTTTCTCGTGGAGACGGGCCCGAACACCGTCCGGCCCACACCGGAGCTCTTCGGCCTGATCGAGAAGCTCGGCCTCGCACAGGACGTGCTCCACGCCGATGCGCGTGCAAAGCGCTACGTGGACTTCGAGGGCGCCCTGCACGCCGTTCCGATGTCGCCCGGTCAACTCATCCGGACGCCGCTGCTCTCTGCGGGAGCGAAGTTTCGCCTCCTCGGCGAGCCGTTTCGTCGGGCGGCGCCCGTCCCCGACGAAAGCGTGCGGGACTTCGCTGCCCGCCGCCTCGGACCGGAGATCGCCGACCGGCTCGTCGAACCGTTCGTCGCCGGAATTTTCGCGGGCAACGCGGGGCGGATCTCCGTATCGGCCGCCTTCCCGGCACTTGCCCGCGCGGAGCGGGATCACGGAAGCCTCGTGGCCGCGGTCCTGGCCTCGCGCCGGTCGAAGGCTTCCGGCCCCGCTAGGCCCCGCGGACTGCTTTCGTTTCGCGAGGGGCTCGAGACGCTCCCGGCAGCGCTGGCCGCCCGGCTCGGCGCGCGGCTCCAGATCAAGACGGCGGTCACCGCGCTCGTGCCCCGAACCGGCGGCTGGACGCTGCGCACGGTCGCCGGCGATGTCGAGGCGGATCGCGTCGTCCTCGCGATCCCGGCTCCGCAGGCGGCCGCGCTCGTCGGAGGTTGCGCTCCCGACGCGGCGGCCGCGCTTGGCGGCATCCCCCATCCGCCCGTCGCCGTGCTCCACCTGACCTGGCCGGAAAGCGCGCTCGCGCGCCCGCTCGACGGATTTGGGCATCTCGTCTGCAACGGGCCGAACCGGCGCATCCTCGGCGCCGTGTGGAGCTCGAGCCTGTTTCCCGGCCGCGCCCCCGCCGGCCAGGTCCTCCTGACCGTCTTCATGGG
>JANMBR010000354.1:0-5647 GCA_031360505.1 Acidobacteriota bacterium
TCTTCAATCCGCAGCCTCAAGCCTGGATCTGTCGCTTCCCTTTCAACGTCCTGGCGACGCTGGCAGCGGCGTGGCTCTCATACACCCTGATCGAGCGCCCGTTCCTTTCGCTACGCCATCGGTTCGCAGCACCGCAGGGCCCTCCGGGGCTGGAGGCTCCACCGGTCGTTTCCTGATTCGCTCGGCGACGGCTCGCTGATCTGGCGAGCGAATGTCAGGCCGTCGTCGCCCCAACGGGGCTGCGGCTGCTCGTTCGGACCCGGTCCCGGCGCGAGAGGATGGTCGCCGCGCTCATGTCGGCGGTGACGTTGGCGAGCGTGGCGAAAATGTCGGGAATCGTGTCCACGGCGTTGAGCATCAGGACGCCTTCGATCGGGACCCCGGCGGCGAGATAGGCCGGCAGGCTGCGGATGCTGCCGACGCTCGGAATGCCGGCGGTGCTGAAGCTCATGATCAGCTGGGTCAGCAGAAAGGAGGCCAGCTGAGGAAGGCCCAGGTGGACGTTCAATATGTGCGCGAGAAACAGAAGCCGGACGACGCTCGAAATCGTGCGGTTGAGCTTGAATGTCGCGACGCACAGCGGGAGGACGAAGCCGGTCGCCGAGTCGGGAAGTTCGAGGTGTCTCCGGCCTCCTTCCACCAGAGCGGGCAGTGAGGCGAGGGAGGATCGAGTGCTGACGGCGACCACTTGCGCGGGTGCCACGGCCCTGGCGAATCTGGCCAGAGACGTCCGCCCGAAGACCGCGGTGACCGGATAGAGCAGGACCGTCGCCAGGAGAAGGATTCCGGACAGAAGCATCACGAAGAAGGCGACGACACCCGTCGCGTGCACGCCGACGCGGAACGCGAATTCGGCGCAGAGCGCGAACACTCCCAGCGGCAGGAACCTGAGGATCCACCCGACGAGCACCATCATCGCGTCCGAGAAGGCTTCGAAGAGTCGGTGGAGCAGGTCGCGCTGCTCCGGAGCGATCCGTGTGACGGCGAGCCCCACCAGGACCGTGAAGAGCAGAATCGGCAGGATCTCGCCGTTCGCGGCCGCCGAGAAGATATTGATCGGGATGAGGGCGATCAACCAGTTGCCGGCAGACGTTGGGCGTGGAGGCGACGCCTCCCGGGTTGGCTCGGGGACGGATGTTTGGGATCGGAAGGACGCGGCCGTGTCGGCATCCACCGGGTACAGGGATGTCACCGGCGCGGCGACGGCCAGAGTGAGGAGCGCGGCCGCAAGGAGCATGGTGACGAAGAGGGCGAGCGTCTTGACGCCGAGGGTCCCGATCGAGCCGCTCCGGCTTGCTCCGACGATGGCAACCAGCGTCATGCTGATGACGAGTGGGAGCACGGTCATACGAAGGGCCGAGACCCAGAGCTGACCGATCACGGAGATGGCTTCGAGCAGACGCCCCGCCCACGGATTGCTCGACCCGTGCACGGCGATTCCGAGGAGGAACCCGGCGCCCAGCGCGGCGAGCGCACGGGCGGTTCGCGAAAAGCCGGCAGCCGGCCCCGCGGCCATCAACTAGGCCGCCTCATTGCACCGACCCGGCCAGGGTCCTCAGGCGCAGCAGCCGGGCGATGCGCCAGATGCCCCTCTTCGTCTCGAGCCACCGAAGAGTGACCAGCAAGGGCTTCATGCGGCGAGACCGCCGCAGGCACATCGCGATTGCTTCCGCGATGTCCCGCCTTCCTGCGGCCCGCGCGCGGATCTCGATGTCGCGATAGAGACGCCTGTAGGCCGGACTCCGGAGATAGATCTTTCTCACCCGGTCGAGATCGAGCGTCCGTCGGCGCAGGGCCGGGCATCGGTCGAGGGCCCCGAGGACCTCGAGCGTCAGGATCGCGAGGAGGCACTTGCGGCAGTCGCAACAGTTGTCTGCCGAGTTGATGCGGTAGCAAACGTGCAGGGATCGCATCGCCACATCGGACCGGGACACGTATTCCGTCTTCTCGCTTCGAGGGATTCCGACACCGACGTGGAAGATCTTGGTGATGCTCGTCGACAGGAGGGGATCCGTCTCCGGATGGGATCCCCAGGGTCGCAGTGGTCCGTCCGAATGGGTGCCCGCGATACACAGGGAGTCGAATCCGCGCTCGAGGGCCAGCCCGACGCTTGCCAGCGCACCCCCGTGCGACAGACGGCCCCAGTCCACTTCGCGAAAACGGACTTCGCGCAGGTTGGTCGCCACGTCGACGAGCTCCTTGCCGAGGGCGTCGGCCGCCTCGGAAAGCCGTGACCGGAGGCGCTGAAATTCATGGGCAGTGTCAATGTGAATGTCGAATCCCCAGACACAGAGGAGTTTGTCGATCCTGGGAACGCCGGCGATCCTTTCCTGGTCCGTGTCACGCAGCGCCATGTAGAACGAGTCGATGCCGCCGGAGAAAAAGGCACCTGCCTTCCGCACGCCGGATCCCGGATCGGTCAGGCTCGAGCTCGCCTCAAGACGAATCGGGCGAAGCCTCTTGTACCAGCCAGACCAGATCTGCATGAGGCGAGCGGCGTTTGCGAGCAGCATCGGGTCGGCCGGGAGGCAGAGGCGCAGCGCTTCCCCTCGTTTCACGGCCAGGGGCAAGAGGCAGGCGAGCCAGGGGTTGCCGGAGATGCTCAGGGACCCAGCGTACTTTTCAGGAACATCGAACCAGTACTGCTCGGGCTCTCGGGGGCGGTCGTCGTAGACCACGTCCCCGAGAAGGCGCACTCGGCCTCGAGCGGAGGGAGCCTCCGCGACTCGGACGGAAACCAATTCCATTGATGAAACCTGGAGGGAAACTTTAGCACCCCGGGGCGCCGGCCCAACAGGCGTTGCAGGAAGGAATTCATCGAGAACCAGTCTGCGAGCGACGGCCCGGAAGCAGACGCTTGAGCCGCGAGACCAGGCCTCCTGCGACGCGCCGGAGGCGGCGGCGCCCGGGATCACGCAGCAGAACTTCGATCACGGTGACTCCGTCGCCGCGGATCGCCTTCTTGAGCCCCCGCTCGGCGTCGTCTCCCAGCCGAAGGTAGTTCGCGCCGATCGATTCCACGATCCCCCGGATGTCCGGGTTGAGAAGCGTGGTCCCGAACGCGTGTCCGTAGGCGCCGATCTGCTGCTTGCGGATGAGCCCGTAGTGTCCGTCGTTGAAGACGATGACGGTGAGGGGCACGCGCTCGCGCACAGCCGTCAACAACTCCATCCCGGACATCGCGAAGCCGCCGTCTCCGAGCAGAGCGACGACGGGCTGGTCCGGCCTGGCAAGCTTCGCTCCGATCGCCGCCGGGAGCGCGTACCCCATCGACTGCAGGTCTGTCGGGAGGATGAGGCCGCGCGAGCAAAGCACCTGGAAATAGCGCCGCGCCAGCATCTGGTGCAGGCCCGAGTCGAGCACGAGGCAGGACTTCGGCGGCATCGCCTGGCGGAGCATCGAAAAGAAATCGCTCACGGCGCCCGGGCGCAGTCCCCGGACTTTCGGTTCGGCGCCGGCGCGAGTAGCCTCCGCGGAGCGCTGTCTCCAGGAGCGAAGCTCCTCGTCGGACCATCCCCGTTCGGCCGAACCGCCCTCGCCGCTCCGGCGCTCGAGGAGCGCCCGGATGACGGTCGGAACATCGGCGGCCAGCGTCAACGAGGCGTCGTAGTTTGCTCCCAGAACCTCGGTCGAGGCATCGACGTGGATCAGGCGGTCGGCAGGCAGGCGCAGGCGGAAGCCGTGGGCGCCGTTGTGCGAAAACTTGCAGCCGAGCGCCAGAACGAGGTCCGCGCTCGCGACGAGCTCGTTCAACACTTCGGTGTTTCGTCGATCGAAGCACAGGACGCGGGGGTGATCTTCGGGAAGGATTCCGCGCGCCGAGGTCGTCGTGACCACGGCCGCGCCAAGCGATTTGACGAGATCCCAGAGCTCGCGGCTCGCCTCGAAGGCTCCTTGTCCGACGTAGAACAAGGGGCGCCGCGCCTGGCGGAAACGGCGATCGATCTCGTCGACGGACGGGGTCTGCGGAGTCGGAGCGGATCGCTGCGGCTCGTTCGAAGCCGGGGCGTCCGCCTTGAGGAGCGAGGCCGGGATCTGGACGATCACCGGGCCCGGCTCACCAGCGAGGCAGAGCGCATAGGCTTCGCGGATCGTGGTCTCGATGCGGTCCGCCGCGTCGACGTCGAAGACGCGCTTGACGAGCGGAGCCGCGACGGCGCGTTGATCCAGGGCCTGAAGCTGAAAGCGCTTGCCCGGGCCCGAAGCGGGGCCGCCAAGAATGTGCAGGACGGGCGCGGAGTCCAGCAGCGCCTCGGCCAGGCCCGTGAGCGCGTAGGTGAATCCCGGGCCCGGAATCGTCGTGAGGACGCCGGGCCGCCCCGAAGCCCGGGCATACCCGTTGGCCATGAACGACGCTCCGAGCTCGTGCATGGCGACGACCGTCTGGAGCCGCGAGGTGCGCAGCGACTCGAAGAGAGCGACGTTCTGCGAGCCTGGCAGACCGAAGACCGTGTCGGCGCCGAGCGACTCGAGCGTCTGGCAGACGACATCTGCGCCCGTCATCGGCGTCGGTGCCTCACGTTCGAGAGCCGCCGCGCAGGCGCCGCGCGACCGAGCGAGACTTCCTGCGGATCAGGTTCACGACCTCAGCATACCGGCGCTCTCGACGGAAGGGGCCGGACTCCGGGGCCTCGAGGAACATGCAGGTCTCGAGGTTGCCTCCGAGCTGCGCCTTGAAGTGGGTCACGGGGTTCAGGGCCGCGTCTGTGAGGTCGTTGCCGGCGACGCCCTGTTCGGAGAGCCGGCGGAAGACGTTCCACCGGAGCAAGGCCGTGGCTCCGAGCTTCAGGTGCGCAGAGTCGGCAGCGGCGCTGGCCGTGTGCGAGATCGCGTGGGAGCCGAGCAGGACGAGCTGGGTCGAGACGGACTGACCATCGGGCAGCCTCGCGTGGTACAGCCGCGCAAGCCCGCCCGCATGGAGCCGGTCGAAGTAGGTCTGAAAGGCGGCCCGCGGCAGGTAGAGCCGCGCGCCCTTACGCTCGTGGATCTGGGAGTGGAGGCGAAAGAAGCTTTCGAAATCGTCGTCCTCCGTCACGGTGAGTCCCTGGGCGGTGCATCGGTCGACGAGCCGCCGAAGGTTCTGCTCCATTCGCGACCAGAGGGCGTCCAGGTCGGTCAGTGGCACGACGTAGGTGTAGTCGGGGCGCGCGGTCCAACCTTTCGCCAGCAGCGCGCGGACGTCGGTCAGGGGGCTGCGGCACCGCAGGGCGATCCGGCCGAGGCCGAGGCCCGCGAGGCCCTCGCGAAGGGACTCGAGGATCTCGTTGTGCCGCGCGGTGCGCTGCGATGGATAGCGGGTGTCGTAGGGGCGCAGGACGATCCCGTTGTAATAAAGAAGGAGCCTCGGCGAGACGTATGCGCCCGGGCCGGATCGTCGCTCGTAGAGCCCGATTCCGCCGAGCAGCTCCTCGCCCTTGCGCGCCGCGAGGATGCGAAAGGTTCCTCCCGCGGCGCCGCACAACGTGTCGAGGTATTCGGGGGTGCTGTAGAGGGAGCCCTCGGCCGACCGTGCCACGAGGTCATTCCATTCCGGAAACTCCGTCTCCGTCAGAACGCGCGCGACGACTCCCGGCTTCACCACCCCAGTTTGCGCCTGAGCCGGGTTCGGATCCAGACCCGGATCTGCCCGAGGCTCGGTCGGGGATCG